>JANMII010000180.1:0-5700 GCA_031375665.1 Hyphomicrobium sp.
GGCCAATCGTCGGTGTTTCACTGAAGGCTTGCGGCCGCCGGCGCGGCGGTGTGCGCCGCTTTGCTTGAATTCCAGTGGTGTCAATTACGGCGCTGCTATCCGCGGTCATCATCGCCTTGTTGTGGCGATCCTGCGCAGCCAGTGTTTCGCGCGAAGCACTTACAGCGTCGCCAGTTAGGTTAGTGTCAGTGGCGCCAGTCTGATGACCGCCAGTCTGACCATCGAAGCCCTGCTGGTCGCCAACCGTGCCACCACCGAGCAGCGTTAGCGCCGCATCTGACGCGTCCGCAGCAATGATGCCAGGACCGGGATCAAGAATGAGATTTTCGAGCCGACGCATCGCCGACGTCATGCGTTGACGATCGGTCTCTGGTTGATGCTTGCGCCGCGCCACTGTCGGTCGTCCCAATTCCTGTGCCCGCATTCGTGATGCGGTATCGGTGTGTGAGGCAGCAACGCCGTTTCGCCAGCGATCCCGACGATCGCAAACTCGCCCATGGATCTCGCCGCAGAATCGCAAGCCGCCGACGAGACGAGGTGACATCGGACGGCCAGATTCCACCAGTGCCAGGCAGCGTCAAACCCGGGTAAACGGTTAATTTATTTGGTGATATCGCGGCCTGGCCACACCCTTGGGCGTCGCTCTGTCTGCAGCCGTTAAGTTCCATAAACCATGCTGACAGATGACGGCGTGATGGTTCACATAGCGTTAGTTATTTTACACCACCGTCCCCGCAGATCGCCGCGCGTTTGTTGATCGATGAAGCGTGCGGGAAAACGAGGAGTTTTGTAATGCGTATCAAGAGCTTGCTCGCCATGCTGGCGATTTTCGCTGGCCTGGTGACCGCCGCCCCGCAGCAAGCGGCGGCGTTTCATTGGGACCGTCCCGACCAGCCCGCTGGCTGGGGCACCGAGCGGACCGTTCGACACTGGGTTTATTACCCGCGCTATCGCCACAGCTACATCCAACACGGCGTCACCGACCGGTATGCTTATCGCTCCGAGCCGCGCGGCTATTATCCCTACTACAACTCACACTATTGGGGTCATCCGCAGATCAAGCGTTTTGGTGGCCACCTGCCGCCGTACTATGCGGCCTGGGGTGCTCCTCGGCGTCATTACCGGCACGTCCAATGGCATCGCCGCCATCATGGTGGCCATCGACGCGGCGACTGGTGATTTCAGCCACCGATCCCGCGCCATTGACGCCTCGCGTTTGATCGATGCAAGCCACTGAATGGCCGCAAGTCATCGTGTTCACGCCCTATTCATGTGGTGGACATCAGGCTGCGGCTATCGCAGTTCGCGCCGCGCGCGACGGCGGTGGTATGTGCAGCCTAAAGCGCACCACATTTCGAGCCACGCTGATGGTCGATGTGGCGCTTCCAGCTCGGGAGACGATCCATGTTGAAAAAATTCACGCACGCCGTCATGGCACTCGTAATGGCGTTCGGCTTCGCTGTCTCAGCGGCTCCTAACGCTGAAGCGCGTCGTGGTCACGGTGTTGGTTTGGGCATCGCAGCCGGCATCATCGGTCTTGGCATTCTCGGTGCCGCAGCCAACGCACGCGACTACGACGGCCCACGGCACTACTCAGCCTACGATGACGAAGATGCTTGCTATCGCGGACCACGCGAATGCCATTGGAGTGGCCGCCGATGCTTTGAAAATCGTTGGGGCGATACGGTATGCCGTGGCGGGCGCTACGTCTGCGAGCGGCCGCTGATCTGCGAATAACCCTTTGGTCCCATCACGCCAAACATGTCGCCGACGCGAGCCGATCGCGTCGGCTTGTTGGCGGGCAATTATATCTTGGGGGATTGGCGCGCCAGTGCCGCGCAGTGCAGCGCGACCGCCGCTGCGTTTGAAACGTTGAGACTTGCAATCGGGCCGTCAGTCGTAATTCGCGCCAGCACATGGCACAGTTTCTGTGTCAGTTCCCGCAGGCCCTTGCCCTCAGCGCCCATGACCAACGCGGTTGGCCGTGACCAATCGGTCGCTTCAAGCGCGGTCTCGGCCGTCCCATCCAATCCGATCAGCGTGAAGCCGACATCTTTCAACTCAGCCAAGGCCGCCGCCAGATTGCCGACCAACGCAACCGGCACCAGTTCGAGCGCGCCTGATGCCGATTTCGCCAGCACGCCATTGAGCGGTGGGCTGTGCCGCCGCGTCATGACGAGCCCAGATGCGCCGAAGACTGCCGCCGACCGAAGGATCGCGCCGACATTGTGGGGATCGGTGACCTGATCGAGCACCAACAACGGCCGGCCCTTGGCGTTTTCTATGAGGCTTTGGAAATCGGGCTCGGGAAGTGGCTCGGTCTCGATCATGACACCTTGATGGACGGCGTCAGCACCGAGAATACGGTCGAGATCGCGCGGCGTTGTTTCCTCAACCTTGAGCGGCAGCGGACCTATGGCGTCGATCAATCGGCGCTCTGCATTTTCTGTCGCCATCAAGCGCGTGATACGTCGGGCCGGATTGCGCAACGCAGCCTCGACCGGATGAATGCCAAACAACCGCAGCGGGCCATCATCATCATCGCGATCCCGCTCACGCGCCCGCTCGCGGCGTTCATGGCGATGGGGCTTGTGGCGAGTTGGCGGCACATATGGCGGTCGCTTGCGACCTTCGCCGGGTTTGGAAAACTTGCCGCCATCCGGGTCGGTCTGCTCGCGGACAGGTTCGCCCGCAGCACGTGCTGAACTCTGGCGCGTCGACGGTCGTTCTGGGGCAGCTCGCCATGGCTTCCGAGTTGGCTCTTTGACCACGCTAGGTCTCACTTTTGATCGAACAGTTGGCGCGCGCAAATGCGGGATCACTGGGTGATCGAGGTCGCGTCACGCCTGACATCGGATGTTCCCCGACATTGCCGCTTTTCTGATTGACAGGGAAGGGGCGCATGAAGATAACGCGAGGGATGGCCCTGCCGGCTCGGCAGGGCTGTTTCGTTTCGGACTTGGCAACGTTTGCCGCCCGCAGGCGACATGGAGAGGTGCCCGAGTGGTTAAAGGGGACGGACTGTAAATCCGTTGGCTTCGCCTACGCTGGTTCGAAACCAGCCCTCTCCACCACTGACCTTGGCGAAAAGCCACCACACCGACCGCGCGACCCACTTGATGGCAAACCCTGCTGTTTGGGTCAAATGGATTGCCCTCTGCTATTTCATGCTCGGTCCTGGCACGTAAAGCGGACCGTCGATCACGCCCTGCGGGTAGGCTTCGCGCGGACGATCGCGACAGTACCGCTTGCCATCGACTTCAATGTAGCAGTAGCGCCCGCACGTTCGGCGGCCGCGATAGAAATAGCAGCCGCGTGCTTCCACAACCGGTTCTGGAACGTAAACCGGTGCCGGGACGTAGTACCCGCCAGTGTCGCCAGCCGCTTCAGCCAACGCTGTGTCACCGATGGCCACGGCACTCGCGATGATCAAGGCCACGCCAAGGCCGCGCTGGATGGCGTCCACGACCGTGCCTGCGCCCACCGATCTCAACACCTCGACTGTCCGAACACCGCGCGTTGTCATACCGTTTCCTACCTCGCCAACCGATCAAACGTTTCGCGATGCTCAGGCGGCGTTTCGCGTTGCGGACGTGTGGTGAAATTCATCCGGTCGCGAAACTCGGCTGCAATCTGGCCGACTTGGGCGTCGTCTTTGACGACATGCGGTGTGATCGCGATCAGAAGCTCGGTGCGGGCAATGGTGTCTTGCTTGTTCTTGAAGGCATTGCCGATAAAAGGAATATCTCCCATCAGTGGAATCTGATCGCGATCCCGCGTTGCGCGATCCTGCATTAGCCCGGCGAGGATGATGCTTTCGCCGTTCTTGACCGTCACCGTAGTTTTGATGCGGCGCTGCTGGATCGTCGGCGAGTCGATGGTTGATGAGGTCGTCGGCTTGACGTCGCTGACCTCCTGCTCGATCTCAAGCAGCACGCGGTCGTTGTCTGACACGCGCGGCGTGATCGATAAAATCACACCGGTGTTGCGAAACGAAATCGCGTTGACGATCGGCGCATCGGGCGTCACCACGCCGACTGCTGACTGGGTTGCGATCGGCACCTCGTCGCCGATCTGGAGCACGGCCTTCTTGTTGTCCATGACCATCAGCGACGGCGACGACACGATGTCGACGTTGGTGATCGTCGCCAAGGCGTTGATTGCCACTTGAACGTTGGCCAGATTGAGAAAGTACGAAAAGCCTGGAAACGTCGGCGCGATGACGCCGAGCGCGCTGTCAGTAAAGCGAAATTCGTTTGAGCCTTTTTCGAAGAACCAGCGCAGACCGAACTTCAAATCATCGTTGAGGGTCACCTCGGCGATTGTCGCTTCGATTAAGATCTGCCGCGGCATGACATCGATTTGGGTCAAGATTTGCTTGATCCGCTTGAGTTCGGCTGGCGTTGCCGAGATCACGACCGCGTTGCTTGATTCGTCCGGTACGATGGAAATGCCGCTCGTGCGGTCATCAGTTTGGATGGCGGTTGTGGCGATTATCGGCGCGGTGCTTGCAGAGCCGTCTTCGTTGGCCACGGCGCTATCGTCACCCGGCGACGGCGCTGCCGCAAGCGATGACGTCGGGGATGCAGCACTCAGCGGGCCTTGGCCACCAGCAGGATTCGCAATCGGACTGGGCGGCGCTTGCACCGGTGCAACCGACAAGCCGTCAGGGCTGCGATCATCAGCGGCGAGCGCGCCGGTGGTCTGCGGTGTCGACAGTGCAGTCGCGATCGATGTTTGTGATTTGGGCGGCGCGTAGACCTTCTGCAACAACGACGCCACCTCGGCGGCAGTACGATGCTGCACGTGATAGACGAATGCCTGTTTCTCGGTTGCCCTGCCGGCAAGATCGATGCGCGAAATCCAGGTTTCGGCTTTCTTCAAATACTCTTTTCGCGATGTCATGACCAAAATGGCTTTTAGCCGCGTGTTGGGCACGAAACGGACGATGTCCTTCGTCGGGCTTGGTTTGTCGTTGCCAAAAACGACATCGAGTTCTTGCGCGATGGCAACTGGATCGTTCGTCTCAATCGGAAAAATACCGAAGGACATGCCGCGCATGTAATCGACATCGAAAATGTTGACGGTATCGATCATCGACTGCAGGTCGGTTGCCTTACCCGAGACGAGCAACAGGTTTCGGCCAGTATCGATCCGCGCAATCGAACTTTGTGGCGCAATCGATTTTAGAATGCGCTCCATCTCCGCCGCCGCGACATAGCGCAGTGGAATGATCTGGGTCGCGACGCCCGGCACGCGCCGCGCTGCCTGACCGCGCGCAATCAGCGGCTTGCCAGCGGCAATCGCTTCTTCGACCGGCACCACCTTATAAACGCCGCCGTCGACGAGAATGGCGGCATCGACGGTTGCGAGAACGGACTCAAAAATCTGCAGCAAATCCGTCGAGTTGACGGGTCGCACCGTGTTGAGTGTGATCGTACCTTTAATCTGATCGCTGACAACATACGTGACACCCAAGACGTCGCCTAAAATGGCTTTTGCGGCCTCAGACGGTTTGGCGTTTTCCAAGTTCAGCGTCACGCCTGCGCCGGTCACGGTGCTCTGGTTCGAAACGCCACTGGCTTGTGATTGTGGCGCCACTAACGCTTGGCCTGTGACAGGGTTCGCCATCACGCCCGTTCCGGGAAAAATCCGCGCTTGTTCGGTGCCGGGGTCTGCAGCGTTACCCAGAGGCACACC
>JANMII010000220.1:0-10049 GCA_031375665.1 Hyphomicrobium sp.
CGAATACCCAGCCCGCTCGGCGCGATGTTTTTCGATCGTGCAGATCATATAGAGGCCAGCGGCTTTAGCCTTGCACGGAGCGCAGGCAGGATCTGGTCGGCGGTACGTCGCGTGCGTCAGGCGAATGCCTTTTAGCCGCTGTTCCATGGGGAAATACGAGCCCCAGGTCCAAGCCGCAACGGCCAGATGAATTTTTGACTGCTGGGCCGACACGCCCATTTGTTCGCTGCCGCGCCACGTGATCGGGCGGACGTAGCAGTCGGTCAGGTTGTTGGCTGCGACCACGTCGCGACAGGCCTGATCGATTTGATCAACCGTGTAGGGAATATCGAAATCCATGATCTTCGCGCCCTCGATGAGGCGCTTTGAATGATCCGTGAGCTTGAATATCTCGCCGCCATAAGCGCGTTCGCCTTCGAATACGGCGCTGGCATAGTGTAGGGCATGGGTCAGCAAATGAACCTGTGCGTCGCGCCACGGAACCATGGCTCCATCGAACCAAATCAGGCCATCGCGATCGTGATAGGGAACCAGGTCTGCCATGCCAATATCAAGTCCTTGCCGAATGCCATCGCGACGATTACCGCAGATGGTCAAGTGTGGTTGTGCTTACCGGATTGCCAGTTGTCTGACTAGCGGACGTCGACGCGAGAGCGAACGTCGCGCGAGCAACTGACGTCGACGACCAAGTATCGCTAAGTATCAATTGAGGTTGAGACACCCGGGTGTCTCACGGCTATCGTCGTCAATATACCGTTATCCGTCGCCGCAATCGGCGAGGGCTGATCGGACATTTCGACTTGAAATACATACCAATCGAGACCAATGTGTCAATATGACTGACATATTTTCTAATGAACTGAATGGTGCCGTCCCCGTGCTCCAGAGCGCCACAAAATCAAGTCAATCAGCTCATGGCACACCAACAGCGCCGCGACCGGATCTTGTGGCTTGCGCTGAACTCTTTTATTTCGCCTATCGTGATTTCACCTGTGATCCCGACGCCATTCTCGCGCAATACAATTTCGGCCGCGCCCATCATCGCGTTCTACATTTTGTGCATCGCCACCCTGGTCTCAAAGTGGCCGAACTTCTCGATATCTTGAAAATCACCAAGCAAAGCCTCGCCCGGGTCCTAAAGCAGTTGATCGATGAAGGCTTCATTATCCAGCGTGCAGGCGATGCCGACCGCCGCGAGCGTCGCCTTTACGTCTCGGCCAAAGGTGCGCGTTTGACAGACAAGCTCACCGACATTCAAATCAAGCGTCTGCAAAGCGCGCTAGCGAGCTTGGGCCCAGGCGCTGACGTGCTCGCGCAGAAATTTTTATTCGCGATGATCGCCGATGAAGATCGGCCGCATGTCGCCCAGCTGTTGGGCAGCGCCAAGCGTGGCGATGGCCGCGAAGCCAACGGAGGCTCTGAATGAAATCTCCGCTCGCGACCGCGCGCTCTGAGCCGATCCTCGACAACGCCCCACACATTCTCGTCGTCGACGATGACCAAAAAATCCGCGCGCTGCTCGGCCGCTTTCTGGTCAGCCACGGCTTTCGCGTCACCGAAGCAGCCGACGCTGCTGCAGCGCGTGCCTTCATGCGCGGCCTGTCGTTCGACCTCGTGTTACTTGACGTGATGATGCCAGGCGAGAGCGGCTTAAGCCTCGCCCGCGATCTCAAGCAGACGCGCCCGGTCCCGATCTGCATGCTGACAGCTCTGGCTGAAACCGAAGATCGGATTTCAGGTCTGGAGGCTGGCGTCGACGATTACATATCGAAGCCCTTTGAGCCGCGTGAGCTGCTGCTGCGGATCCGCAATATTCTGCGACGCGGTCAACAATCATCGGCACCGCGTGACGATATTCGGATGGGGACGTGCGTGTTTAATATCGCGCGCGGCGAGCTGAAACGCGACGACGAAGCCATCAAGCTGACCGAACGCGAACGCGACATGATGCGATTGTTTGCGCAACGCATTGCGATTGCGGTACCGCGCCACGAATTGTCGAATGACGAGAACACTGGCAGCGAACGCGCCATTGACGTTCAAATCAATCGCCTTCGCCGCAAGATCGAGGCTGATCCCTCGAACCCGGTTTATCTGCAAACCGTCCGTGGTAAGGGATACATTCTGTACACCGACTGACGATGCGCGCCGCGCGGCCGGCACTTTTGCTAAGCTCGCGCGCACACCCAACCCAGGAAGCCGATGGCTGTTGCCCGCGAAACCAACTCAGATGTGGCGGCAGCTCAGCCAACATGGTTTCGCCGTCTGCGCGATGATCCCAAACTCGCGCAGATCACCGGCGTGTTGTCTGAATTGCTGCCCAAGGGGCTTTATGCCCGCGCACTGCTGATCATCATTACCCCGATCGTTGTGCTGGAGGGCGTGATCGCGTTCGCCTTCATGGAACGCCATTGGCAAGCGGTGACGCGGCGATTATCGGAGGCAACGGCGCGCGATATCTCGGCGTTGATTGAAGTCTACAACACCGTTCCAAAGCAGGACGGTCCGCAGAGAATTATCGATTTGGCACGCGAGCGGCTGAACCTGACAATGGAGGTTTTGCCCGCCGGTGATTTGCCTCCGCCAGGTCCAAAGCCGTTCTTTGCTTTGCTCGACCGAGCGCTGTCTGACGAACTCCGCCGCAACGTGCAACTGCCGTTCTGGATCGACACGGTTGGACAGACCAAGAATGTTGAGATCCGCGTCAAACTCGATGACGTGATTTTGCGCTTCATCGCGACCCGCACTCAGACCTATGCGTCCAACTCGCATATCTTTTTGCTTTGGATGGTCGGCACATCAGTGATTTTGCTGACCGTCTCGATTTTGTTTTTACGCAATCAGATCCGACCCATTCTCCGGCTCGCTGATGCTGCCGATGCATTTGGTAAAGGCCGGTCGATTTCTGAGGATTTCAGGCCGCGGGGCGCCCGCGAAGTTCGCCAAGCTGCCGTCGCGTTTTTGCAGATGCGCGATCGCATCAAGACCCATGTCGAGCAGCGCACCACCATGCTGGCTGGTGTTAGTCATGATTTGCGAACCGTTTTGACCCGCTTCAAGCTTGAGCTCGCTTTGCTCGGCGATACGGCCGAAACGCGAGCGCTATCGTCAGACGTCGATGAAATGCAGCACATGCTTGAGGATTATTTGGCCTTCGCCAAGGGCGACGGCGGTGAAGAAGCCAAGCCAACGAACTTGCGCCAACTGTTGGAAGAGATTTGCGACGACGCGCAGATCTACGGCAGCACGATCGAATTGAAATTGCGACGACGCCGCTCCGACCTTGTGTTGCCGCTGAAACGACAGGCGCTGAAGCGCGCGATTGCCAACCTCGTCTCTAACGCGGCGCGGTTTGGCGATCAGATCGTGATCCGGGCTGCAACAGAGGGGCAGTGGGTCCGCATCGAGGTCGATGACAACGGTCCAGGCATTCCCGCAGCCGAGCGCGCCAACGTGTTTCGACCGTTTTATCGGCTCGATCACGCACGCAATCAGGACGAGGGCAACAGCGGCCTCGGCCTCGCCATCGCCCGCGATATCGCCAAGAGCCACGGCGGCGAGATCGCGCTTGGCGAAAGCTCAATGGGCGGGCTGCGGGCGATCATTTCATTGCCGCTGTGACCTACATCTAATTCGTGCGTCGCTAGGAGCCCAGCTGCTGACTGCGCTTTTGAGCGGCTGCGATCGCGTCCGACATCAAATCTTGCAGCCCGTCGGGCTCGCGCATCAAGACCGCGAGTGCGGCAGCGGTGGTGCCACCTGGCGACGTTACGTTCTGGCGCAACACGGATGCTGCATCAGCGGATCTCGCCATCATTTCGCCAGCGCCCGACACCGTGGCGCGCGCGAGCCGCATTGCGGTCGCGGCGTCGAGCCCAGCGCGGCGACCGGCTTCAGCCATGGTCTCGGTGAGCCAGAACACATACGCCGGTCCCGATCCCGATACGGCAGTGACGGCATCGATCAAGGTTTCATCGGCTAGCCAAATGACATCACCGACGGCCGAAAGCAGTGCGTGACACAGATTGCGCTGCGCGTTCGTCGTGTGCGCGTTGGCAACAGCACCGGTGATGCCGCGACCGATACTGGCCGGTGTGTTTGGCATGGCGCGCACGACGGCACAGTTAGCCGCCAAGTGTCGCTCGAAGCTCGCGATCGATTTACCAGCCGCGATCGACAGGATCACAGTTGAAGATCCAGCCAAGCGAGCCAATGGTGGGAATGCAGCGTCCATGGCTTGCGGTTTGACGGCAACGACAATGACGCTCGGTGCATCGGCGAGGGACGCCAGCGACGGCTCAAGGCGGATGGCGTGATGTCGCGCCAGTGCCGCAATGTCGGTCGAAGGTGCTGGATCTTGCACGATAATCTGCGCGGCCTTCACACCGCCTTGCAACCAGCCAGCCAATAAGGCCGCTCCCATCTTGCCAGCTCCCGCCAGCACGATAGGACGATCATCAATCAGAGCGCTGAGCGTATCAGTCATGGTCATGCCAATCGCAGGACAAGTGGCGCAGTCGTTAGCTCTCGAGATAACCGCTTTGCTTGCTGTTGCGCATAAGGATCATAATGGCGCCACCCGCGAACGAATACGGATAGCGGGTTCCTGCGTGAAGCGGCCGAAGGCTTCGGCGTGAGGCTGGTGTGTCTGAGGCTGATTAGCCGTTAGCCGATTTGGTTTAGGCTTGGCCCTGCGTTTCAAACATGGTCGAGACCAATGCTTCGCGACTTTCTTTACCCGCCCAGACGACGAACTGGAAGGCCTGGTAGTATTTTTCGCAGCCTTCGAGCGCTGCTTTCAGCATTGCTTCGCATTGCCGAGTGGTGGCCACAGCGCCATTCAGCAGCAGCGCGTGGCGGAACATGACGAGGCCTTCCTGAGTCCACAAATCGAAGTGGCCGAGCCATAGCTGCTCATTGATTTGGGCCACCAACCGATACATTTCGGTCAGGCGGTTGTCGGGCACACGGAAGTCGAAGGCGCAGGCGAGATGCAGCGCTTCCAAGTCATCGCGCCAATTGAGTGAGACGTGATAGTCGGCCCAGGTGCCGGCTACGATCAATGTCAGTTCATCGTCGCTGGAGCGTTCGGTTGGCCAGTCATGGCCCAAAGCAAGCTGCTCGATAAGGTCGATCGGATTGGTGACCCGCTCGTAGCTGCGTTCCGACGAAGCCATAAATCAAATTCCCTTCCCAGTGCTGGGGCCGAAAGTGGCCCAGCGCGCCGCAGTGTCCCGCAGGCTCGCGTGTGAAATTCAACGCGGATGTCGTGAAGCAACAACACTGCAACGTGGCTGGACGAAAACAGAGCAGGTCGCGAGTCGCAAGCCAGCCCCGGCTGGCGCTTTTGCCTTGTCCACGGGCAAAGTGGCAATGCAGCGTCCTCGCCGATCAGGACGCGGTTAGGACGGCACAAAAGCGCTTTTCTGGTGACAACATCGAACGCGCTTGTGGATGCCGCAGGCCCCATCTTGCGTTCACTGCAAAACAAGCGGTCAGGGGTTCGCGCGCGTGACTCGTCCAATGATCAGCGAACCGAACGCTGCCTCAACGCAACGCGAGTTTGGCTTCAAGTGCCGCAATACGCGCCGCCAGCGCGTCGTTCTCTTCGCGGGCTTTTTGCGCCATCGCCTTGACGGCCTCAAAGTCTTCACGCGCGACGACATCCATCGATCGCAAGAAACGCTCGGCTTGGCCCTTGAACACGACCTCCGCCTCTCGTTTCATGCCGTCGGCGGCACCGGCCGCGTCCGTCATCAACTTGGCGAAGTCATCAAAGATACGATTGGTCGTCTGGGTCATGGGCCGTTCCAAATATCTGTTCGTCTCTCCCAAATATGGCGACCGGAACGGCGCGGCGCAAGGCTCGAGCTGCCGTGTCGGTACAATTTGCAGCGCCTTGACTTTGACCGGGGTATCCCGAACAAGCCCTCACGCTGGGCGCAAAACCGGATGTGGCACCGCTCGTCTTGGCCGGTCGCGATCTGCGTCGTGGACGATGCCTTGGTGACGTGCCGCATGCCGCGTGGGAACTGGCGACCGGTGACGCGCCTACAACATCGGCCGGGTTGGCGGCTGTCCTGCCTGTGCCGTGTCGTGGTCTGGTCGCTATTTGGTCGGTGTCTGGTCGCTGAATGTCTGATGAATGGAGTAAGGCATGATCACGCTTGCGACCCTGTCGTTCCCGCATATCGATCCTGTCGCATTCAGCGTCGGACCCGTATCGATCAAATGGTACGGCTTGGCCTATATGGCCGGCCTTCTGATCGGCTGGGCGTATGTCCGTCGGCTGCTTCAAACACGAGCCCTTTGGCCAAATGGCCAGGCCCCGTTCGGCGTTGAGCGGGTCGACGATTTGCTGTTCTACATCACCATCGGTGTCATTCTTGGCGGCCGACTAGGCTTCGTGTTTTTCTACGAGCCGGCGTATTACTTGTCGAACCCAGCCGACATTCCGGCGGTCTGGAAGGGCGGCATGAGCTTTCATGGTGCCCTCGTCGGGTCGGCGTTGGCCATTGTCCTGTTCGCGCGCCTAAATGGCTTCTCAGCGCTGTCCGCGATGGATGTTTGCACAGCCGCCAATCCGATCGGCCTGTTTTTTGGTCGGATAGCGAACTTCATCAACGGCGAACTTTTCGGCCGCGTCAGCGATGCACCGTGGGCAATGGTGTTCCCGCAGGCCGCCGCCTTTCACCCAACGCTTGAGCCAACCCCGCGTCATCCAAGCCAGCTTTATGAGGCAGCGCTCGAAGGCTTGGCGTTGTTCATCGTATTACGGATTTTGACCCATCACACCGGTGCATTGAAACGGCCGGGCCTGGTAGCTGGAACTTTCTTGCTCGGCTACGGCTTGGCGCGCTCATTCGCTGAATTTTTCCGGGAACCCCACGAGGGACATTTCCTCAACATCGGTCCATTTACAGCTGGCCAATTTTACTCGCTGCCGATGATCGCGATTGGCGCCATGTTGATTGTTGCGGCACAGCGAGCGCAACCGATTGACAGCCCCAAGCCAAAGCCCAGCGCATGAGCGGGTCGAGCCCGAACCGTCCGTCGACACCTCTGGCGTTGATCTTAGCCGACACGATCGCGCGCGATGGTCCGATGCCAATTGCAACCTATATGGCCCACTGTCTGTGGGATCCCCAGCACGGCTATTATGCGACGCGCACCGTGTTTGGCCGCGATGGCGATTTCATCACAGCCAGCGACATTAGTCAGACATTTGGCGAATTGATCGGGCTGTGGTCGGCCATCGTGTGGCAGCAAATTATGGGGGCACCACCGTCGGTGCGACTGGTCGAATATGGCCCCGGCCGCGGGACGCTGATGCGCGATGCCGTGCGCGCAGCACGCGTCGTGCCAGGCTTCGTTGCCGCCGCCAGCGTCCACTTGATTGAAATGAGTGACACGCTGCAGGCCGAACAGCGCACCGCGCTTGCCGACTGTCCGATCGCCGTCACGTGGGGGCAGAATCTCGCTGGGTTCGAGGCTCCAGCGATCATCATCGCTAACGAGTTTCTCGACAGCTGGCCAGCAACGCAGTGGGTGAGAACGTCGGACGGTTGGCGGATGCGGGCCGTGGGTCTCGATCATCAGGGCCATTTCGTTTTCACGCTGACACCCGACGGCACGACCAACCCGGCGCTCGATATCCGGTTTGCCGACGCGCCGCTGGGCGCTGTCGTCGAAACTCTGGAGTACGACCGGTTCGCCGCCGCATTGAAGTCAGTTGCGACGGGCGGACCGCTGGCCGCCGTGATTATTGACTACGGCCATACCCATGCAGCATCCGGCGATACGTTGCAGGCCCTGCGCCAACACGCCTACGAAAGCCCGTTCCAGTCACCGGGCGAAGCTGATCTGACCACGCACGTCAATTTCCACGATTTGGCAATCGCGCTGCATCACGCAGGCTTTGCCCTCGATGGTCCAGTGACCCAGGCAGAATATCTGCATGCGCTTGGCATCGTCGAGCGGGCATCGCGGCTGATGGCAGCCAACCCGCAGCGAGCCGCCGAGATTGAGGGCGGGATCGCGCGCCTGATGGCCCCCAACGGCATGGGCACGCGGTTCAAGGTCATCGGGGTTCGCAGTGCCACGCTCGCGCCACTGCCGGGTTTTGCCGCAGCCGTGATTTAAGGTCGGACGCTGCCTTTGATCCGACTGCTAAGTTGCTGATCGTACGCGCGGGAGATCTGGACAGCGGTGCCGCGTCGGTTCCATAACGTTTGCATGTTACATGCACTCGAAGCGCCAATACTGTCGGCGCACCCCACCATTCGGCACGGCTTTTTCACCCGCGACGGCGGCGTCTCCGGCGGCGTTTATGGCGGGCTCAACTGCGGCCTGGGATCGGCGGACGCAGCCGATGATGTCATCGAAAATCGGCGACGGGTGGCAGCCCATCTTGGCGCGAGTGGCGGCCACGTGGTGACGCTCTATCAGGAGCATGGCACCACGGCGCGGACCGTCACAGGGGCCATTCCGCGCGAGCATCTGCCCAAGGCCGATGCCGTGGTGACCAAAGCCAAGGGCTTGGCGATTGGCGTGCTGACGGCCGATTGCGGGCCGGTGTTGTTTGCCGATCCAGACGTCGGCGTCGTCGCCGCCGCGCACGCTGGCTGGCGTGGCGCGTTGGCCGGCATTCTCCCGAGCACGATTGTCGAAATGGAACGTCTTGGCGCCAAACGCCAGCGCATCGTGGCAGCTGTCGGACCCTGCATCGGGCAAGCGGCCTATGAAGTGAGCTTGGATTTCGAAGCTGCATTCCTGCTCAAGGACCTTATGAATGCGCGCTATTTTATTATCCCGCCCGGCAGCACCAAACCGCATTTCGATTTGGCTGCCTTCATCGTGGACGAGCTCACGGGCCTTGGGCTGGCCGCGGTCGAGAGCCGCGCCGTCTGCACCCACAGCAACGAATCGCAATTTTTCAGCTATCGCCGCTCAACGCAGCGAAATGAGCCCGATTACGGTCGCCAAATCTCTGCCATTGTCGTGGCTTAACTGCACAATCCACAGCCGAGTGATTACAGTTCGCGCGTTTACGGGGGGCGACCACATTTTTGCTCAGTTGCCATCTGGACGGGCGCTCGGACCGTGACTTACAGCTTTCATCAGAGTACCGGATCGTTTGTTTGGAGTTTGACCGCGGGGCATGTTGCACTGGTCGCCGGAAGTGTGCGGTTGGATAACGGGGGGACGTCAGCGTGACGACCTTGAACTCTGCTTTAGCATTCGGCGCACGGATGTCAGTCAAATCGGCGGCTGCGATCGCGATGATTGCTGTTGGATTGGCTGGCTGTGAATCGGCCAATAACGTTCTGAGCAACGGCGGAGCTTCGCCTCAAACGTCGTTGACCTCGCCGCCCGGGGCACCCGGAACCAGCCAGCTCGCCCGCATTCAAATTGCGCCGATCATCGGCTCGCCCGAGACCGTCGCACGCGATCTGCAAACGCAGCTGACGTCGTCCCTTGAACGCAACCGGATCACGGTCGCAACGGCAGCAAACGCCGCCAGCGAATACACGCTGCGCGGTTACGTCGTGGCGGCGCGCGAGAAGGCCGGCTCGAAGGTGTCCTACATCTGGGACGTCACCGATCAAGCGGGCCGTCGCGTTAATCGAATCACTGGCGAAGAGGTCGCTGGTGGCACCGCCAAGGATCCATGGTCAGCCGTCACGCCGCAAATCGTGCAGAGCATTGCCGACAAGACGGCATCGCAGATCGCGAGCTGGCTTCCTGGCAGCTCCAGCGTCCCCGTCGCCAGCGCCGCGCCGTTAGCTGGATCATCCGGCACTGTCGCGTCAGCGTCAGCATCGGCGGCGGGTCCATCGGCTGCCCGCGCGGCTCCGTTGACGACAGCGGCGGCGTCACCAGCAGCACTTGCCTCGCCAGCCGCAACGCAGACCACGGGCAGCATTGAACCCAGCGGTCCGATCACGACGATGGTGCCAACGGTTGTCGGCGCGCCGGGTGATGGCAGCAGTACGTTGACCACTGCGATCCAACGCGAGCTGACGAAAAATGGTGTGACGCTGACCTCG
>JANMII010000241.1:0-2890 GCA_031375665.1 Hyphomicrobium sp.
CGAAGTTCTGCACGCACTTGAAGCCAAAGCTGTTTCACTGCACGCCAAGATCAAGGGCCGCTTCCGCGCGGTCGATGAAAACGGTGAGCAGATCATCGAGATCCACGAGACGACGCCCGGACGGTTGCTGCTCGGCGAAAATCTGCCAAAGAAGCCGGGCGTGAAGTTTGCGCTCGTCAACCAGCTTCTGACGAAGAAGAACATCTCCGGCATGATCGACGCGGTTTATCGTAACTGCGGTCAGAAAGAGACTGTGATCTTCTGCGACCGGATCATGGCGCTGGGCTTCCATCATGCGTTCAAGGCCGGGATTTCGTTCGGCAAGGACGATATGCAGATCCCGGAATCGAAGGAAAAGATTGTCGAAAAGACCAACACCGAAGTGCGCGACTTCGAGCAGCAGTATCAGGATGGTCTGATCACGCAGCTTGAGAAGTACAACAAGGTGGTCGACGCCTGGTCGAAGTGCACCGACTTGATCGCCAAGGAAATGATGGACCGAATTTCGACGGTCCAGAAAGATCCCAAGACCGGCCGCGATCGTCCGATCAACTCGGTCTACATGATGAGCCATTCAGGTGCGCGCGGATCGCCCGCCCAGATGAAGCAGCTCGCCGGGATGCGCGGCCTGATGACCAAGCCGTCGGGCGAAATCATCGAAACGCCGATCATCTCGAACTTCAAAGAAGGCTTGTCTGTTCTCGAATACTTCAACTCGACGCACGGCGCTCGTAAGGGTCTGGCCGACACGGCGTTGAAGACCGCGAACTCTGGCTACTTAACGCGACGTCTGGTGGACGTGGCGCAGGATGCGATCATCTCGGAAGAAGATTGCAAGACCGAGGGCGGCATCAACATTCAAGCCGTCGTCGATGCCGGTCAGGTAATCGTTACGCTGGCTGCTCGCTCACTTGGGCGGACAGCTGCCGAAGACATCAAGCATCCGGTGTCGGGCGAAGTCTTGATTGCCAACGGCGAGTTGATCGAAGAACGTCACGCTGAAATGATCGCGAAGGCCGAACTGCAGGAAGTTCGCATCCGCTCGGTTCTGACGTGTGAAGCCGAACTCGGCGTCTGCGGCAAATGCTACGGACGCGACTTGGCGCGCGGCACGCCGGTCAACATCGGCGAAGCGGTCGGCGTGATCGCGGCGCAATCGATCGGTGAGCCCGGCACACAGTTGACGATGCGAACCTTCCACATCGGCGGTACGGCCAACCTCGTCGACTCGTCGTTCATCGAAAGCAACTTCAACGGCACGATTAAGATCAAGAACCGCGCGATTGCCAAGGACTCGAAGGGCATCTTGGTTGCGATGTCGCGGATCATGGCAATCGTCATTACCGATCAGTCGGGCAAGGAACTGGCAACGCACAAGATCACCTACGGTGCGCGCATGTTCGTTGACGAAGGCGATACCGTGAAGCGCGGGACCAAGATCGCGCAGTGGGATCCCTACACCCGGCCGATTTTGTCGGAAGCCAACGGCGTGGTCGATTTCGAAGATCTGATTGAAGGCGCATCCGTGCGCGAAAAGACCGACGAAATGAAGGGCACGTCCAACCGCGTCATCGTCGACTGGCGGACCTCACCACGCGGCAACGAACTGAAGCCAGCGATCATTGTCAAGGACAGCAAGGGCAAGCCGATCAAGGTCGCGCGCGGTGGCGATGCGCGCTACCTGCTGTCGGTCGATGCCGTGCTGTCGGTTGATCGCGGGGCCGAAGTCAAGGCTGGCGACGTGTTGGCGCGAATTCCAACGGCCGCCGCCAAGTCGGGCGACATTACCGGCGGTCTGCCGCGTGTTGCCGAGTTGTTTGAAGCCCGCCGTCCGAAGGATCACGCCATTCTGGCTGAAATCTCCGGCACGGTTGAGTTTGGCAAGGACTACAAGAACAAGCAGCGCATTCACATCAAGCCGGACGACGAGACGAAAGAGTCTGCGGAATATCTCATTCCGCGCGGCAAGAGCCTCGCCGTACAGCATGGTGATCGCATCGAGCGTGGTGACTTTGTCTACGACGGCAATCCAGCCCCGCACGACATTCTGGCCATCAAGGGCGTCGAGGAACTGGCCAACTATCTGATCAACGAGATCCAGGACGTCTACCGTCTGCAGGGCGTGACCATCAACGACAAGCACATCGAGGTGATCGTTCGCCAGATGCTGCAGAAAGTTGAGATCACCGATCCAGGCGATACCGACTTGATCAAGGGCGAGCAGATCGACCGTACCGAGTTCGACGACGTCAACGCCTTGGTGGAGAAAGCTGGCAAGCGCATTGCGGTTGCCAACCCGGTTCTGCTTGGCATCACCAAAGCGTCGCTACAGACGCGTTCGTTCATCTCGGCCGCATCGTTCCAGGAAACAACGCGCGTGCTGACTGACGCGGCCGTCAACGGCAAATCCGACATGCTGGAAGGCTTGAAGGAAAACGTCATCGTCGGCCGACTGATCCCCGCGGGCACTGGCGGAATGCTGCGGCAGTTGCGCAAGATCGCAACCCAGCGTGACGATCTGATCGCGAAGGAAAAGTCTAAGTCGGCGAATATTCCGGGCCCGGATGGTGCGGCTGGCGGACCAGCAGCACGCCGGCGTCGCCGCCCGGCCGATGAGGCAGCGTAAGCGCAACGCGTCCGCTAGAAGGTCATAAGTTAAAACGGCCGCTCAATAGGGCGGCCGTTTTAGGTTGAAGTGCCAAAATATTCTGAGCGTGATGACACTTCGCAGGGCCGTGATCGGGGGACGTGAAGCGTTGCTGTTGGGACATGGCGCTGCTGGCAAGCCGCTTTGATGGGACGCAATCCTGTCGGGGCAGGCTGCATGCGGTGCGACCGTCGTTGACCGGCGAATGTGCGGCCGCGCAGCGCGGTGATGGCTCGTTATTCA
>JANMII010000201.1:0-3196 GCA_031375665.1 Hyphomicrobium sp.
CACACGATTGGCGACTAGAGCCGACCATGCCCGATCTTTAGCGCAGCATTTGCAAACCCGTGGCGGCCTCTGCTGCGAGGGTGCCGCACAAGCTTGGCTCGGTAATTCGACACACATAAATGGAGACGTGAATGTCGCGAATTGCGGATTTCATAGAGAGCGTTCGCGGTGGCATATCGCGGCGCGATGGCGGTCGCCGCGCTGATGGTGATGGACAGTCAGGGGCTGAAACCAAAGCGAGCGCGACGTCGGCGTTGGTCGCAGTTGAGACGCTCGGTCAGCCGGTGTGGAGCCCGCGCGATTATGGTGCGTTCGCGCGCGAAGGCTTCATGCAAAACGCGATTGTCTATCGCAGCGTGCGAATGGTGGCGGAGGCGGCGGCATCAATACCGCTGTTGCTTTATGATGGTGATGTAGAAATCGAAAGCCATCCGCTGCTTGATCTGATGGCGCGGCCGAGCTTGGATGCGACGGGAACCGACCTGCTGGAGAGCTGGTACGGTTTTCTGCTGGTGGCGGGCAACGCTTACATCGAAGCGGTGGGCCTCGATGGCGCCGTGCGCGAACTTCATGTGCTGCGGCCCGATCGCATGAAAGTGCTGCCAGGCCCCGACGGTTGGCCCTTGGGCTACGACTATACGGTCGGCGGGCAGTCGGTGCGGTTCATCGACGAAGTCGTCAACGGCGTGCGGCCGATCTTGCATGTGCGGTTGTTTCATCCAGCCAACGATCACTACGGGTTGAGCCCGATTGAAGCGGCAGCGACGGCCATCGATATTCACAACGCAGCATCGCGTTGGAACAAGGCGCTGCTGGATAATTCGGCGCGACCGAGCGGCGCGCTGGTTTATGCAGCGAGCAACGGGCAGATGACCGATCCGCAATTCACGCGGTTGAAAGCTGAACTGGAGACAAGCTTTCAAGGCGCGCGTCATGCGGGCCGTCCGCTGCTGCTCGAAGGCGGGTTGGACTGGAAGCCACTGTCGCTGTCGCCAAAGGATATGGATTTTCTCGAAGCCAAGAACAGCGCGGCGCGCGAGATCGCAATGGCCATTGGTGTGCCGCCAATGCTGCTCGGCATTCCCGGCGACAACACGTATTCAAATTATCAGGAGGCGCAGCGCGCGTTTTGGCGACAGACTGTGCTGCCGTTGGTTTCGCGGACAGCGAAGGCGCTCAGTCAGTGGTTGATCACCAGTGAGGCCGAGAGTGCTGGCCTGCAACTGCGGCCCGATCTCGATCAGGTCGAAGCGTTGAGCGGCGAGCGTGAGGCACTGTGGCGACGGCTGCAAGCGGCGACGTTTTTAACCGACGATGAAAAGCGCGCAGCCGCTGGCTACGGTCCAAAAACTGCGCCGTAGCGCCAACCCGCCGTAACACTTCATGACACCTGCAAGCATAACGGAGCGCCCATGGCTGCGACGACGTACTTTTTGTTGCCGGCATCTGGCCAACAAGGCATCGCAACGGTGACGCTCGACCTCAAGTCGGTGACGGATGACGGCGTCTTTGAAGGTTACGCCAGCTTGTTCAATCGCGAAGATCTCGGCCATGATGTGGTGCTGCCGGGTGCCTTTGTCGAAACGTTGCGACAGCGCGGCGTTGGCGCGATCAAGATGCTGCTGCAGCACAATCCGTCCGAGCCGATCGGGGTGTGGGACGAGATCCGCGAAGATGAGCGCGGGCTTTTCGTGCGCGGTCGATTGATGACGGCAGTGGCGAAGGCGCGCGAAGTTCTGGCGCTGATGCGGGCTGGCGCGCTCGATGGTTTGTCGATCGGGTTCAAACCGGTGCGAGGCCGCCGCGATCATCGCAGCGGGGTCCGGCGCTTGGAAAAAGTCGATCTGTGGGAAATTTCGATCGTGACGTTTCCGATGTTGCCAGGCGCGCGGGTCGCCAATGTTAAAGCGCGACCGTTCGCGACAGCGCCACCAACCCAACGACAATTCGAACGCCGGCTCACGCGGGATGCTGGGCTGACGCGCACCGAAGCGCACGCCGTCATGGGCGCGGGCTTCAGCGGTCTCAAGGCACTGCGGGATGCGGGCCGAGGGATGGATGATGATGCAGCAATCGCCAATCGGCTGCGAGCCATGGCGCGGCGCATCGCAACAAGCAGCAAACCGTAAAACAGATCAAAGGACGCAATCATGAGTGACACGTCGCGCATTGAAACCAAGAGCGCGGGCGGCGATACCGCGCGCGCCTTCGAAGACTTCATGGAGGCCTTCGACGCCTTCAAGGAAACCAACGATCAACGCTTGGCCGACATCGAACGGCGCGGCGCAGAAGACGCCGTCACCGCTGAAAAGCTCGCGCGCATCGAAGATACGTTGCAGGCAACCAAGCGCGTCTCCGACAATCTCGCCTTGAAGGCGACGCGACCGCCGATCGGCGGTCCTGTTGGCCATGGCGGACGTGATGCGTCAGCGAGCCTTGCCCACAAGGCAGCGTTTGACGGGTATGTGCGCCACGGCGATGCAACGCGCCTCGCCAAGCTCGAAGAAAAAGCGCTGTCGGGCGGCTCGGCACAGGATGGCGGCTATCTGGTGCCATCTGAAACGGAAGCAGCCGTCAATCGCGCGTTGAAGGCGATTTCGCCCATTCGCGCGATCGCAGGTGTGCGGCAAGTTTCAGGCATGGTCTACAAGCGGCCGTTCGCGACCACTGGCGCTGATACCGGATGGGTTGGCGAGACGGCGGTGCGTCCGCAAACCAACACGCCGGTGCTGGCTGAATTGCAGTTTCCAACCATGGAAATTTACGCCATGCCCGCCGCGTCGTCGGCTTTGTTGGATGATGCCATCGTCAACATCGACGAATGGTTGGCTGAAGAAGTTCGCCTAGCGTTCGCTGAACAAGAAGGCCGAGCGTTTGTCATCGGCGATGGTGTCAATAAACCAAAGGGCTTTTTGACATACCCGACGATTGCGAACGCGTCATGGGCGCATGGCAGTCTTGGCTATATTGCAAGCGGAACGGCTGGCGCGTTTCCAGCAACGAACCCGGGCGATAAGTTGCTCGATCTGGTCTATTCAGCCAAAGCGGCATATCGGGCCAATGGGACGTTTGTGATGAACCGGCAGACGCAATCGAGCGTGCGCAAGTTGAAGGATGGCCAGGGCAATTATCTCTGGCAACCGTCGCATGCGCCGGGGGAAGCGCCAAGCTTGCTCGGCTATCCAGTGGCTGAATG
>JANMII010000300.1:0-12056 GCA_031375665.1 Hyphomicrobium sp.
ACGCGGCGACCGAGGAGCGCGACGATCTCGATAAATAGTAGCCGTGGCTTACTTGGGCTTATTAGACATGCTAGCCGCAAGTTAGTTAGCTTGGCGCGCGTTCAAAAAAGGAGCTGTGTTTGTGACGGCTTTGTCTCCAAATCCGAGGTCTTTTGGGCGCGGGGCTGTTGCAAAAGTTTTCTTTAAGCAACGACATGTTGGTGTCGGATTTCAAGGCCTTGGTTGCGGCCGTTGGCAATTCTGGTTCGTTTAATGTGAAGGGTCTTCTTATGCAGCGTTTGTTCTCAGCCGCTTTGGTGCTGATAACGTCAAGCTCGGGCAGTTACGGCGGCGAAATCCAAGCCGCGTCCAAGGTCGACGCCGTCACAGTTTTTCTGTCCGGCGCTGAGGTCACGCGCACAGCGCACATCACGCTTGAAAAGGGCGACCATACGATCATCCTAAAGGATCTTCCCGCCACGGCTGTTGCGGGCTCGATCCGCGTTGAAGGCAAGGCAACTGGCAAACTTGATATCGGGTCCGTCGATACGACGCGTAAATTTTTGCAAAGGGCAGAGAGCCAAGCGGCCGATGGCGAACGCAAAACCATCGAAGACGAACTTGAGCGCCTTGGCGATGAACGCTTAGGTATCGAAGGCCAGGTGTTGGCGGCCGAAACGCAAAAGACCTTGATTGCGAATCTTGCGCAACTGCCAACACGGCCGGCACCGGCAACGGCTGTTGGAGCGTTGCCAGAGGATTGGTCGCGTGTGTTGTCCGTGATTGGACAGGGCACAACCGACGCCAGCCGATTGCACCTTGAAGCTCAAGCAAAACTGCGAACCATCGATCGCAGGATTGTTGATCAGCAGAACAAGCTCGCGAGCCTCGTACCAGCCCAGACTGAGCAGACGGAAGTTCGCGTCTACGTCGCAGCCGCAAGCGCACTCGAAGCCGATTTGATCGTGCGCTATCAGGTGCCCAACGCCAACTGGACTCCGGTTTATGATGCGCGCTTGATAACGGGCACCAAGACAGAACAACCCAAGCTCGAAGTTGCGCGGCGGGCTGCGATCACGCAACGCTCGGGCGAGGGGTGGGAGAACGTGACGCTCGCACTCTCGACGGCGCGGCCGAGTGAAGGAGCAGCAGCGCCTAGCCTCGACACGCAAGTGATCGATTTTGAAGCGCCGCCGAAGCCGATGCCCGTTGCCGCGTCACGCGACGATCGCTTGCGCCAGATGAAAGAGCGTAAGTCTGTAAGTGAAGCCGACGGGGTCACGGCTGATGCGGCAGCGCCCGAGATGACGATCGCGGCTGTGCCCGAACCAGCACCAATCATTGAAGCAACAGCCCAGGTGATTTCAGCGCCATTCGAAGCAACATTTTCAGTGCCAGGCAAGGTGTCCGTGGTTGGCTCCGGCGAAGCAAAGCGGGTGCTGCTTGCAGGAGATACGCTCGAACCCATCTTATCGAGCCGCACCGCACCGAAGGTGGACAGCAACGCGTATCTCTATGCGACGTTCAAGTTTGCAACCGGAACGCCGCTACTGCCAGGCCAGGTTTATCTGTTCCGCGACGGCACGTTCGTTGGCACCGGGCAATTGCCGTTGTTGGCGCCGGGCGTCGAGCACAACCTTGGATTTGGTGTCGACGATCAAGTCAAGGTGCGGCACGCGGTCGTTGAAGAAATTCGTGGCGAAAGCGGGTTGATTTCGACGTCGCGCGTTGACGACCGAAAATTCAAGGTAACGGTCAAAAACCTTCATGATCGGCCCATCGACATTGCCGTGCTGGATCGCTTGCCGGTCTCGCAGAATGATGAAATCAAAGTCGAATACACCGGTAGCCTCACGCCGACGAAGCAAAACGTCGATGATAAGCGCGGTGTCATGCGGTTTGACGTCCGCCTTGAGCCAGATGAGGAACGTGCGCTCGAATACGGTTACCGGGTGTCCTGGCCTGCGGCGAAGTCGATCATCTACGGGCCATAACCGGCACTCGCCGGTACCGAATCTGGTCTATAGAGTGATGCCTGAAATTCCCATTTGGCCCTGGCTTCGCCGGGGCCAAATCATGTGCGGTTGCGATTGCGCGCGCGACGGGTTGTCACTTCAGCTACGGCAACGTCACGGATTGTTGCCGCTTGCGACAAAATTAGAGAAGGTTTGAGCATGGCCAACGTCGTGGTTGTTGGCGCCCAGTGGGGCGACGAGGGTAAGGGCAAGATCGTCGATTGGTTGTCGGAGCGCGCGGACGTCGTTGTGCGCTTCCAAGGTGGCCACAATGCTGGTCATACACTGGTCATTGGCGAAAATACCTACAAGCTGTCGCTGTTGCCGTCAGGCGTTGTGCGGCCGGGTAAACTTGCCGTCATTGGCAACGGCGTGGTTGTCGACCCGTGGGCGTTGATGGCTGAAATCCAAAAACTGGGATCGCAAAAGGTCGCGATCAATCCAGAAAATCTACGCATCGCTGAAAACGCAACATTGATTTTGCCGCTGCATCGCGAACTCGATCAATTACGCGAGGATGCGGCGGGTGCTGCGAAGATCGGCACAACGGGCCGGGGCATCGGTCCAGCCTACGAAGATAAGGTTGGCCGTCGCGCCATCCGGTTACAAGATTTGGCGACGCTGTCGACGCTCGGCCCTAAGGTCGAACGCATTCTCGTTCATCACAACGCGCTTCGACGTGGCCTCGGTCAGCCTGAAATCTCCCACGACAAACTGATGGCTGAGCTCAGCGAAATCGCGCCAAAGATCTTGCCGTTCATGGACGTGACTTGGGATTTGCTCGACAAAGCGAACCGTCAAGGCAAACGAATTTTGTTTGAAGGCGCGCAGGGTGCGCTCCTGGACATCGACCACGGCACATATCCGTTCGTCACCTCATCAAATACGGTCGCGGCGCAGGCGGCGACGGGATCGGGCATGGGGCCGCGGGCTGTCGGATATGTGTTGGGTATCGCAAAGGCCTACACGACACGGGTCGGGTCGGGTCCATTTCCCACTGAACTTGCCAACGCCATCGGCGAAAAAATTGGCGAGCGTGGTCATGAATTTGGCACGGTCACGGGCCGCAAGCGCCGCTGCGGCTGGTTTGATGCCGTGCTCGTCCGGCAGGTTGCTAAGGTGTCGGGGATTGATGGCATCGCGCTGACAAAGCTTGATGTTCTGGATGGTTTTGAAACCCTCAGCATTTGTGTTGGGTACATGCTCAACGGCGAGCGTTTGGATCGGCTGCCGGCTGGCGCTCACGCACAAGATCAGGTCGAGCCGATCTACGAAGAATTCGAGGGATGGTCGCAATCGACGCGTGGGGCGCGCAGTTGGGCCCAATTGCCAGCGCAAGCCGTCAAGTATGTGCGGCGTGTTGAAGAGCTGATTGAATGCCCGGTGACGTTGCTGTCCACCAGCCCTGAGCGCGACGACACGATTTTGATGAAGGACCCGTTCCTCGGCTAACGGCGCGTAGGCGTTGGCAGTCCCCGATTAAAGCTGCCATGACGACGAGAATAAAAAATTTGGCGTCGTCGCGCTTTCGCCACGTCGTCACCAACGGGCTGCCGCCGTCCAGGAGCAACGCTGAAACCTGTTCGGACAAATATGGGTGCAGCGTTGAGTTGGGAACTAGTATTGACCGGTCTCGTAGTGCGCCGGGCTGCACTCGCACTGTGCATGCTGGCCGCAACGACTGCCACCGCCGTTGCAAAGTTGCCGCGTGGCGCGATCCTGTCGGCCAATGAGCAGACAGGTGATGAAACCAGCGGATCGACGATTGCGCGTGGAAACGCAGAGATCGCCATTCCAGATTTTCAGATCTCCGGCCGCGCCGATGTCATCGAACTGTGGCCCAAGCGAAATCAGATTTTGTTGAAAGGCCGGGCGATCGTCAACGTTGGCGCCGAGCGCTTCGAAAGCGATACGGTGGTTTGCACGCTCGACTTCGATCGCTGCGCAGCCGAGCCATTTCCAGCTGAGAACGGCATGGAATTTTCGGGGTTAAACGATACCAATGATGCGAGGCCGGATCAGGCCAAGCCCGTTTTGCCCGAAGGTCGAGACATTGAGCTACCAGCGCCCACCGCTGCCGCAACGACACCATGATAGCGTGCTAGTGCACCGTCTTCTAATTCGAGCGCCAGCAGGCGCGACGGGTTTGCTGGCCCCGGCAACACGATTTGTCCTTCGGGAATGATTTGGAACCCGAAGCGGCCGTAGTACGGCTCGTCACCGACCAACACGATCAGCTTGATTTGTGCTGCGCGGGCCGCGTCGATGGCGTCTAAAATCAACAACCGACCAAAGCCTTGCGCTTGATGTTCGCGATCCACAACAATCGGGCCGAGCAAAGCTGCATCTGGCGTTCGGCCGATGGTAACGTCCGTCATGCGCAGCGTTGCGACCAGCCGGCCTTTGATTTCAACAACGCGGCAAAATCGCGATAACAAGCCCTTACCTTCGCGGACGCGATAGGCCGAACGGGCAAAACGGCCGGGCCCAAAGACGTCGGCATGCAGCTGTGAGATGGCCGCAAGATCATCTGGTTGCGCGGGGCGAGGCGAGGCTGCAGCTAACATCAGGCAAAACTCAGAACGGTGATCACGCACGTTGCGGCCTACAAATCTGCGCCGCCCTCAGCCTTTTACCATGTGGTGTCGGGAGTGCGACCTTCAACGACCTCGGCGATGCGGCGCTTGGTGGCAGGGTTAATTTCTGTCGGCAATGCGGTTGGTCCAAAGAAGCGCTGCTCTAAGATCTCGCGATTGGGCGCTGGCACCACCGGTTGCGACCAATCGCGAACCACATACAGCACCACGTGATCGCCACGAAACAGATGACCATTGTCATAAATCGCGAACAGTTCCGGCCGCGCGTTGGCAATGACGCCTGTCTCTTCGTTGAGTTCGCGGACCAAAGCCGTTTCAACGGGCTCGCCAATTTCAACACCGCCGCCAGGGAAATGCCAGCCCGGACGATATGTGTGACGGATCAGCAGCACACGGTCTTCGGCGTCGACGACGCAGCCCTGTGCGCCCAGTGTTAACGCGCGTGTCAGTCGCCAGTAGCGCTGAAGTCCGCCGATGACGAGCCTGTTCGCGACCATAGTTACGTCCTGTTCAACGACGGCTCAGAGTTGGGACAAGCGACATTGTGTATGACAAGCGCGCCGATCGCCAGGACCGCCGCGGATTGTCGCTGCAGAAAACACAAAAATTGGCTGGCAGCTGACGCGCTGGTTGTGTGCTAGTCGTAGGCGCTGCAAAACCTTCAGCACTTTTCGTCACGGCGTGACATGACAGAAACCTTCACGCTTGCCCATCTGTCGGACGTGCATTTGTCACCGATCGTCGGATTGACGCCACGTTACTGGACAACGAAGCGGGCGCTCGGGCTTTTCAATTGGCAGCGCAATCGCCGCTGGATCCACGTCGCTGGCATTGCAAAGGCCCTGGTCGACGACGCACACGCGTTGGCTGTCGATCACATTGCTATCACCGGCGATTTAATCAACCTTGGTTTGCCACGAGAATACGAAGCGGCTTTGCAGTGGTTGACGGCCTGCGGCCATGCCGATGCCATCACGGTCATTCCCGGCAATCACGACGTCTATGGCGCGAATGGCACGGACCCCGGCTTTATGCGGTGGGCTCATTACATGGGAGCCGAGCCAGATACCTTGGCGTTCCCGTTCGTCCGTCGCATAGGCCCAATGGCCTTGATCGGTTTGAATTCCGCGATCGTCACGCGGCCTGGTCTTGCCTCCGGGCGGCTTGGAGCAGAGCAAATCGATGTGGTCGGTGATTTGCTCGCCCGGCTGGGTGCCGAAGGCGCGGTCCGCGTGGTCATGATCCACCACCCGCCGCTGCCCGATATGACCCGGCCGAGCCGCGCGCTGATGGACGCGCACCATTTCAAGCGGGTGCTTGAACGCAACGGTGCCGAGCTCGTACTTTATGGCCATAATCACGTCGCGAAATTGGATTGGCTTTCGACGGTGAACGGTGATGTTCCGATCAGCGGCGCTGCATCTGCGTCTGCAGCTATCGCGATGGGACATGACACGCTCGCCAGCTACGCGCTTTTCACATTTTACAAAACCGACCGTGGCGTCCGCATTCGCCGTGTGTTGCGCGGTTTTGCCGAGGCTGGCGGAAGTATCGTCAATTTGTCGGAAGACATCCTTGCGCCAGCTTGAGCCGACAGTCAGTCGTGTTTAGAGGTTGGCAGGTCGATCGCGAACTTAATTGATGGCAACACCGTGATCAGCACGGCTTCGCTTTTTGTGGGCCAGAGTTCGAATGGCGCAGTGCCAGCTGTGTTTCATCGCTGCGTCGATCAATCTTTTGCAGCGAACCAGTCATCATGCATTTTATCTCGTGCAATCGGCTTGCAGTCTTCTGTCAATCGGTGGGCAGCGCCATCATCGGGGTTGGCGAATGCGCCGTTCAATCTGCGATTGCTGAGATGGCCGCTGTGGAATTCGCACAGCGGCCAATCGCCACGGTTTTTGGGTGCGAAATAGGCACGCGAGGTGATCGCTGAAGCGCTTGCCAGAAACACCGGTATGATCGTCGATGATAAGCCGACAGTGGGTTTAGATGCGCGACATATACTCAGTGTTTTTGCGCGTTTTAAGGGGTTACCGTGCAACGGACGGAAGACCGTCACGGCTGTCCACGATCGGTCGTCGGCTATTCGTTTCGCCACGCGGATGGTCGTGCTGACGGCGGTCGCTGCATCGCGGATAAGCCGAGCGCTCAGACGTTGAGCAAATAAAAGCACGCCGATGCCTTTGGGGTTGGTTGTCGAATAACAGAAATCGATGGCCGGGCTGTGGTTTTGCTGCGACGCGCGTTGTCGTAGGTTTGTTATGGGGTACACGTGCGTTGACGGCGACGCTGAGACGGGCGGCAAAAACAGAGGGCAGGCGGGGCTTTGCGCAAATCACTTGAAATCAATCTCGCTTTGCAAGGCGGGGGTGCCCACGGTGCGTTTACCTGGGGTGTCATCGACCGGCTGTTGGAAGACGGCCACATCAAATTCGGCTGGATCAGTGGCACCAGTGCTGGCGCCGTGAATGCTGTCGCGCTCGCCAGTGGTCTGGCCGAGGGATCGCGCGAAAAAGCCCGCGAACGGCTTTATAAAGTTTGGGAAGCGGTACATCGCGCCGCTGTGCCGGATCTGTCCCGGTTGAACCCATTCCTGAGCGGGTTCACACGCTCTGGCTCGCTCACTCAAATGGCCAGCATGTGGTCGCCCTACGAGTTCAATCCGCTCGGTTTTGATCCGCTGCGCCGATTGATAACCGAGCACGTCGATTTTGATTTGATCCGAGCCAAATCACCTGTCGGTTTGGTGATTTCAGCGACCCATGTTGCCTCTGGGCGGGCGCGGATTTTCCGAACGGACGAGATCACCGTCGAGGCTGTGTTGGCGTCGGCGTGTTTGCCAACCATGCAGCATGCCGTTGAAATCGAGGGTGCGGCCTACTGGGATGGCGGCTTTTCGGCCAATCCTGATTTGATAACGGTGGCGACCGAAAGCCCGGTGTCGGACACGTTGTTGGTGATGGTGGCGCCGCGCAACATCAGCGAGCATCCAACGTCGGCCCGTGACATCGCCATGCAGACGGCGCGAATGCAATTCAACGCCCCGCTTCTGCGCGATATCGAAATCATCACGGCGGTCCGCGACACAGCCAGCCCAATGATGGCGAAAGGTCGCTTGGCCCCATTGTGTCGGCATCGGTTTCATCTGATCGACGGCGGTGACGTGACCGGCTCCCTAGATGTCGAATCGAGCATCAAGCCCGATTGGAACATGATGACGTACCTTCATGGTGCTGGGCGCAATCATGCCGAAGAGTGGTTGGAAGTGGCGCGTTCGAGCATCGGCCGACAAGAAACCGTCGATCTTGCCAAGCACGTCTTTCCCGATATGGCGGGTGGTGAGTTGGGCCGTGCGCCGCCAAAATTGCGACCAACGCTTTCACGGCGTCGATTGGTCCAGAAATCGGCTAAATCTTGAGGCTTGCATGTTCAAGAACAGGGTCCGGTTTTGAAATATTTTGGCCATGACTTGAGCATGACGAAGGAGCATGGCCATGCCACTTAAAGCGCCGCGCTGGATCGTCGTCGCTGCTGTGCTATCGGCAACGTTGACCAGTGCGGCCAATGCCGCTGAGCCGCCCGTGCGGTTGGCAGCAGCAGCGAGTGTCAAGCCTGCCTTGAGCGAATTGGTCAGCGTGTACGCAGCACGCGCGCCAGATCGCCAAATCACGCTGACTTTCGGCGCGTCAGGGCAACTCGCCACACAAATCGAAAATGGCGCGCCGTTCGACGTTTTTTTGTCGGCCGACGAGCAGCAAGTTACGCGCTTAGCGACAGCCGGGCTTACGGTCGATGGTGGTGCGCTTTATGCGCTGGGGCCACTCGCTATCTTTGCTGCCGACAATAGCACCGTGCAAGTCGACGGCGAATTAGCCGGTTTGAAAGACGCGGTGGCCTCAGGCCGTCTGAATAAGCTTGCGATTGCCAATCCTCAATCCGCACCCTACGGGCAGGCCGCGCGCGCGACGCTCGAACGCTTGGGGCTTTGGACCGCCGTTGAGCCGAAATTGGTGGTTGGTGAAAATATCGCTCAGGCTTTGGTGTTTGCAACGAGCGGCGGCGCTGATGCGGCGCTGGTTTCGGCGTCATTACTTGTAGGCTCTCCGGACCGCCTCGGCGGCCGATACGCAATCCTGTCTGCCACCATCGCGCCGCCACTGCGCCAGCGTCTTGCCATTATGAAATCAGCGGCAGCCGGGGCGCGTGCTTTTGTCGAGTTCATCTTGTCGGATGACGGCCAAACGATCTTAAGGAAATACGGCTTTTCAAGTCCCAATCGTCCATGATTTAACGAGCCATGGATTGGCAGGCGCTAACGCTATCGCTCAAACTTGCGTGTTACACGTCGCTGCTATTGCTGCCGATTGCGATCGTCGTTGGCCGCATGCTGGCCTACGGTCGCTTTGTTGGTCGAGGCATGTTGGAAGGCCTGCTGCTATTGCCGCTGGTATTGCCCCCAACGGTGCTTGGGTTTTATCTTCTTGTTGCGCTATCGCCGCGCTCGAGCTTTGGCGCGGGCCTGCAGGCGGTTTTCGGCGAGCCATTGGTGTTTTCATTTGCAGCAATCCTGCTGGCGTCGGTGATTGCCAACATCCCGTTTGCGATCCAGCCGATCGCAAGAAGTTTTGAAAGTATTCCGCAAAACATTCGAGAGGCTGCGTTTTTAAGTGGCCTCAGTAGGTTTGAAACGTTCAGACGGATCGAGTTGCCCCTGGCGTGGCCGGGAATTTTTTCAGCGCTCGCGTTGGTATTCGCGCATACGCTCGGTGAATTTGGCGTCATTTTAATGATGGGCGGCAACATCCCTGGCAGCACGCGGACCTTGTCGATTGCCATTTACGACAGTGTCCAAAGTTTCAACTTTGACGACGCGGCAATTATGTCGGCGGCACTCGTTGCGATCGCAGCATCGGCTGTGACCGTTGTTTTGTTTCTCAGCCGCCGTGCCGATCAGTTTGGCCACGAGCCGCGAGCCGGACGATGATGATGCAGCGTGCGTCATCGCTGAACCAGACATTATCCATCAGCATCGCGCAGGCGAGCCCATATCCGCTGCAACTCGAGTTTCACGTCGGGTCGGGTGACGTTATCGCCCTCGTTGGACCGTCGGGTAGCGGCAAAACGTCAACACTGCGCGCGATCGCGGGGCTGTCGCGTCCGGAACGCGGGCGCATCACGTTGGGCGACGATGTGTGGTTTGATCAGGCAGGCGCTATCTTCGTGCGGCCCGAACGACGGCGTGTCGGCATGGTCTTTCAAGATTACGCTTTGTTTCCGCATCTGCGTGTCATCGACAATGTGGCGATTGCTATGGGGCACGTCCCGATGGACGTTCGGCCAAATGCTGCGTTGGAGGTGCTCAAGCGAATGGGTATAGCCGCCCTCGCATTGCGGCGGCCGCGAACGCTATCGGGCGGAGAGCGCCAACGTGTGGGGCTGGCTCGAGCTCTTGCCCGTGAACCGGCAATTTTACTCCTTGATGAGCCGTTTTCAGCGGTTGATCGGCCAACGCGCCGCAAACTCAAAAGCGAGGTCAGCGACATCATTCGTCGTCTGCAGATCCCAACTGTTTTGGTAACCCACGATATCGAAGATATTCTAGCAATCGCGACACGCATGATTGTCATCGACGGTGGGCGGGCACTGGCTGAGGGTGAGCCCGCGGCATTGATCGCGCGACCTCCAACGCAGCGCGTCGCCGAAATCATTTGCGCTGACGACAGTTCTCAGGTGAGCAATCGCGCGTAGCCTTGCTCGATGGTGTCATCAAGGAGGCGATGGTACTTGGTGTAGGCGGGATGCTGCGGTGTGCACTCGCCCAGATCCTCAGCACCGATGGTAGCGCTTTGGACATAAACGATTGGCGTTGCGACCGGCGTGAACGACGCGCGCTGTTTATTCAAGGTCGTGATCAAGCCACGCATTTCGCCACCCCGATCCAATTGCGATACGACGATCATTCGCATCGCGCCCTTGGTCAGCGACACAAGATGAATGAACATCGACGACGCTGGAATATAAAGTCGGCCGCGATGGGCGTACGGCGCGTCCAGGCGGTCACGCTCTTGAAACAACAGGCTGGGCCATTCGGCATCCCACGTCACGTCGGTCCGATAGGCGACGATGGTATCGGGTTTGGTGAAGGACCGCCGCAACGTAACATAGCTGGCGATATAGTGGTCGACGGCTGCCCGCGTGTAGGCCCCCATGTAAACCGGGGCCATAATCCCGCCGGTTCCGGCAAGCTCAGCTGAATGATCGCGCGCCACGCTTTCGCCGTGCCAAGCATCGCGCACAGATGGAAAATCAAGCCCAAGGACCATGCAGACGTCGAACAGCGTTTGATCGCGCACCGAGCGACCACCGAGCAAGTTCTGGATCGTCTTTTCATGGCAATCAGCGGCGTCGGCCAAATCGACTTGCGTTAGCTTTTTTTCGACCATCGCCGTCCGGATGTGGTCAAGGGCATCAGCTTTTGACGCCAGCGGCAGCGGCGCTTTGGCAATTGGCGACGGCATGACGGTGTTAGAATCCCAATCCCCTCAACTTATCGGAAGTTACCGGTTTTTATCTGGCAATGGCAATGGCCACCTGAAAGGTACCAAGCGGCGGAGGCCAAAGACGCAGTGCGCATGATCGTGGCTGGCGAGCAGGTCAGGTGTCCGTCGACGATTTTCATTGTTGAAAGCGCCATCAAGCCAAGCCCGAACGGCTGTTAGCGACCGAGGACTTCGATCGAAACCTTCGTGAGCCCGCGCCCAGTCATCTTGAGATCCTCGGCTGCGCGTTTCGATAAATCGATGACGCGGCCGTGTTTGAAGGGCCCACGGTCGTTGATGCGCACGATCACGCTGTTGCCTGTGTCGTCGCGCGTGACCCGGACCCGCGTGCCAAACGGCAACGTGCGATGAGCCGCCGTCAGATCCTGGGGATTGAATCGCTCGCCGGCAGCCGTCATTTGGTCTTGCCAATAGAACGACGCGATCCCAGCAAGCGAGTGACCCTTCCCGGTCAGGCTCGGGTCAGAACGTCCAACGGCAGTAGGTTTTAAAACGACTGTGCCAACCGGTGCCGACGCTGCGTCGAATTTGAAGATGGCGGCCGCCCAACTCGTGCGGAGGTCAAGCGATGTTGCGGTTTGCTGTGCAAGCTTACGCTGGGATGATGCCGTTGGCTTCGGTGGAAACGCCGTTTGCGGCGGATCAATATCGACCACGATTGACCAAGCGGGCGCACGGTTTTGCAGTGTGTCTGCGCCAGTTCCGCTGGCAGCGGGAGCGGCGGCCCGTTCATTGCCGCTCGCGGGAACAGCAATGGTGATGGCTGAAACCCCGGCCGATATGACGGCCACCATGAGCCGCAACCTAGCCACACTGATCGTCATATCGAATTGGCGCCCGCATCAATCCTCATCACTGTCGGCCAGTACGTTGATTCTGCGGCTGAAAAAAGAACGGCGGAG
>JANMII010000302.1:0-1700 GCA_031375665.1 Hyphomicrobium sp.
GTCGTGCGCGCCGCGCGCGCTGCTCGCAGCAACGCCGGTCATTTATCCGTTCATCGTCAATGATCCGGGTGAAGCGGCGCAAGCCAAACGCCGGATTAGCGCCGTCACGCTTGGCCACAAAACGCCACCTCTCATTCGAACGGATTTGGATGAGACGCTTCTCGACGTCGAACGCCTCGTCGATGAGTTTTCATCTGCCGATGGTCTCGATCCCAAGCGGCGAGATCATCTAGTGCAAGCGATTTCAGACGCCGTTGAGCGAGCCGGATTAACGGCTGCGTGCGGACTGACGGCCGACATGGATAATCGGCAGCGGCTGGCCAAAATCGACGCCTTCTTGTGTGACGTCAAAGAACTCTCGATCCGCGACGGCTTGCACTGTCTTGATGCAACCGAATTGGCGGCAATCCTGACAGCGCTGGATGGTGCTTTCATCACGCCCGGTCCATCTGGTGCGCCCAGTCGCGGACGATCCGACGTGCTGCCCACGGGTCGGAATCTATACAGCGTTGATCCGCGAGGCGTGCCGACGCCGACTGCCATGGCGAACGGCCAGCGCGCCGCAAAAGCCATTCTCGATCGCTACGCGGAAGATCATGGTGAGTGGCCAAAGTCGCTGATCATCGATGTGTGGGGCAGTGCCACGCTTCGAACGGGCGGCGAAGAATTTGCGACCGCGCTGGCGCTGCTTGGCGTCAAGCCAACGTGGGATAGCGGATCGTTTCGTGTCTCGGGCTTTGACATCATCCCATCCGCTCTGCTCGATCGCCCGCGCGTTGACGTGACATTGCGCATATCGGGTTTGTTCCGCGATATGTTTCCAACGCAGGTCACGCTGTTTGACGCCGCCGTGCAACGCATGCGCAACCTTGATGAAGACGCAGACATCAACCCATTGGCGGCAGCCGCGCGCGACGACATCGAAACCTATCGGATCTTTGGCTCAGCAAGTGGTGCGTATGGCACCGGCGTAATGGCCGCCATCGATCATGGCGGATGGCAGACGCGCGGTGATCTCGGCGCAACGTATTTGGCCAATTCGTCGACGGCGTATCGCGGCGATGGTTCGACGGCTGACGCCAGCAGCGACTTCGCGCAGCGTGTTCAAGCCGCGAATGCATTCGTGCATATTCAAGACCACTACGAAACTGATTTGCTGAGTGGTGGAGATTATGCTGCCCACGAAGGCGGGTTCGCTGCTGCAGCGGAAAGCCTCGGCAATGCCAACGTCGCCATGTATCACGGCGATACCGGCATTCCCGATCAGCCGAAAATGCGCACACTCGATGAAGAATGCGCCCGCATCGTCGCGGGCCGCGCCGCCAACACGCGCTGGATTTCTGGTCAGATGCGGCATGGATTTCGTGGTGCAGCCGAGATGGCAGCGACCGTCGATGCGGCTTTCGCGTTTGCAGCCACAGCAGGATCCGTAACCAGCGCTGGATTTGAAAACCTGTTCGATGCCTATCTTGGCAATGCCGAGGTCGCCGACTTCATTCATCGCGAAAATCCGGCCGCCTATGCCGCCATGACGGCGCGCTTTGAAGAGGCCATCGCGCGCGGGCTGTGGCGTCCGCGCCGGAATGATCTATCGGCGTTTCTCAACGCAGCTGTCAGCGAGGCGGCGCAATGATCGCTGCGTCAGACTTGCGGCGCGGGTGGTGCCCCAGTGCCTTGACGCCAATGGAGACGGGCGACGG
>JANMII010000205.1:0-6588 GCA_031375665.1 Hyphomicrobium sp.
CACGTTCCTGGCGTGGACCACCGCGACTTTGCTCACCCCGGCGATTGCCTGACGAATTGCGCGCAGGCGCACGCGGATCGCGCTCATAGGCACGCTTTTCTGGCATAGGCAGAACGTCGCCGCCAACGTCGCCGATGACCTCGATGGTCTGCTTCATCATTCGCTCGATCGCGACAATCTCTTGGCGCTCTGATGGATCGCACAGCGAAATCGCAATCCCGCTGGTGCCTTTGCGCGCTGTCCGGCCAACGCGATGAACATATGTTTCTGGATCAAGCGGCATGTCGAAGTTGATGACGTGCGAGATGTTCGAGACGTCGATACCGCGCGCTGCAATGTCAGTTGCAACCAGAACGCGGACGTGGCCCTGAGTAAAATCGTTGAGCGCGCGTTGGCGCGCGTTCTGCGCCTTGTTGCCATGGAAGGCCGACGAGCTGATGCCAGCCATTCCCAATCGGTCGGCAACCCGGTCAGCGCCTCGCTTGGTGCGTGCGAAAACGATGACGCGCGTGCAGGCCGGGTCGGCGAGGATGGTGTGCAATCGGCTTTGCTTCTCAGCAGTGCGAACGATCATCACCTTTTGATCAATGCGGTCGACGACGCCTGATTTGGTCGACAGGTCGACGCGGTAGGGATCTTGTAGAACGTCGTAGGCAAACTTCTTGATGTCGGTCGGCATGGTCGCTGAAAACAGCGCGGTTCGACGCTTCATCGGGATCATCGAAACGATTTTTTTGATATCGCGAATGAAGCCCATGTCGAACATGCGGTCGGCTTCATCGATCACCAGCGTATGGACGCCGGATAAGTCGCAGCTGCGCATGTTAACGTGGTCGAGCAGGCGGCCGGGCGTCGCGACCAGGATGTGGACGCCACGCTTCAATGCGTTGATCTGCGGGCCTTTGCTGACACCGCCGAGTACGACGGCGCGGCGAATGTTCATGTTGCGCGACAGGCTGGCGGCTTCAGCATCGATCTGGATTGCCAGTTCGCGTGTTGGCGCCAAAATCAGGGCTGAGACTTGCTTCCAGGCGAGTTCGGTTTGCTCGACGGCCATCTTGTTCAAAATGGGCAGCAGAAAAGTCGCCGTTTTGCCCGAACCGGTTTCAGCCAGACCGAGCAGGTCGCGGCCCGCGAGCTGCGGTGGCAGGGCTTGCGCTTGAATGGGTGTTGGAGCGGTATAGTCGCATTGCGTGAGTGCGCGCGACAGCGGCTCGGCAAAGCCGAACGCCGCAAAACTAGTGTCTGTCAAAGTGGATGGTCCCAGAGGCTTCGATCCCCGAGCCGCTAGGGCTGGAGGTATCGTCCCATGGCCCACACCGGCGCTTTCGGGGTGTGGCCTTTTTTTCAAAGATTGATCTGGATGCAGGGTCGAGCGCGTTGGTTAGCAACGCTTAGAGAGTGGCACGAGGACCCGAGCGCCATCGAAGAGCAATGGGTCCGTGTGCCGGTGTTCGCCAAATAAGTCAAGAAATTCCCCGGCGCGTGCGCCAATGTCGCGGTACGACACGCAAGACTGAGCCATCGGTTTCTGGCACGGGCCATCAAGGCTGCCACCGCAGCACAGATCAGCGCTGATGCAACAGTCGGCCTTCGATCTGGACCACGCAACTATCGAGATTGAATAAGATCTCGTCCACCTCCGCAAGATCACGCTCGATTTCGGCGAGATCGCGTTTCGGTTTGCGGGCTTTCGCTTTGCCCATGAGCCGACCGATGACAGCAAACAACCCAGGCTTTTTGGCGCGCGGCTCGCGGCCCTCAGCCTTGATGGCGGCATCGCGGGCGAGTTTTTGTTGTGTCGCCAGAGCCCGCCGCCGCAGCGTGAACTCTTTTTTCTTTTGGCGAAGCTCTTTTAGCGCCGTCTTGGCTTCATCATTCGACGTTGGTGTCGCATGAACTTCCGTCCCGGAGATTGACACAAAGCGGGCCGCAGACAACTGCATCAACGTCTCTCCAAACCGCCATCGACCGACCAACCCATCGCCGAGCAATGGCTGACGGATTGACCGCATACTGAGATCAAAAATCAAGTCGGAAGATGACCGTCAACGCAGGGCGGCGATTGCGACGGCGGCGACAAATTCGGCCCCGATGTGCTTTTGGTCGATCGAGCCTAGCCCTCGATCTGCCAAACCCCGTTGGACATGCGACACGCGATGGCTTCTGTTTTCTTGGTCAGGTCGGTGGTGTTGAGGACAACCAGGATTGTGCGGCAGACGCTGCCAGCGATTGTTTTGTGGGAACGGATAGGCTTGATGACGCCCGACAGGCGGCCATGACTGCGATGCCAGACATAGCTCGATCCATCGGCCACTTCGCTCAACGCAAATTGCACACTTTCAAGCGCGGCGATCTGGTCGCGTTCGTCGAGTGGCGGAGCGAGTGCTGCAAGTTTGGCCGGAAGTTTGGCGGGTGACACTGATCGAGTTGGTGCGTCCAGGAAGCTACAACTCGGTGTCGTTGCGGTCTCCGCAGCTTCGGCAAAGTTCGGCGTCACAAAAACGGCGGCAACGAGTGCAAATGCGGTGCATCCGGCCGCCACGGCCGAAAAAAATGATACATTGTCAGACATTACGCGTAACTCACTCTACAAACGCAACAACAGGCGGTCGGCTGCGCTCCATTACTCAGAGCATGTGCAGTTAGTGTCGCTGAATAGGGTTACTGGCGGCTTAAAGGCTGGGTCATTTGTGGCGCGTCTCATGTGCGCGCGTCACGCTTTGTCGAATGCCCCAAAGTCGCGACCCAGATTGCCAATCGAACATCGCCGACCTGAGCGTTGCTCGGGTTCGACGCGTCAACACATAAGATATGGTTTAGCCAACAATGACACCTGCCGATCCCTCAGCCGGAGCTGATACCAAGCCGGACTTTACCCACGCAGATGACCCATTCGCCTTATTCAAAGACTGGTTTGCCGAGGCCTCAGCGTCTGAGATCAACGATCCAAACGCCATGTCGGTCGCGACCGTCGATCGCGATGGGCTGCCCAACGTCCGCATCGTTTTGCTAAAAGGTTTGGACGAGGCGTCGGTCAAAAATCGCGGCTTTGTCTTTTACACCAACTTCGAAGGCGCGAAGGGGCGAGAGTTGCTCGCCCAGCCCAAAGTCGCGCTGGCCTTCCATTGGAAGAGCCTTGGTCGCCAAGTTCGCGTCCGTGGCTTAGTCACGGTCGTCAGCGATGCAGAGGCCGACGCCTATTATGCCTCGCGGCCCCGCCTGAGCCGGATCGGGGCGTGGGCGTCACAACAGTCCCGCCCCCTTGATGATCGTAAAGCCCTTGAAGACGCCGTCGCAAACGTGTCGGCGAAGTATGCAGATGGTGAGGTGCCGCGACCGGCCCATTGGTCCGGCTTTCGGATCGAACCGGTCGAAATTGAATTTTGGATGGGTCGGCCGTTCAGACTTCACGACCGCGTTGTGTTCCGCCGTTCGTCTTCGGACCAGCCGTGGTCGCGTACCCGACTTTACCCTTAGGCCTTCGCCGACTAGCTTAAACCGCAGTCTGCATTTAAGCCAAATCAGCGGTAGAGTATCATGATGTACTCGCCGGTTGATCGATGGCCAGCTGATCGGTGGCCCTCCGATCGCTAGCCCTCCGATCGCTCGTTTGTGTTGCCGGGCTGTTGAACGCACCCGAGTTACGCAGGTTGGCGTCTGTTCCGACTGAGCAACGCCGACGAACAGTCTGGCGCAGCATCACAGCCTTACACAGTGGATCATGGCGAAAGCAATTTACGCAGCCGATCAGCCACCGTCTTTCCTCGCCGGATGGAGCAGCAGGCTGGCAGTTTTTTGCCTCGTGCTATTAATCGTTACGGCTTTTTTGCATCGCTTGTTATCGTTGCCGACGGCGATCGCGCTCAACATCGTCGCCGCCTGTTTCGCTGGCGCGGTGCTGGCCCTCATCATGGCCGTGATTGCTGGCTTGGACGTTTGGTTCACCGGACGACAGGGCGCGCCGCGCATTGTGGTCGGCGGCACGATCGCTCTGGCACTGCTGGCCGTTCCCGGCAGCCTCTACATCCTGTCGCGCGATCATCCGCCGATCAACGACATCACGACCGACACCACCAATCCGCCAGCGTTTACGGCTGCAGCCGCCCTGCGCCGCGACGGCAGCAATCCGATTGCGTATCCAGGCGCTGAGTTTGCAGGCTTCCAGAGCCGCTATTATCCCGACATCAAGCCGATGAACGTGCCGCGCCCCGCCGAGGAAGCCTACGAGCTTGTGCTGCAAGCACTGGCGAAGCTGCGCTATAAAGTCAGCCGAGCCACACCGCCCGACACGGCCAAAGGCGTGCCCGGAAGCGTTGAGCTGACCGACTACACGCTGGTGTTAGGCTTCGGCGACGACGTCGCGATCAGGGTCGCCAGTTCTCCATCCAACGATGGCGCATCGATTGTCGATGTCCGATCAGCATCGCAGTACGGCGTCTATGATTTTGGGCACAATGTCGAACGCGTGCGGATCATTCTGCGCGAGATCGTCGGCCGCCTGGAGGCGTCCGTTCCGGCCCCTTTTCCAGGCAAGGATCGGCGACCAACTGCAGCTCAAGGCACGCCTGACAAAAAGCCTAAACGATCGCCAGCACGCGACTTGGAGTTAAAGGACGATCGCCGGCAACGACGCCCCGCTCAATGAGATGCTCGACATGGGCCTGCACCGACAAGGTTGCCGCTGGCCGCATGACGGATGACAGGCCCTGATAAACTTCCGACACAATAGCGCTGATCGTCGTTGCGCCAGCTTGGATCGCGGCGACCACAGCCTGCTCGCGCCAGCGCCGATGCAAAAGATACGCTTTGACCGTGCGCTGGGGATCGAGCAAGCGCCCGCCGTGGCCGGGCAAAAACACATCGTCGGATCGATCAAGCAGGATCTCCAACGACGCGATGTAGTCCGCCATCCGTCCCTCAGGCGGCGCGACAACGGTCGTGTTCCACGCCATGACGTGGTCGCCAGAAAATACGGTTGCACGGCCTTCCAGCGCAAACGAAAGATGATCAGGGGCGTGGCCCGGCGTGTGGATTGCAGTGACAGCCCAGTCGCGGCCGTCGACCGCGTTGCCACCTGACAACGCCCGATCGGGCGCGAAATCGTAATCGACGAAGTAGCTTCCCGATGGCGTTTGCTCAAGGGCAATGCGCGACGCGTGTGGATCGCGGGCAAAGCCGCAAACTTCAGCGCCGGTCGCGGCCTTAAGTGCGGCGACACCATCGACGTGATCGCGATGGGCATGCGTCACCAGAATGTGTGTGATCGGTCGCGATCCGGCGACTTTCAGGATGCTCGCGAGGTGGGCTGCATCGTTGGGGCCAGGATCGACGACGGCGAGTGCTGTCGAGCCAATCAGATAAGTGTTGGTGCCTTTGAAAGTAAAAGGACCAGCGTTCGGCGCCACCAAGCGGACGATGCCCGGCGCCATCGGTGACGGCTGGCCGTACGTGAACGTCATGTCGGTCTTGAACGTGATGTCGTCGATGGGTGCATCTCCGCTGGTGCACGGTTCCCAGAGGGCTAACGCGATACCAGATCATTGCAAAAGCGAACACCAGGTAATTAAATCTACGTCCGTTACCCAATGCAAAAAGCGATACTGCCACGACCCAAGGCGCTCATCACGCCTTGGTCTTGTCCACAGGCTGATTGCCGTCCCCATTCGACAGCCACCGCGAATCATGAACTCTCATCGATCTAGAACACATCATGAACGTGAGGGAATTGCGATGGAAGGCATTACTGACAAACTATTGCACTCAACTGTCCGCATCGATTGCCTGAACACTAAGGACGAGGGTTCATCTGGGACCGGCTTTTTCTACAATCTGGCAACAGAAGGGGGCGCTATGTTCCCTGTCATCGTGACGAACAAGCACGTCGTAGCTGGCGCGGCCCGTGGCTTCTTCCAACTGACTTATACAGACGACAGGGGCACGCCCGTTTATGGCAACCACGAGCGCATTGAATTGCGCGACTTTGCTACCAGCTGGATAGATCACCCTGACGCGAACGTCGATCTTGCCATCTGCATGTTCGGGCCGGTGCTCAAGCAACTTCACGCAATGGGCAAGATGCCATGCTTTGCTCCGGTTATAGAAGAATTGATTCCTAGCGCGGCACAACTGGTCGACTTGAACGCCGTGGAAGACATTCTGATGATTGGCTATCCGAACGGCCTATGGGACACGAAGAACAACTTGCCTATCGTTAGGCGCGGCATCACAGCGACGCCCGCGTTTCGCGACTACAACGGCAAGGACGAATTTCTAATCGACGCGGCATGCTTTCCCGGCTCAAGTGGCTCGCCCGTGTTTATCGTCAACCAAGGTTTTATCCACCAGAAAAACGTTGGCGTCGTGATGGGCGGTAGCCGCCTTTATTTCTTGGGCGTGCTGTACGCTGGTCCACAAATAACAGCGAGCGGAAAGATGGTCATTCAAAACGTACCAACCAACGTGCAAACGATACCCGTCGTCAACACGATGATGAACCTTGGCTTCTGCATTCGGTCGTCGCGAGTGGCGGACTTTAAGGAGATCGTGCGCGGCAAGGGGATGCTCACACCACCACCCAAACTTCTG
>JANMII010000345.1:0-6229 GCA_031375665.1 Hyphomicrobium sp.
CAAAAAGCCGGCGTGATGCCAAGGGACGCCGCTGCCTTCGTTGCCATGTGTCGCGACGATCTCGGGCTGACCATCACTGGGCTCATGTGCATTCCGCCCGTCGAGGACGAGCCCGCCGTTCATTTCGCGTTTTTGGCCAAACTGGCGCGGCAGCTAGCGGTGTCCGGTCTCAGCATGGGGATGAGTGGAGATTTCGAATCCGCCGTCCGGCTCGGCGCAACCCACGTCCGTGTTGGCAGCGCGATCTTCGGCGGGCGGTAACTTCACAGAGTTTCCCACGGCAAAATCGTCGTCGCCGCAGGTGGAGCGGCTGGCAGATTACAAGGCGATGCTAGCGTTATCTCTTGATTCGTTTTGCGTGCTATGCCGCGCGCTAGCCAAGAGGCAGATAATGACCGCAGCCAAGCCCAAAGATCCCGTCGAAGTGGAGGCTGCAACCGCTGCCGCCGACGCAGCGCGCGATGTGCGCAACGACGTCATCGAGCAAGCGAAAAAAGACCAGGTCCAAAAGGCCGACGACAAAGCCGCCGCCAAAGCCACTGATAAAGTCAACGCGTCCGTTGAGAAACTTGAGAAAGCCAGCGCGTCGGCGATCAAGGCCGCTAAAGCCAAGTGGCATGATTTCAGCGTTGATGTGTGGATTACGCCGTTCAACTCGATTGAGTTCGGATTTTGGAAGCGCGACCGCAACCGCGGTAAGTCACGTCAGTTCACGACGGACATGGATGTGTTCGCCGAAATCATCGAGAACGGCGAACGGACCGGCGTGCTCGGCTACCGCAAAGAGCTTTGGAATGACGCTTCGGGCATGGAAAAGCGGCTGGTTTTCAAGCTGTTTTCCGAAGGCTTAAATTGGCGCGCCAGCATGGATTTGATGCTTGGGCGATCGATCCAGCAAACGCTCGGCGCGCGTGGTGTTGCGGTCACGACGTTCTCGATTAACACCTCGAACGATGACTATGTCATCTATCTCGAACGCTCGGCGAACAAGTGGCCATTGTTGCCGGAGTACTTTTCGTTTTTCATTATGGACGGTGGCGAACCGAAGTTTTACCGCTTCCGCCGCGATGTCATCAACCTCGGCGGTGATTATTCGCTCATTGATCAGCATGGCGAGACTGTCGGTCATCTCGATGGCGCCGTGTTCACGATCGGCGGTAAATGGCGCGGCACAGTCCGTGGTGATCACGCCGACCCACGCATAATGATGGTCATGAAATTGTTTGCGGGCATGATCGTGTTCAATGGCGAAGCCCAACGCCATGTCAAAGCACTGTCACGCGATATCCGGGATGGTCGCTTGAAGCCAGATCTGCAACGTCAAGAAGCAGATTTGTATATGAACCCGCGTCGCGTTAGGTAGCAGGCTTCGGGTGCAGGCGGTGGTCAGCCGGGCGGATGGGTTCGCGAAACTGCCGCACGGTTTTTTGGTAGCTGAGATTGGCACCCGTAAGATCCAGACGCGAGCAAGTGGCGTTGCACATCGGCAAAATGCGCGATGACCGTTCACACGTGATGCGTTGCGCGTCCCCCACGGCTGAGACCTGACCTGAGGCAATTTACGTGACCTGGAAGACCGAGCAGAAAAACATCAAACGCCTGATTGCGTGGGGCGCGATTATTGTTGGCGGGACGGTCACCGTCGCCACGTTGCTGGTCGTTATCGCTGTGCGCTAACGGTTGGTTGGCTGCCCGGCAAGATCCGTTCTCATCCGGTCGCCAACGAGCCACAAGCCGCCTCATGCGAGCGCAATTACCGTCAAGGTCGCCACAGGGGTTGCGTCATGGTGTCGTAGCAACCAAAGTTTTTATGCGCGCACAGGTTGATCCTTGGCGGGATCAAAGCCGGAACAAATCGGCTAAAATTTAGTGCAATCAATCCACCTCGTTCGTACCCGCCGAAGTTGTGAGAATGCGGTCGATATGCCGCGCGCAGGATTGTCCTCTTGTTTTGGCTTCATTGTCCGCGTCGGTGGCGGTGCAGGGTGAAGAAAAAACTAGGAGAACACGAATGCGATTGAGTTTATTCGCGCTCGCAGCAACGCTCGTCGCGTTGATGGGAGCACCCTCGGCACATGCACGCCCAAACTACACACTCGATGGTCAGAGTTATGATGGCCAAAGCATTAACGGGCAATCATCGCGTCGTCAGCCACGCCGTGAACGTTACGCAGGTCGCACATCACGTTCGCGCGCGGGTTTAGGTGGTCGTCCATCGCGCTGGTGCGGATGGTGGATGCGGACCCAAAAAGGCGGTGGCCCAGAATTCAATTTGGCCGCGAATTGGCGTCGATGGGGACGCTCAAGCGGTCCGCAAGTTGGCGCGGTTGTCGTTTGGCCGCATCATGTCGGTATGATTACGGGTCGGACAGCCAGCGGACAGTGGGTCGTTAAATCCGGCAATGATGGTGGTCGGGTCCGCGAACGTGCGCGATCCGTTTCTGGAGCGGTTTTCCGCGTTGCGTGACGTCGCCCAGCTTTTTTGAGACTTTAATTTTAATCTAGCCCTTGCAAGCCGGCGCTCAGCATCTCAGCGCCGGCTTTGTTTTGTCTCTTTCGGTCAAGTTAGACTGCGGCGGTTTCGTGTGCCGGGTGTTGTTTCGGAAAATCTGGCCGCGCACGTGGTTCGAAGAATCGCGTTCGCCAACCGGCCTGATAGCCATACATAGCGACGGCGGCGATGGCTGCACCGGCAAAAATGTCGATCAGGTAATGGCCGCCAACTGCGATGGCTGAAATGCACACGACGCCATTGAATATCGCGGCCAGGATAAACAACAGCGAAAAATCGCGGACGCTCCAGGCTAGCAAAATCGCAAATATGGCGTGGAATGACGGCAATGTCACCAAACCCTCGACCTCACGAAGATTGACGACGCCGAGCGCGCCACTTCGCAACTGACGCAAGTGCTCCACATGCATGGTGCCGATGATGCGCTCACCCCAGATCAGAATATCATCGGGTGGATTATGAAATGGATAGGCACCTTCAGCGGGCAAAAGCGTCGAGGCAAACGCGACCACAAGAGCCGTAATAACGAATAGGCTCAGAAGTTCACGGATGCGGTTGAAGCGATGAGTGAAACTCAGCAGCATGATGGCGCCGGCCAGTTGGATCATGCATGAGCCGTAAGCATAGACAAGGACCGACGACATGATGGGCGAGCTGCTGACCCACGTCAGATGATTGATCCAGTTAAAGCCGATAGCGGCGTCGATGGCGGCGAATTCGGCGTCCCATAACGGTAGGGCAAGCGCTTGCAGCGGATAGTCCATGAGACTAAGCGGGGGACCAATGATCAATATAAAGAGGAATGCTTCCAGCATGCCGCAAATTACGTCGTCGGGACGCCGGGTCGCGTAGAAAACCCAAACCGCTGCAACCACCGCCGCTATGCTGAGAACCGGAATAACGCTCCAAAAATCGATCGTCATGCCCGTTCCAGCGAACGCCACGGCACAGATGACGATACTCAACGGTAAGAGCAGCCAGTTTTGTCGGCCCAGTATGGATCGTGTGTGCAGCGTCATCATGCGCGTCCTGTGGCCCGGTCAAGCATTTGGATTTTGGCGTACACGAAGGCGGTTAAAGCCAAGTTATGGCGCAACCTGCTGCCCGCAGTGGCGGGACAGTCGGTAAGACATTGTTTGGATTTTGGTCGGGTGCGTTTTCGCAGCCGCGGTTTGGAACTTTGATGATGCAACCGATCGCGGCCCTGACGTCTGGAACACTGCTGTCGCCTTTCACGCAATTGCGGCGGCTGCTGGCTGACATCGAACCCGACATCACACCCGCCATTGATCTGACGATCGGCGAACCGCGCGAAAAAATGCCAGAATTCGTTCACGCCATGCTCGCCGATGCCGGTGACCTGCTCGGCAAATATCCGCCGATCCGGGGCAGCGATGATGTTCGCCGCGCGATTGCTGGATGGATGACGCGGCGGTATCAGATTTCTGGCGGCGTTGATCCCGTCAGTGAAATTCTGATCCTGAACGGTTCGCGCGAAGGGTTGTTTTTTGCCTGTGTGCCAGCCGTCGGCCGCAAGCCGATGGCAGCCGGTGTGCGGCCTGCGATTTTGATGTGTAATCCGTATTATTCCGCCTACATCGCCGGCGCGCTTGCTGTTGGCGCCGATGCCGTGCTGTTGAATGCGACGAAGGCGACCGACTATTTGCCTGACCTCGATGCATTGGCTGGCGATCCAAACCTGCTGGCTCGGACGTGTGCCTTATTCATTGGATCGCCGGCAAATCCGCAAGGTGCGGTGGCGTCTCCAGCCTATATCGCAAAAGCCCATGACCTCGCTCAAGCCAACAATTTCATGTTGTTTCTCGATGAGTGCTATTCGGAAATTTATACCGGTGCCGCTCCACCTGGCGGTCTTGAAGTGGCAGCTGCTCGGCCCGGCCGTTTTCGCAATCTGGTGGTCTTCAACTCGCTCTCAAAGCGATCGAACTTGCCCGGCCTCAGATCGGGGTTTTGCGCTGGCGATGCCGCGTTCCTCGAAACCTTCGCTGAAATTCGAAACATGTGCGCGCCGACTGTACCGGGCCCAATCCAACATGCGTCCGCCGCCGCCTGGTCGGATGAGGTTCACGTGGCAGCTTCACGGGCGGCTTATGAAGCCAAGTTTGCGATTGCCGATCGGCTATTGGCTGGCCGCTACGGATATCGGCGGCCCGACGGCGGCTTTTGTCTTTGGCTCGATATGAGCCAATTTGGCGGTGGTCGCGAGGCGGCGGTAACCATATGGAAACGCGCTGGCGTCAAAGTGATACCCGGAAGCTTTCTGGGCGGGATCGGTCAAGACGGAACCAACCCCGGCGCGGACTACGTGCGCGTGGCGTTGGTTCAGAACTCTGCAACCATTCAGGAGGCGCTTGAACGCACGATTTTCGTGCTGCGTTAAAGAGTTCGTTCGCGCCCATGTCGCTCGATACACGAGGCATCGATCCACAACGACTGCTGCCGCAATCGGTCGAAGATCGACTGTTGGGTTGGTTGCGACGTGGCTTCGGCATGTTGCTTCTGGTCGCCGTCTTAGCGCTGTGGGCCAGTCTTGCGTCGTGGTCTGTGACGGATCCAAGTCTAACCCACGCCACAACTTCATCACCGCAGAATTGGCTTGGCCCGCTTGGTGCCATCGTGTCCGACCTGCTGCTGCAGACGTTTGGTTTTGCGATCGTGGTTGCGCTGGTTGCACCCATGGTTTGGGGCATTGAATTGCTCCGCACGGAAAGTTCTGAGCCGCGTCAAATTAAATTCGGCTACGCGCCACTAGCCGTATTGGCCTGTGCTGGTGCCATGTCGGCATTACCGATGGCTGGCGCCTGGCCGCTTCACCATGGCTATGGCGGCGTGGTCGGTGATGGTGTGTTCAAGTTGGTGAGCAAGGCCGTCGCGGTTGTCAGTTCCAATCGTGCAGACTTGGTCAGTGGCCTGTTGTTGTGGGCGGTATCGCTGACACTTGGCGCGCGCAGTGTCGGCGGCGACATCAAGACGGTGGTCGCGCACCTCGTCGCTGTGATCCGCCAGCGCGGAACCAGCCGACGCGTGGCGGTTCCTGAAGCAGTCGGGTCGCGTCCGCAGCGAGCCGAAGAAACACAAACCTGGAATCCGGTTATCGGCGGCAACGACGCGCAGGCCCATCGCGACACGTATCGCCGCGACATCGGTCCTCGATTGGCCATGCCGCCGGATGATTGGACGTCGCGGGTGGCCGATCTTGGCGCGTTGCGTCCGACAAGTGGTCAAACTTATGCGGCCCCAGCTCCAATACCAGGGCTCGGCGTGTCGGCGTTGCACCCGTCTGATTTCAATGCACCCAACATGGCACGGCGCGATGCTGCCCCGGTATTCTCAACTCAATTTATCCCGGACCAATCCGCTCCAGCAGATTTTGTTCAAGCACGATTTGCGCCAGCGCTTGGCTCCCCGTTGCAAGCAATGCCGAGCGAGCCGCACGACTTGCGTGATGCTCATCAGGCTTTTGATCACGGTGTCCGACATGGCGATCAGACTTTCTCGCCAATCAATGGCACCGACAGCATCCACGGCGACGGTCCGCGCGGGCGTGAGTTTGACAGTTCTACCGATGACGCCAGCGTTGCCATAGCGCAGCGCTTTGCTCCAGCAGCCAGCGATGCAGCAACGCCGTTGCAATCGTCAACTCCATCGGGCCCGCTCCCAATTGCAAAAGTCGGCGATATGAAATCCGTCAGTAAG
>JANMII010000052.1:0-3937 GCA_031375665.1 Hyphomicrobium sp.
CGCGCAAAATGTGCGTCAAGCCTGCCACCGGATCGTACTAGTACAGCCGTCGATCTATCATGCCGGGTCAAGCCGCGTTGGCGTCGGCTCTGGTACGACGACGAGTGGACCCATCATAAAAGCGCGGGTCCACTCGTGACCGTTGACTGGCCTCCAGGATTTGAACGGGGGGCTGTAGCCCAGCGGCGCACATCGGCTGCCATCCATAGCCAGATGGGTAGCCAAATGGCTGCCGCGACACTACCGCGATAGGTGTCGAAGGTGTCGTTGAAGTGCAAATGAAAGGCTGCGTAGTAGCCTGGCACGAAAGCCGTCACGGCCAGCAATCCGCGCGAGGGTAGGAACACCAGCAGCGGCAATAGCCATGTCATGTACCATGGAAACTGCGCCGGACTGAGCAGCACGAGCGCCGCAACGGTCAACGCCGCGCGCTGCATCACGTCGCGCGGCACAATGATTGGTAAAGCGTGCCCCGCAATTGCGAGCGCGAGCACGGCTAACACGCAAGCAAACAGTCCGCGCGTGACCGCACCGGCCATTGCGGCATCTGAACCAAACCCACTGAGCACCGAGCGAACCGCTGCTTCGCTGGCTGGAAACAGCGCGCTGTTGGTTTTCCAAAACGTGGCATAGGCGATAAATCCAGACGATGGATCGAGCCCGCTTGAGATGATCGGCGCAGTGAGCGCGGTCAACATCACGATCAGTACGCCGAGCGGGGCTGCAAGCCGCCAGGGCTTCGACCAGATCGGTCGCAAGATCAGCGGCAATAAGATCAAGGGCCAGACTTTGATACCTGCTGCCAGCGCTAGCGTAGCCGCACTCGCCGTCCAGCGTTGCCGGAGCGACAGCAACAGCGCCAACAGCACCATCGGGATCAGCACCGCTTCCATATGCGCTGAGTTGAAGAGTTCTTTCAGCACAAGCGGGTTCCACCAATAGATCGCAACCCACAACGGCGATTGACCGGTCGATCGCAACAGTGCGAGCAGCACCGCCAGCGTCGCGAGATCACCGATAAGACAGACGATGCGCCATCCGGTCAGGCTCCATGGCGAAATCACGTGGGCGAGCGCAAAAGCGGCTTGGGCCATCGGTGGATAGATCGTGCGCAGCTCGGGATGATTGACGCGCTCAAGAACGTCGCCCGCCGCGCGACCCAGCCGAGCCAAGTCCGCCGATTGGCTTGTCGCGATCGGAGAATTTGAAACGTCACCCGCTGCAATGAGATCTGCAACCGATTGGGGCGACACGGGATACGGATTGATGCCGTTCGCGACCACGCCGCCATCCCAGAGATAGCGCTGGTAATCATCTTCCAGGATCGGCACCGAGAAACATAAAATCAAGCGCGCTGCAATGCCGACGGCGATGATGACCGCGAGATTTCGGGCAGCGTCGTGGCTGCGATCGGAGGCCGGGATCAAGCGCGGCACATCAATCACAAACCACAAACCGATGGCCAGCAGCGCCAGTGACAACCACAAGGCACGACCATCACCGATATTGACCGTCTCGGGATTGAAGTGCGTGGATGCCAAGGTGAGGCCGATCGCGAAAGCCAAGACGATACCACCGCGCAGCGCCCAGGCGGCCGTTGTCGTTATGCGCGGCGCTGACGGGACGACCCACTCGCGATGTGCATTTTCGGTGGTGGTCATCGGCAGCTGTTACACCGTTGATTGACGAAGTAAGAACGAGCAGCCCCGTGTCATGGTTTGCATATCATCCACAAGCAGGCGGTTGGAGTACGGCGAAGCGACTGACGTCGTTACGGTCCGGCGTCGTTACGGTCTGGCGTCGTTACGACATGGCCAAGATCCGATGTGGTGGCTTTGCGTCGTGGGGTTGGCGTCGCTAAACATCAATCGCGACAATCCTCGCCCCATTGGCACCAACCTGCACGCCGTCGCCAACGCTTTTACCGAGCAACGCCTGAGCCAGTGGCGAAACGTAGGACAGCGTTCCAGTTGACGGATCAGCCTCATCCTCGCCGACAAGCCGGAACGTCTGGCGACGACCATCGTCGCGGACAATGGTAACGGCTGTGCCGAAGTGAACCTCAGATGCACCGACGGGCTTCGGCATAACTTCTGCTGACGACCGTCGCTGCGCCCAATATCTCAGATCACGCTCCGCCCGCGCATTCGCGCTTCGATCATCGGCGGCGTGCGCTAACGCATGACCGGCTTGCGCCCGCAGCAATTCCGCTTCGATTTGCGCCAAGCCCGCAGCCGTCACCAGATTGCGGTGTTCCGAAATCAGCCTGTCGGGGAAATCGCCCGGGTCATCGCCGTCACCCTCGCGGACGAATGCGCGGCTCATCGGGCGGATGGGGATTGTGCGAACAGCACGGCGAGCGCCAAAATCAATTGCCGGTCGTCGCTGCGATCAATCTCGCTGAAGGCACGCGCCAAGCGAACACTGTCGTTGAAACGACTGGTGTCAGTGGTGTCGGAGCTGAAGCTCGATTGTGGCTCGGAAAATCCAGGAGGCTGCGGTGACGGTGGCGAAGCGGGCGCGTCGATAGTGGGTCCAACGGTACCTGCCAGCAGTTGACGTAACGCGCGGCGCACTCCGTCCGCGACGGCCGCCGTGGATGCGGCCGCAGTCACAGCCGCGCTTTGAGTTGATGTGGGATCTGGCTTCATACCGTTGCCCGCTACGTGAGCTGCAGTATAAGCCCGCAGCCAACACAAGCGGAAGGAAACTGAATGCTATCAATGCGTTAAGGTTTATTCTACCTGCTATCTCAGGTTGAATCGGAACCGTTGAAGCATGCTTTGATCCCACATCGCATTTCGACCGCGCTCACAAACGAGCGGTGCACCCCCTGCACCTTGGCTTGGAACGCTCTGCCGCGACCTGCTAGAGACGGGAGTGTGCCATCTCGATGAAATCTCTCGTCATCCGATCCTTGTGGAGCCTGCCGATGCCCATCACGTCACCTGAAAGCGAAACCCGCGCCGCAGCCGCAGCCCTGATCCGCGCGTACTACGCGGCCTTCAACGCTGGCGACAGCGACGCCATGCTCGCGTTCCTCACCGAGGACGTCATCCACGACGTCAACCAAGGCGAGCGGCGGCACGGCAAAGACAAGTTCAAAGCTTTCAATGCCCGCATGGACCACAACTACAGCGAAGAGCTGCGCGACATCGTTGTGCTCGTGTCGAAAGATGGCACCCGCGCTGCCGCTGAATTCAATGTTCACGGCGTCTACAAAAATTCAGAAGAAGGATTACCGCCCGCAACCGGACAGAAATACGCGCTGCCGGCTGGGACGTTCTTTGCGCTGCGTGATGGGAAAATCGCCCGCGTCACGACCTATTACAATTTGACCGAATGGATCACGCAGGTTGCAGCCTAAGCGCTGGTCGAGTGCGCGACGATGATCGATGAGCGCCCATCCCTAATAGTCAAATCAGTGACTGGATCCGACATCGACGCGATCCTGCCGGACTTGGCGCGTTTGCGCATCGCCGTGTTTCGAGATTGGCCGTATCTCTACGACGGCACGCTGGCCTACGAGCAAACGTACTTGAAGACGTTTGCAGCAGCCAAAGGTGCCGTCGTCATCACGGCGCACGATGGCGACCACATGGTCGGCGCGTCAACGGGTGCGCCGATGATCGAGCACGCTGACGAGTTCGGCGAACCGTTTCGTTCAGCGGGCTACGACATCTCGAAGATATTTTATTGCGGCGAGAGCGTGCTGTTGAAAAGCCATCGCGGCCATGGTCTCGGCCACGCTTTTTTCGATGGTCGCGAAGCGCAGGCCAAGAGGCTTGGCGGATTCACGCATTCGACGTTCTGCCGCGTCATTCGTGCCGATGAGCACCCACTCAAACCCGCTGACTATGCGCCGCTCGATCCGTTTTGGCGCAAGCGCGGATATGAGCCGGTGCCGGGTGTCACCGCGACCTACGATTGGAAGGAC
>JANMII010000079.1:0-9195 GCA_031375665.1 Hyphomicrobium sp.
GATCGGTGCTGCGGTGGATACTGGCCGTTGGCTGAATGCCCGCGATCAGACAATCAGTGCGCTTGACGCGGCGGTGCTGGCCGCTGGGCGTTCGTTGCAAACCAACAGCTCCAATCCGCAAGCCGCCATCGCGATCGCTGAGAAATACTATGCCGCCGCTATCAAGAACCGGCTGCCGCTGAAGCAGGATACGATCAAGTTCAAAATTGGCAGTGACGGGCAGTCGATTACGGCTGACGGCGTCGCCATCATTGAGACGCCGTTCATGGCGTTCGGTGGCGTTGCCCAGCTTCCGCTCATCCAAAACGTGGCCGCTGAATTCCCGGTCGCGCAATTGGCGGTCGGCGGCAATGCCGAGCTGAATCTTGAGATCGCCATGATGCTCGATACCTCGGGCTCGATGTGCGGGAGCTCGGCTGCTCCGTGCACGACGGCAAGCAAGCTTGGCGACATGAAGACAGCCGCCAAGGATCTGATCGACATCGTGGTGTGGGCTGAGCAGAGCAAGTTCACCTCGAAAGTGTCGTTGATCCCGTTCTCGGCTGACGTTCGTCCACCAACCAACTTCCCGACCCTCGCAATGACGATTGGGCCGGCCAACTTTGCCCGTTCTGTCAATACGGGGACAGCGAAGAAGCCAAAGATCACCAACCACTACTTTGCGGCAACGGCATGTGTCGGTGAGCGCTCAGGCATCAATAAGTACACCGATGTCGTCGCCTCGGCATTGAACCCGGTGACGCGCGTTTATAACGAAGTCAGCAGCTCGTCGACGACGTCGGCCAATTGCCAGATCGCGACAGCCAACAAAGTCGTGCCGCTGACGAACGATAAAACAGCGTTGAAAAACGCCGTGACTGCGTTGGTTGCGCAAGGTGGCACCGCTGGCCACGTCGGCACAGCGTGGTCGTATTACACGCTGTCGCCAAACTGGTCGTCATTGTTTACGGGTGTTAGCGCGCCGAAGCCATTCAATGACGACAAGCACAAGAAAATCGCCATTCTCATGACGGACGGCGAGTATAACTACACCTACGATCCCGACAAAGCCGGCACGACGGCAACGGCTGGCACTAACGATGCAACGAAGTCGCTCAACCAAAAGACGTCGGCGTTCCAGGCTGTGCAAACGTGCGCCGCGATGAAAGCGAACAACATCGAGGTCTACACCATCGGCTATCAGCTCGGCAGCAACCAGACGTCGATCAGCACGCTGTCGAGCTGCGCCACAAGCCCGGCGCACTTCTACAACGCTGAAGACGGCAACCAGATCAAGCAAGCCTTCCGCGATATCGCGCTGAAGATTTCGAGCTTGTATCTGTCTCAGTAAGTTTGACGGGCTAAACCTACTGCAACGAAAGCGGGGGCGTCTTCCAAGACGCCTCCGGTTTTGTATTTAGGGCCCCGTCTGAAAACCGTGAATGTTGCGTTACGCGTCGCCGACGCAGTCTTCATCGAACCCAGCTTCGACCAGCGCAACGAGCGCTTGCAAGGCTTCCGGCCCTTGCGGCCCTTCAGCCGAAATGTGCAGCGCCGATCCCGGACCGGCCGCCAGCATCATCAGCCCCATGATCGACGTGCCGCCGACCGACTGGCCATCGCGCACCACGGTGACGTTGGCATCATACATCTCGGCGCATTTCACGAACTTGGCGGACGCGCGCGCGTGCAGTCCCTTGATGTTGCGAATGACAACCACGGCTTCCGGTCGTTTGCTGTTGGCGAGTTCTGGCATGTCGTCGATCTGCAGCCCTTACTCGCCGGACAGCTCTTGGCTGGCGACTTTGATGTATTTGCGTCCCGCGTCCCGCGCCATGTTGACCGCCTGAGCCAACGTCATCTCGCCGCGAATGCTCGCAAGCTTGACCAGGATCGGCAGATTGATGCCAGCAATGACTTCCGCCTTGGCCTCATCCATCACCGAAATCGCAAGGTTAGAAGGTGTGCCGCCGAACATATCGGTCAGGATGATAACGCCGTGGCCGGTGTCGACGCGCTTGACCGCCGTCAAAATCTCTAACCGTCGCGCATTGGTATCGTCGTCGGGCCCGATGGCGACCGTTTCAAGCCCGGTTTGCTGGCCAACGACGTGCTCCAGCGCGTGACGGAATTCCGTTGCGAGACCACCATGCGTGACGATAACGAGTCCGATCATGAGCGGTGGGGCCAATTAGAAGTGATAGGGCTCGGCAGGCGGAGCTTGAGGGTGCTCTACTCGGCGGGAAGGTGGCAAGGGTTCGCGGTCTGTGCAAGTGCTTTCTCAGGTCTCGGCTGGCTGCAAAATTATTGTCGTGGCGCTGGGATCACGACGGCTTTGCCCTCCAATGCCAACAGGATTTTTAAGGCGGCTGAGGCTTCGAACGGTCGCAACCACAGGTGGGGCACGCTGACACCCAGAATGGTCACCGTTGGCCACGGATCGGCCATTCGCGCAACATCAATCGCGCTGCCGTTTGCTGGCACGAGGTCGACGACCAACGCGATGTCCGCTTCGTCGATGGTGTCGAGGGTCGCGATGCCGATGCCGCGGATCTCGATCATGCCTTTCAAGGTGTCGGGCGCACTGGCGATCAATCGCGTGTCGCGGCGGGTGATGAGGATCTGATCGTCGCCGACCAAACGGGCTGGTGCGGTGTTCAGTGCTGAGATCGGTTGCGCGAGGCAGCGGAGTGCGAGATCAGATTTGCCCGATCCGGATGGCCCACGAATTAGCGCGGCCCGCGATCCGATCGCGATCGCTGTTGCGTGCATGCGATCAGCTGCGCCGTCCACCAACGCCACCTCCGCCTGCGTGAGCGGTTGGCAAACGGACGATAAATCGCGCGCCGGCTGCTGGCCATTCAGACGCGCCGTTAATAGATGAGCGCACAGAAGCGGTTCCAGCACCGTTTCCGAAACCGTTGCCGTTGCTAGCTATGTTCGAAGATAAATTTTCAGCCCGGATTTCGCCGCGATGGCTGACCACGATTTCGCGTGAGATCGACAATCCGAGCCCAGAATTTTTGCCACGCTTCGTATCGGTCGCTGGCCGGTCGCTATAGAAGCGCTCGAAAATCGCCGCCAGTTTATCTGGCGGAATACCGGGGCCTTGATCGTCGATCGTGATCGAAACCCACTTGCCATTGCTGGTCGCGGTTACCGTCACGCGCCCGCCGGTCGGTGAAAACGACAAGGCGTTGTCGATCAGGTTGGTGAAGACTTGGCCCAAGCGGCCATCATTGCCGATGACGATGAAGTCTGAGCGCGGCGCGGCTTCGTCGATGACAAGCTTGATCGAACGTTCGTCATCATCGAGCATATCGCGAAAAATTCGCGACACGCTTTCGAGGACGCGCTGAACGTCGATCGCTTGCATTTCCTGGCGCGCCAACTCAGCGTCGAGACGCGATGCATTCGAGACGTCGTTGATCAGGCGGTTGAGGCGCTTGAGTTCGGACTGAATTTCGCCGACCAATTGTTGACGATCTTCGTCGGTTTTAGCATATGCCATGGCTTCCGCTGTCGATCTGGCGGCGGCAAGTGGGTTTTTGAGTTCTTGCGCGACGTCGGCTGCGAACTTCTCGCTGGCTTCGATGCGCCGTTATAGCGCGCCGGTCATTTCGACGAAGGCGCGACCCATCTGGCCGACCTCGTCGCGCCGGTTGATCAGGTCGGGCAATTCTTGGCGCGCTGAAATGTTGCGGCTGACGTGGTTGGCTGCTTCCGACAAACGCTTCATTGGACCAGCTACCGTGCGGGCCAGCAGCAGCGAACTGCCGATGGCGAGCACCAGCGCCACGCCCGCGATCTGCAAAATTAGCCAGCGCTCATCCCACAACACGTTATCGATATCGCCGGGTTTGGTCGACATCACCAGCACGCCAAGCACCTTCGAGCCCCGCTTGATCGGCTCGGCCAACGACACGATCTGTTGGCCCTTGCTGTTCAACAACAAGATCGGCGTCTCGACGCCGTTTTCAGCTGCGTTTTTGACTTCTGGATACAAAAAACCGTTGGCGGTCCCAAGCTCGCGATAAACCTTCAACTCCTTGTTGATTAGCCAGTAGTGCAGGCGGGTCCAGACGTTGCGTAGGCGGGTGGATTCTTCAGCGCTGATTGGTGACGGCGCGGCGTTATTTGAAAACAGCACCTCGCTGTCGAGGATCAATGTGCCCTTGGTCGAATACACGCGAGCGGTGAGTTCGGCCGGGCCGACCAGTTTGCGTAGAACGGAAGCTGCACCTTGTGGGTCGAGCGGCAATTCAAGGGCTGCAAACGCATCATCGCGTTTGACGCGTGACGCGGTTCGCTCAGGCAAGCGGTCAGGATCGAATTCAGCACGTTCGTTGACGGCGCGATTGGCAATGGCTTCGGCTGTAATCCGCGAGACCGTTTTAACGACGTCGATCTTGGAATCGACCAGCCAGCTGTGATGCAAACTGAGATACAGCATGGTCAGCAGCAAGCCGGTCAGACCAACGAGATTGGCGAACAGAATTCGCCGTCTCAGGCTGCCGCCGAGCCACCGAGGGATCGGCTGGCCAACCCACCAGCGTTCAAACCACGCAACGAACTGCTTGGCGCGGCGGTATAGTTCTTCGCGGCTGTCATCAATCGGGCGGGTGGCGATCGGGTGCGCAGCGGTAGTTGCTCGTGCAGCGCTGTTCGATTGCTGCGTCTCGATTGCCGCGCGTGCCCCAATAGCGGTGGCAGGGGTCGCGCGCGCGCTCACAGCCGACCCATCTCCAACGGCCAGATCATGCGTGTCCAGCGCCATCAGCTCCTCGGTCCGCCGCGACAGCTTACGGCAACCCGTAAACGCCGACGATCGATGTTCGCTGATGGCCAACGAGGACACATTTTACGTCACACCTATTCCTTGAAGCGATATCCAACACCGTACAACGTCTCGATGACGTCGAAGTCGTCGTCGACCTGCTTGAATTTTTTGCGCAGCCGCTTGATGTGGCTGTCGATGGTGCGATCGTCGACGTAGACCTGATCGTCGTAGGCGGCATCCATCAGCGCGTCGCGGGTTTTGACCACGCCAGGGCGGGTCGCGAGCGCTTGCAAAATAAGAAATTCCGTGACCGTCAGGGTCACGCCTTTATTGTCCCAGTGACACGTATGGCGCTCGGGATCGAGTTTGAGCTTGCCGCGTTCGAGGACGCGCTTGCTTTCCTCTTCCGCCATGGCCGGATCCTTCGGCGCAACGCGGCGCAGCACAGCCTTGACGCGCTCAACGATCAGGCGCTGGGAGAATGGCTTGGCGATATAGTCGTCGGCGCCCATTTTGAGCCCGAACAGTTCGTCGATTTCCTCGTCCTTTGAGGTCAGAAAAATCACCGGCATGGCTGATTGCTGGCGCACCCGGCGCAGCAACTCCATGCCGTCCATACGCGGCATCTTGATGTCAAAAATACCGAGGTCCGCGGGCTCTTCCGTCAGCGCTTCGAGAGCCGATACCCCGTCGCCGTAGGTGCGGACTTTGTAACCTTCCGCCTCAAGCGCCATGCGTAACGAGGTGAGAATGTTGCGTTCGTCATCGACCAACGCGATCGTGCTTTTCTCTTTCATCGGTTCCTCTCCAGCCCCGGGCGTGGGGCGTGCCGTGCCCGCAGCACGTCCCCGCTCTATGGCGGTAAGGTGCGGCAATTGTGGCGAGGTCGTCTTTGGCCCCTGGCACCTGAATGACAACTGAATAGGCGACAGGAACAAGCGCTGCAAGCCAACAGCCCAACGATGCCGACATCTTGCCCCAGAAAACGGGTAAAACGGTTAGCCTGCGGCGGGCCGCGCATTGGCAACGCGCGTATCTCGCGCGATAGTACGAATCGCAAACAATATCCGCTGCTTGCCCAATTTTGCATCGTCCACCGTTGGTCGTTCGACCTTTGCACAGCTTGAGGTCACCGGCGGCTCTGGTTAGGTCATTGTGCGCGTCAGACCTCGGTGGATCGGACAATCGCAGAGGGCGTCCATTTGAAGACGAAGTTGGTGACTTTTCAGAGTCTCGTGCCGCCGTTACGGCGCTGTTGGCCGACGATTGCGGAGCAAAAGGGATCGTCATGACCATCCAACTTTTCCCGCTTGAGGCGGCCGGCAAAATCCGTCGCAATGTGCTTGAAGCGGAGCTGGTCGAAATCGCGATCCGTCGCGGCGAGGGACGTCTCGCGGCAACCGGCGCGTTTGTTGTCCAAACCGGCCAGCACACCGGCCGTTCGGCCGAAGACAAATACATCGTCCGCGATCCAGACAGCGAAACGGCCATCTGGTGGGACAACGCGCGCGACATCAGCACCGAACAATTCGATCGGCTGCTGGCTGACTTCATCGCCTTTTCAAAGCATCGCGAAGTGTTCGTGCAGGATTTGTATGCCGGGGCGAACGCTGAGCATCGTTTGAACACGCGGATCGTCACAGAATATGCTTGGCACGCGCTGTTCATCCGCCATCTGTTACGTCGCCCGAAGGCTGCAGACCTCGCGGCCTTCGTGCCAGAATTCACCGTCGTCGATCTGCCGAGTTTCCGCGCCGCGCCTTTGTACCACGGCACGCGTTCTGAAACCGTCATCGCGTGTGACTTCACTCGCCGGATCGTTTTGATCGGCGGCACGAGCTATGCGGGCGAAATCAAAAAATCAGTTTTCTCATTCCTCAATTATGTGCTGCCGCAAAAGGGCGTCATGCCGATGCATTGCTCAGCCAATGTTGGCAGCGATGGTTCATCCGCCGTGTTTTTCGGGCTGTCCGGCACCGGCAAGACGACGCTGTCGGCTGATCCCTCACGCACGTTGTTAGGTGACGACGAGCATGGTTGGAGCAGCGATGGCATCTTCAACTTTGAAGGCGGATGTTACGCCAAAACGATCCGGCTTTCGAAGTCGGCCGAGCCTGAAATTTGGGACGCATCAAACCGGTTCGCGACCGTGCTCGAAAACGTGGTGTTAAAGCCTGGCTCGAACATCCCTGATTTCGATGACAATCGTCTGGCTGAAAACGCGCGATCAGCCTACCCGCTGGAGGCCATCGCCAATGCCAGCGCGACTGGCACCGCAGGCCATCCTCGCAACATCGTGATGCTGACCGCCGATGCTTTCGGCGTTCTGCCGCCAATCGCTAAACTGACGCCGAGCCAAGCGATGTATCATTTTCTGTCGGGCTTCACCGCCAAAGTCGCTGGCACCGAAAAGGACATGGGATCGGAACCCAAGCCAACGTTTTCAACGTGTTTCGGTGCCCCGTTCATGCCCCGCCACCCGAGCGTTTACGGCAACCTGTTGCGCGATCTGATTGCAGCGCATGACGTTGACTGCTGGCTCGTCAATACCGGATGGACCGGCGGAAAATTTGGTGTTGGCACGCGCATGCCGATCAAGGTGACGCGTGGGTTGTTGGCCGCTGCACTGTCGGGTGACCTCAAAAATCAAACGATGCGGATCGACCCGGTGTTTGGTTTCAAGGTGCCGATCTCCATTCCGGGGATGGTTGCCGATGTCGATGCCAAACTGATGACGCCGCGCGATACGTGGGCCGATCCAAAGGCCTATGATGTGGCCGCCGCCAAGCTCGCCGCCATGTTCATCGCTAACTTTGCAAAGTTTGAAGCTTACGTTGACGCCGAGGTTGTTCGGGCTGGTCCATCGGCGCTGCAAGCCGTCGCTGCAGAATAGACCCCATGATCGCCGTTCCGCTGTCGGCCGCAACGGCGCGATCAACCAATCAGGCGCTTCAACGCTCTCACGACGTACCAGACGGCAATGAACGGTGCGGCAATCGTCAACACCACAGCGTCACTTGTCAGTGTGATCGCCCGCCAGGCGATTGAAGGGTCGGACGCCGGATCGCGTCGCCGTTTGAAATCACCGCTGGACAGCGGTTCGAGCGGTGATTGCCTCATCGGCTGTTGGGGTAACGCCGAGCTGTCTGATTCAATGTCGTTTACGGTCTCCGCCGCCGTCTCGCGGCTCGCACGCCTGTACCGTAACGGTGTTTTGGCACTGTTCATTTGGCTCCGGCTACCGTCGGATGGTGCGAGCTGCGTTTGCGCTGCTGGCAATTTGGCCGCCGGCGTCACCAAGACTTTGTGTGTGTTCGCAGAAGCCTCGTCGCGGCGAGACGGCGCGTTATTTTTTGTCGGCTGGATAGCGTGATTTGGCCGTTGTTGAGCATCAGATATCCGTTGCTGCAAAAGTTTTGCCGGTGACGGCTGCGACGCGAAGGACATCTTCAAGGCTGCGTGCGGCAGGGAGCCCGTCTCGAGACCAGGATCTCGCCGCGGTCTAATCCGCTCAGCGGGCATTGCGCTGGTCGACTGAGGAATGGGACGATCGGTGCGCTCAGTCACGAAGCTACTCAACAGATACGAGGGACATGGACCGGCTGCACGCATCAGCGCGCTGCAAGCTGATCGTGACGATAACGTAAACAGACGGGATAAGTTCGACGAATTCGAGACCGCCAACAGAAAAGTGCTGAAGCGCCGCAGTGGTCAGACTGTGATCAGACGGTGATGCAACGGTTGTGCGGCACGCGAAATTGGAGAGCTTCTCATTTTGAGCCTTCGCGCAACCCCATACCTGCTGACGCTTGGCTCAGGGTTTGAAGTCTTTCAGCGTCAGCACCGGATAAAACGGCAAATCCGCCGCCTCGAATGCCGCAGCCGCGCCATCGAGCCGATCGACGATGGTGATGACGCGGACGATCTCGCCGCCAGCCTGGCGGATCGCAGCGGCGGCCTTGATCGACGAACCGCCGGTGGTTGTCACATCCTCGACGATCACAACGCGCTTGCCGGCCATTGTTTCGTCGCGCCCCAGACCTTCGATCAGGCTCTTTGTGCCGTGCTCTTTGGCTTGTTTTCTGACGAAAAACGCCGGCAGTTTGCGGCCGCGTGCGTGGGCGAGTGCGGTGACGCTGGCAGCGATCGGGACAGCTCCCATTTCAAGCCCACCGACCAAATCGGCTGGAACGTCTTCGAGTTGATCGAGGATCAGCGACGCGATCAAAAACGCGCCCTCGCTGTCCAGCATCGTCGGCTTCATATTGAAGTAGAATGTCGACGTTTTGCCCGACGCGAGTCGCATTTCAGGACCTTCCTGAAACGATCGCGCGGTGACGATTTCGACTAGCCGGGCGCGGTCACCCGCGGGGTTTCGTGAAGCTGTCGTCATGGGACCCGCGCGCCTCTTGCCTTTTGGTATCGAGAATGCGCAA
>JANMII010000084.1:0-4883 GCA_031375665.1 Hyphomicrobium sp.
TTGTCGTGCCCTGGCAATGGCCAGTTTACCGACCCAACGGGCTGTAATCGGCTGCTCGCGGTGAGATCATAAAAAACCGGCCGGATGCGGGGGCATCCGGCCGGGCGTGGCGTCAGCTGATCGGGAGGGGGAGAGCGCTGACACGTTTGACAACACGCGCTCTAGTAGCCGCGGCGATGACCACCTCTGTTGGCACTAGCGGCAATCGCGAGGCCGATAATGGCTGCGGCGGCACCTATGGCGACGTACTTGCCGGTTTTGTCACGGCGGTGGCCGCGACGGTCGGAATGGCGGCCATAGCCGCGATCGTCGTGGCGACCATAGCCGTACGACCGCCGGTCATAATCGCGGTGTTGATAGCCGCGATCCGACTGATAACCGTACGCGGAGCCGCGACGGTCGAAGTCACGGGCGTTGGCTGACGCGATTGGCAGTAACGTGCCGGTAGCAAGGACGGCTGCCGCCACGACGGCGCTGATGGTTTTTGTGAAGGTCATGTGTCGATCCCAATCCTTTTGACAAAAGATTCGCAATTGGGCGAACCCGAGTTCCGCATTACGCCGCGCATGGTGCTGCAGCGCTTGGACCGGAAGCTACGGGTTAGCCGTTGAATGCACATTGAACGGGCCGTGCAGCTTTCGTTCATGTCCGAACCTTGATCCGAAGCCTGTGATTTCCTTTGCAAAATTGACCAGCAGCGCACAGCTACCCGTTACTGCGGCAGACGGTGCGAGGGTTTCGCCGCCGCGGTGCGTGAACGCGAGTGAATGCGGCATCGCGACCGCTGGGGAGGCGTTGAAGCGATGGGGCGTGCATGTTAAGAGCACGCCATCTCAAGAGGGGCTGTTGGCGGGGTTTATCACCGGCTGCACCTTTTGTCAGAACTCATCAATCCTTGAAGCGGGCGTCTGTCGGGCCAAGTCAATGCGGTCCCCGCCCTTATGCGCTTAATCTAGCGCGATCGTGAGCACGCGACGTGGCAACCGACGAAACAGTCGTTGAAGGGGTGGCAGGGCGCTATGCAGCCGCTCTGTTTGATCTGGCGAAGGACGCCGCAAAACTTCCCGAAGTCGAGGCCGATCTGGTCAAGTTCGCCGCCATGATGGCCGACAGCACGGATTTGGTGCGGCTCGTACGCAGCCCAGTGATTTCAGCGGAAGATCAGGCCAAGGCCCTCAGCGTGATCTTGGCCAAATCCGGCATCAGCGGACTTTCGGCGAACTTTTTTGGCCTACTCGCCAGCAATCGTCGGTTGTTCGCCGTTGGCGACATCATCAAAGCTTTCCGCATGCTGGCCGCAAAAGGCCGCGGTGAAGTCACCGCGAACGTCACCAGCGCGTCGGCACTGACGGCTGAACAAATTACAGATCTGAAGCAAACCTTGAAGGCGAGCGTTGGCAAAGACGTGACGCTGAATACGCACGTCGACCCATCATTACTCGGCGGGCTGATTGTCAAGGTCGGCAGCCGAATGGTTGATTCGTCCCTCAAGACAAAACTGCAAACCCTCAAGACCACTTTGAGCGGCGGCGGCGCGTGAACAATTCTGCAGCCTTGCGGTCTTGTTGGCGGACGATGCTGCTTCGATTTCGACAACTCACATAAAACGGGCCCGCTCAAGCGAGCCTATCAATGGAAACGACCAGCGAAGAGGTCACACGTCACATGGATATCCGGGCCGCAGAGATCTCATCCATCCTGAAGGATCAGATTAAGAATTTCGGTAAGGAAGCGGAAGTCTCCGAGATCGGCCAAGTGCTGTCGGTTGGCGACGGTATCGCCCGCGTTTATGGCCTCGATAGCGTGCAGGCCGGTGAAATGGTCGAGTTTCCAGGCGGCATTCGCGGCATGGCGCTGAACCTCGAAGCTGACAACGTCGGCGTCGTTATTTTTGGCGACGACCGCTCGATCAAGGAAGGCGACACCGTCAAGCGGACCGGCGCCATCGTTGAAGTGCCGGTTGGTAAGGGCCTTCTCGGGCGCGTCGTTGACGGTCTAGGCAACCCGATCGATGGCAAGGGCCCGATCAAGTCCGACAAAAAAATGCGCGTCGACGTCAAGGCACCCGGCATTTTGCCACGTAAGTCGGTGCATGAACCGATGGCAACGGGTCTCAAAGCGATCGATTCGCTCATTCCCGTTGGTCGTGGTCAGCGCGAGCTCGTCATCGGCGACCGCCAGACCGGCAAGACCGCCGTCATTCTTGACACGTTTTTGAACCAGAAGCCGCTGAACCAGGGCACCGACGAAAAAGCCAAGCTCTATTGCGTTTACGTTGCTGTTGGCCAGAAGCGCTCGACCGTCGCCCAATTCGTCAAAATCTTGGAAGAGCGCGGCGCGCTTGAGTACTCGATTATCGTGGCAGCCACCGCGTCTGATCCAGCGCCGATGCAGTACCTCGCGCCGTTCACCGGCTGCACCATGGGCGAATACTTCCGCGACAACGGCATGCATGCCGTGATCGCCTATGACGACTTGTCGAAGCAGGCTGTTGCCTATCGTCAGATGTCGCTGTTGTTGCGACGTCCGCCGGGTCGTGAAGCTTACCCCGGCGACGTGTTTTATCTCCACTCACGCTTGCTCGAGCGCGCTGCCAAATTGGGTGATGCCCACGGTGCTGGATCGCTGACCGCGTTGCCTGTCATCGAAACGCAGGGCAACGACGTGTCGGCGTTCATTCCGACCAACGTGATTTCGATCACGGACGGTCAGATCTTCTTGGAATCTGATCTGTTCTATCAGGGCATCCGCCCGGCCGTGAACGTCGGTCTGTCGGTGTCGCGCGTTGGCTCGTCGGCGCAGACAAAGGCCATGAAGCAGGTGGCCGGCAAGATCAAAGGCGAGCTGGCGCAGTACCGCGAGATGGCGGCCTTCGCTCAGTTCGGCTCGGACCTCGATGCCGCTACCCAGAAGCTGTTGGCGCGCGGCGCGCGTTTGACCGAGCTTTTGAAGCAGGCGCAGTTCTCGCCGCTCAAGATGGAAGAACAGGTCGCCGTCATTTTCGCTGGCACCCGCGGCTACCTCGACGGCATTCCGGTGGCGTCGGTCGGTGCTTACGAAAAAGGGTTGCTGACGACGCTTCGCGCGGAGAAGTCGATCCTTGAGACGACGGCCAGTGAAAAGGCCCTGTCAGCCGATACCGAGAAAAAGCTCGTCACTTTGCTCGATCAATTCACCAAAGGTTTCGCAGCCTAATCGAGACCTTTGAGGAGACCGCTCGATGGCGAGCTTAAAAGACATGCGCAACCGCATCGCCTCCGTTAAGGCGACGCGGAAAATCACCAAAGCCATGCAGATGGTTGCGGCCGCAAAGTTGCGCCGTGCGCAAGATGCGGCGCAAGCAGCCCGACCGTATGCTGAACGTATGGATGCGGTGTTGTCGGGCGTCGCCTCGCGAATTACCGACAAGACGTCTGGTTCGCCGCTGCTGGTTGGGACCGGCAAAAATCAGACGCATCTGTTGATTGTTATGACGGCTGAACGCGGCTTGTGCGGCGGATTTAATTCCAACATCGCGCGTCTGGCCCGTCAGGATGCAATTCGCCTCCAAGGTCAGGGCAAGACTGTCAAGATCCTAACCGTTGGCCGTAAAGGTGCCGACAACCTGCGGCGCGATCTCGGCAAAAACATTGTTGAGCGGATTGAGCTTGCTGGCATCAAGCAGTTGGGCTTCAGCAACGCCGAGGGCATCGCCAACAAAGTTCTGGCGATGTTTGAAGCTGGCGCTTTCGATGTTGCGACGCTTTATTTCTCTGAATTCAAATCGGTGATCTTGCAGAAGCCAACGGCCTTGCAATTGATCCCGGCTAAAATTCCAGAACTCAAAGATGACACGGCCAAAGGCGCGACCGCCGTTCAAGACTACGAGCCGGGCGAAGATGAAGTGCTCGGCTTCCTGCTGACGCGAAACATCTCTACGCAGGTGTTCCGCGGGCTATTGGAGAACTCGGCGTCCGAACAGGGCGCGCGCATGTCGGCAATGGACAACGCCACACGCAATGCCGGTGACATGATCAACAAGCTAACGATCAAGTACAATCGTCTGCGCCAGGCCAACATCACCAAAGAACTCATTGAAATCATTTCGGGCGCTGAAGCGCTCTAAATACAAATCGAACCGGTTGAGGAAACGAAGCAATGGCTAGCAAGTTTGGTAAGGTCCGCCAGGTCACCGGCGCCGTCGTCGACGTTCAGTTCGATGATCATCTTCCCGAGATTCTCAACGCGCTTGAAACCGACAACCACGGCGCCCGTCTGGTTCTCGAAGTGGCCCAGCATCTTGGTGAGAATACCGTTCGCACCATCGCCATGGACTCAACCGAAGGTTTGGTGCGCGGCCAAAACGTGACCGATACCGGCGCACCGATTTCGGTACCTGTCGGTGATGAGTGCCTCGGCCGCATCATGAATGTGATCGGTGAGCCGGTGGATGAAGCGGGCCCGATCAAGACCAACGCCATTCGCGCCATTCATCAGCCATCGCCAAGTTTTGCCGACCAGTCGTCGGAAGCACAGATCCTCGTCACCGGCATCAAGGTGGTTGATTTGCTTGCGCCCTACGCCAAGGGCGGAAAGATTGGCCTGTTCGGTGGCGCTGGCGTCGGCAAGACCGTTCTCATTATGGAATTGATCAACAACGTCGCTAAAGCCCACGGCGGCTACTCGGTGTTCGCCGGTGTCGGCGAGCGCACGCGCGAAGGCAACGACCTCTATCACGAGATGATCGAGGGCAACGTCATCAAGCTCAACGATGACGGCACGACGACCGGCTCTAAAGTCGCCCTCGTCTACGGCCAGATGAACGAGCCGCCGGGCGCGCGCATGCGCGTGGCGCTGTCGGGCCTGACCGTCGCCGAGGACTTCCGCGACAAGGGCCAGGACGT
>JANMII010000106.1:0-20914 GCA_031375665.1 Hyphomicrobium sp.
ACATTGCGCCGCAATTCCAGAAGCTTACGCCACCTCTCGCAAACGCATGCAGACCCAGACAGTGTAACTTCTAAGTTCGATGTCGCAGGTTCAAATCCTGCCGGGGTCGCCACGCCGACCAAAAAATCCGAATTCTTACCAAAGTGTGAGCGGCTCAGCTCGGGCGCGTAATTTGCGAGCTGACAGACTGCTGTTCGACGGCTTGCTGTTTACCGGGCGCGCTGCACTCGGCGGCAATTGCATAAAATTTTTCGCGGTGCAGTTAGGAAGTGCAAAGCACATTTTCCTTTCGCAATTCAATGCGGGCGCAGCGTGCGATAACTTAAATGTTTAGAGAAACCGAAAGTATATTGCTGGCGGTTTACGGAGTGATCATGCCAATTCGTCATGCAAGACAGTTTCTGACGAACCAAAAAGGCAGTGTGGCGCTGATTTTTGGTCTGATCATTCCATCGCTGATTGGTTTCACCGGACTGGCTGCCGACGCTGCCTTTTGGCTGATGTCACGCAACAAATTGCAGGCAACCACCGATAGCGCTGCAATCTCTGCGGCCAAGGCCCTAAACGTGGAAGGCCAAACCGCAAACTTGACGTCGGCTGCTGGCAAAATGTTTACCAAAACTTACAAGGCCAACGACCCAAAACTTTCCTATCAGGTGCAAAGCCCGCCGACGGTTGGTGTCTTCAAAGGTGACAAGGCAGCCGTGTCGGTGACGGCGCGACGCACGCAGCCGGTTTTCTTCGCAACCTTGTTTGGGTTGGACGATGTGACTGTCGCCTCACGCGCGGTGTCAAAGGTCGAGGATCTGACAGAGGCGTGCTTGCTCGCATTATCGCCAGCAGCCGACAAAGGAATTGAGGTTGCGGGCTCAGCGACCGTTACGCTCGGGTGCGGCGTTGCGTCAAACTCGAAAGCACAGAACGCCGTTTATGTTTTCGGCAATGCGAAACTGTCGACGACGGGTGTCTCAGCGGTTGGTGATATTTCGGTTGGAAAGCCTGATGGCATCGTCACCACGGGGCCGATCAAGCCCTACTCCCAAGCCCTCGATGACCCCTATGGTCCTAAAGGACGCAACTTGCAGGTCCCGGAGCAGCCGAAAGGATGCGCTGGCAAGAACCTCAAAATCACAGCCGATAAAACTTTGTCGCCCGGGCGATACTGCGGTGGCATCAGTTTCCAGAAAGGCACGGCGACGCTATCGCCCGGCACCTACATCATCGATGGTGGCGACTTCGATGCAGGAGCACAATCGTCGATCGTTGGTGCAGGCGTGACGATCATTCTGACCGGATCGGGCAACAGTTACGCAGGCGTCAACATCAACGCTGGCGCTGGAATAGATCTGAGCGCACCCAAATCGGGGACCACGACAAATGGCGTGTTGTTCTTCCAGGACCCCAATTCGCCGACTTACAAAGGCTCGCAGATTGTCAGCAATAAAATTAATGGAAATGCGGATTTGAAACTTGGCGGTGCGATGTATTTTCCGAGCCAGGCCATTGAATTCACCGGCGGTTCGAACGCTCAAACTTCATGTCTGCAAATGGTTGCGCAAAGGATCACGTTTACTGGCAACAGTGCGATCACAAATACTTGCCCGGCCAGTGCTGGCACCGCCAGCATGGCGCGCGTTTCCGTCGAACTGGTGGAGTAGGACGATGAGTGCTGATTTCCAATTTCGGCAGCATGGATGGCGTCAGCTCGTGCCGGCCTTTGCTGCTGCGCGGGCTGGCAACATCGCGGTCGAGTTCGGTTTCATTGCCCCCATCGTGTTGATTATGTTGCTCGGCGTTGCTGAAGTCTCGGTTGCGATCAGCAATCAATTAACGGTGCAGGCCGCGGCACGCGCTGGCGCTCACTACGGGTTCATGAAGCCGCCAGTGCAGGGTAACATGCAGCCGGTCATCGATTCCGTGAAGGCGGCCTTGCCGCCCAAGTGGGTGGCAACAGCCAACGCCAGTAAGGCGACGGTTGCCGCCAGCGTGACGTGCGAATGCGAATTGACGGGCGCTGCCGTTTGCGGCGCGCCGTGTGCTGCCGGTGAGCGCAGTCTGACCTACTTAAAAATCGACGTCGCAAAGAAGTACGAGCCACTGGTCAAAATTCATCATCTGACCTCGGACGTCACGCTGCGCGATACAGTGATGGTGCGGCTACAATGATGTCATTGGCAAAACGACAGACCCGATCACACAGCGGCTATTGCAGCACGGTCACGGGCTTTCTTCGCTGTTGCCGAGGTGCGGCAGCCGTCGAAGCAGCGTTCGTCTTGCCGGTCTTTTTCGCCGGCTTGTTTATTGTCGTAGAGTTTGGCCGGGTATTCTATTCAAAGGTCGAATTCGAGTACGCATTCTCGAGTGCGATACGCTCGGGCATGGTGCAGAAGGTCGCGACGAAAGCGACAATGACCAAAGCGCTTGGCGAGAGCATGATTACGCTCGATCCGCTGCAGGTCTTGGACGTGAGTTTCAGCGAAACCAATAACGCCGACAACACGCGCACCGCCGCCTGGTCCGCCGCGTACCAAATTGAACTGTTGGCGCCGATCACCAGCAAGAAATCGATCAAGGTTTCGAAATCAACGTCGTTCGTCCGCGCGCCCTGATGGTCATCGGCGCGTCGAATGGCCAGGTCGGATTGCGTGCAGCGGCACGATCGCATCACGGATCGCAAACGCTGACCGAGCCCCGTGCCACAGGTGGCGGCGCGCGCGCGAGATTATTTTAATCCGTCGGGTGACAGGCCGCCTTAGGCCACAAGCGCGATCAGCGCTTCGAGGCTCATGACCACGATCGAATACAGCAGCACGATCAAAGCGGTCCAAACGCCGACCAGCACTGGCAAGTGCGTCGACGTCAAAACTGGATAATTTTTGCGATCCTGATCGACGCGTTCCGAACTACGGCGCTCTTTGCCCCACTTCAGCACCACATAAAAAAAGCCAAACGATAACCTGATCTCGCCACCGCGCGTCGGCGTGGTGATCGGCATCACATCAGGTGCTTTGGCCGGTGGGCTTTGCGGCATGGCAACATCGCGTCCTCGCGACCCGCAGCACGCTGTCGCTCTGCGCCAAAGCTTACGATCAGGATGTTGCTAAAACGTGTTGCGTCGTGGTGAAGGAAGTCTTGCGCTCACCCGACCGGCAGACCGACCAGCGCTATGTTACAGCTAATGCAACTCGACCGTTGGCTGGCCGAGGCCAGCGAGCTTTTGGTTGAGAATGTCGATGTTGTTGCGAATGTAGGGATTGCTCGGATCGCCTTTGTACGCCGCCTTCAGCGTCTCGCGAGAGCGTTCGAGATTGCCGCGCAGCAAATACGAGTATCCCATGTTGTTCAGCACACTTGGCGTTGCGCCCAGCATGTCCTGGACTTTTGCGTAGGCTTTATCGGCTTGGTCAAAGCGACCAACGTGATCGTATGACGCCGCGAGCCCGAGCCAGGCTTCGGGGTTGAGCGGGTCGCCTTCAACGGCTTTCGAAAAATCGTCGACCGCTAATCCGTAGTGACCCTCGGCGAATTTGCGTTGTGCAGCCGCGACAATTTTCTGCGACGTCGGCAGTGTCGTACTCGCTTCGGTGCTGCCCGTGATCGGTCCGGCACCCAATGGGCCAAAGAGCTCGGGCTGATTAGCAGCGCAGCCGCCTAAGCTCGCAGCTACAAGTACAACCGAAACGGCGATATCGCGAATGCAACGCTTTGGCAAGACAAGACCCCGACCACAAACAACCAACACGGCGGTGAAGCGGGATCTGTGCGGCAGCGCCCGTCGCCATGGCCGCCCCCGTTGGTTCAAAGACCAATGGCCGGTCGTGCAGGCAACTCAAGTCGGCAGCACAACGACGCGAACACGTGTGAGAAGATCCCCGCCCCCTCGAACTCGCTTTTCAGCCGTGGTTTTGTACCGGCAAAGGTGTGCGATGCCCAAGGCTTTATCACCGCAAAATGCCGTGTTTTGCGCAAGCTGTTGATAAGATGTGGGCGGTGCGTGGCATCGACAGGTTGCTAAATCGTAAACGCATAATGATTTCCGCACGCTGCAAAAACGAGCAACGCTATGCATACAATTTGAAGACATATTGCTCAGAATGCTTACGACGACGTTTAGAGCTGCATGACACAGTTGGCGGCGTTAGACTTGGGCACCATCAAGGACAGCACATATGCGGCGGCGGAATTTTTATGCTCTGACGATTGCAGCTCTCAGCGGCATCATCGCCGCCATTCTGATCAACAACTATACTAATGCGCAGTATGATTGGGCACGTCGACAGGTGCTAAATCCACCGCAGGCGCCAACGACGACCCTGGTCGTCGCAACTGAAGACCTCGCCTTCGGCGCGGCCGTGCAAGCCGAAAAGCTAAAGGAAGTTCCATGGCCGCTCGAAAGCGTGCCGGTTGGGTCGTATCGTTCGATCAAGGAACTTTTCGATGAGCAACAGAACCGTGTGGTGCTGTCGCATCTGCGCGGCAACGAACCCGTTGTCAGCGGTAAAGTGACGGGCCCGGGCCAACGCGCTGGACTTGCAACAATGCTGGACGAGGGCAAGAAGGCTGTCAGCATTCGCGTCAATGATGTGGTCGGCGTCAGCGGTTTTCTGTTGCCGGGTGATTACGTCGACCTGCTGTTGACGCAAACAGGCAAGGAAGCCAGCGAAAGCAAAAAAGTCGAGAACCTTGAAGCCTACACCAGCGTGCTGCTCGAGAAGATCCGCGTCTTGGCCGTTGATCAGACCGCCGATCCGGCTCAGGCAACGCCAATCCTCGCACGCACGATCACAGTCGAAGCCGATCTTGATCAAGCCAAGAAGATCACGCTTGCGTCGTCTGTCGGAAACATTTCAGCCGTTTTGCGCAAAACCGGTGCTTTGGGCCTCGCGGGCGATGTCGGGCCGGTGACGGTTAGTCAGCTGGCTGGGGATAGCGGGGATAACAACAAGGTGTCGGCGTTTGTGCCGACGAATGCGGTTGCCGAGCCCACGCCATCGGTGTCACCTGAACCTGCGAAAGAAGTTCGGCCGTCGCTCGCGAAAGTGAGCATTATCCGTTCCGTTAATGCGTCTGAATACTCGGTGCCACGCCAGTTTGGTTTTAGCCAGTCTGATTTGGGCAAATCTGATCAAGCCGAGTAGCGCCAGATACACCTAAGTGAAGAGCCTTTACGTTTTTTTGTCGATACAGCCTTTCACTAGCGTCCGTCACACCAGTGCGGCGGAAAAAGTGGAGTGCGATTAGCATCTTGTCGCCGTGATTTGCTTGCGCTCCTGTTGTTGAGCGCTCCTGTGTTTCCTGTTGCGTCCCGAGTTCAGTTTGGTTCGTCGCCGTTGCGACGATGATTGTATGAGGACGCTCAGTGATGTTGCTTTGCTTCAAGCCTATGGCGCACCTGGTGCGCTCGCGCCGTCTTGCGCTCTGCGTGTTCACGCTGTTGCTGCCGTTCACGGCGTCGGCTGCAAATCTGTCAAATTTCGAGTCGGCCGACATCGATTATGTCGGCGCAAACGTGGTGATCTCGACCGCGTCGATCGTGGTCAAAAAATCCCGCGTCATCAATCTCGATGAGCCGTACGCCACGGCTCTCGTGGCTGAGACCGAGATTGCCGATGTGGTTCCGTTGTCGGACCACTCGATCTACATCCTTGGCAAAAAAGTCGGCGCCACCCGCGTCACCGTCGTCGACGCCAAGCAAAACGTCATTCGCTTGGTCGAAGTCGACGTCACGCCGGATGTGGTCGATCTGCGCAAAAAGCTCTTGGAGAATGTTCCCGAAGCCGACATTCAGGTTAGCTCTGCGAGCGGCGGCATCATTTTAAGTGGTGTTGCGCTCGATGCTACGGAAATTGAAAAAGCGGTCGCGATCGCCAACCGGTATGCAGCCGGAAATATCACCAACGCCATAAAAATTGCGTCGCCACAGCAGGTCATGCTGGAAGTGCGCTTCGTCGAAGCTGCCAGATCGGCCGCCCGCGAACTGGGCGTTAGTGGACGGGCGCGAAGTGATAAATTTCAGGGCGACACCAACAGCCAGATTTTCAATCCCGGTGTTGGTGCCTTGCAGGTCGCATCGTTGCTGTCGGGCGCTGAACCCTTTGGTTCGATGGTGGCCCGCGTACTTGACGGCGGTGTCGACGTTGACGTCATGATCCGAGCCCTCGAAGAGCGTTCCGTTGCGCGGCGCTTGGCTGAACCAAACCTCGTGACCACATCGGGCGACACGGCAAGTTTTCTCGCCGGTGGTGAATTCCCATTCCCGGTCAGTGCGTCCGACAATCGAATCTCGATTGAGTTCAAAAAGTTCGGCGTTGCGCTGGCCTTCACGCCAACGGTTTTGGCTGGCGGGTTGATCAATCTGAAAATTGCGCCGGAAGTCAGCGATATCGATGAGACGACAAGTGTCGAGGTCAATAACGTTCGCATTCCGGGGCTGGTCGTTCGCCGCGCCAATACGACCGTTGAATTAAAGGACGGCCAAAGCCTCGCAATCGCCGGCCTGCTGCAGCACAGCAACCGGATCGCGCAATCGCAGTTGCCGTGGATTGGGCAAGTACCCATTCTCGGCACGCTGTTTCGCAGCGCAGATTACCAGAAATCGGAATCCGATCTCGTCATCATCGTCACACCTCGCCTCGTCAAGCCAAAGCGGCCCGGCGAGAAGCTCAACACGCCACTCGATGGCAGCAAGCCCGGCAACGATGTCGACCTATTCTTGATGGGCCGCAGCGAAATTCGCGATGATCATGATGAGCGTCGGCGCGGGACAAAGCCCATTGGACATATTATTTTCACCCGACCAGAGCAGGTGGCCGATGTTCCGACCAAGTAAGCCCGCAGCGACGCACATGAAAGCCTATTGGAGCGCGCGCGGTTCAAGACGACGCGGCACGCGCGTGATAGCGATCGCAGCGCTGGCGATGATGACGGCCGGATGTGATGATTATCTCGAACGGCGCGAGACGATCACGCTTGGCGCTGGCGACGCAAATGCCGTCAACCGTGCAACGCAAACCATAGATCGCTGGCCGGAAGCCGCCCGCCACGACCGGTGGCTGTCGGACGGTGAACGCGGCCGCCGTGCCGTTGAAGCCTACCGCAAGGGGGCCAATGGCGACCCAACGAAGGCGCCAGAGGCCAGCGGCGGTCCAGCCACCGAGTCGGCTGAAACCAAGGCTGAATGAAACCAAGGCTGAGTGAAACCAAGCCAGACCAAAGCCAGCACAGCCTGACGCCAACGTTGAACAGTGTCAGCCGACGGCGCACACCATCAGGCTCGACAAATTCTGTCGGGTTGACGTTACGCGGTCGCTGCCAAGCGAACAAACCCAGCGTCCAGATCGGCGATCAAATCGTCGACGGCTTCCAGTCCAATGTGGAACCGCAAGGCTGGGCCACGATGCGGCCATGCCGTCGCTGTGCGATAGGCGCTGGGATCAAACGGAATAACCAAGCTCTCGTAACCACCCCAAGAATATCCCATGCCAAACAGCTCGAGCCCATCGAGGAACGCTGAAAGCTGCTTTTGAGTGACTGGTTGCAGCACAATTGAGAACAGACCGGTTGCGCCGGTGAAGTCGCGTTGCCAGATGGCATGGCCGGGATGGCTAGCGAGGCCTGGATGGAAAACCTGTTGGACTTCGCTGCGTCTTGCCAGCCATTCAGCCACCGCCATTCCCGATGACATGTGACGTTGCAGGCGAACATCGAGCGTTCTGAGGCCGCGCAGTCCGAGGTAGGTTTCTTCAGAACCGGGGCATGTGCCGAGCGCTTCCTTTGCGCCGTCGATATGTTTGGCGGCGCGTGCGTTGGTGACGACGGCGCCAAGCATCGCGTCGGCATGACCGACGACGTATTTGGTGGCAGCCTGGATCGAAACATCGGCTCCAAGAGCGAGCGGTTTGCAAAACAGCGGACTAGCCCACGTGTTGTCGGCCAGCACCCACAGATTGCGCGCGTGGGCGGCGCCTGCAATGGCTGGAATGTCTTGGATTTCGAAGGTTTGCGATCCTGGACTTTCAACTAAGACCAACCGTGTGTTGGATTGGATCAGAGCCGCGATGTCAGCCCCGATGTGGGGATCGTAGTACGTCGTCGTGACGCCAAGACGCGAAAGCATTTTATCGCAAAATGTCCGCGTCGGTTGATAGACACTGTCGACAACCAGAATGTTGTCACCGGTCTGCACAAAAGCGAGCAGGGCGGTGGCGACTGCGCTCAGGCCTGATGATGTCAAAATCGCCGACGCGCCGCCTTCGAGCTGGCACAACGCGTCTTCCAGCGCGCGCGTGGTTGGCGTTGCGCGACGTCCATACGTGTAAGGCTGATCGCGCGTGTTAAGTTTCTCAAGCGTCCGATACAGCACCGTCGATCCGCGATACACCGGCGTGTTGACAAACCCGTGGTGATCGAAGGGTGCCCGTCCCAGATGCACCGTGTCGGTTGCGGGCGCATGCGACGAACGGCGCTTTGGACCCGACCCATCGTTGGACTTCGCCATGCTTTCAGCTCTCCACGCACGTTCCGGTCTCGTGACGTAAACGCGGCCTAAGGTCAAGGTCTTGACCTTTTAAGCCGTGCGCGTGAAGTCTTCGCCTCCGCGACGCGTTTGGCCGACACTTCGGCGCCCTATCATATCAGCTCACTCACGGATTGGTTCGCTTAAACACAACCCCTTTGAATTTTGGGCCAGCTCAATGATTGGCTTGATCAACGACTGGATCGCCGTTGATGGTCACATATCACGCTCGTCTACGGCGCGCTGACGGTCTTGTTGGGGCTTGGAAGAGAGAACAGATTTTGCAGATGTCACGATTTCGAAAGGCTGTCGGGCGTGCTGGCGGCGCGGTTATTAAAACTGCCAAGACAATATTGCTTGCAGCCACCGCCTCCATCGGGCTGGGACTGCCAACGCAGGCTGCACCAACCATTTTGGAAACCGTCAAAGCGCGCGGCTATCTCAATTGTGGTGTCGCCGAGCAAGCGCCGGGCTTTAGCCAAATTACTGCTGACGGCCGTTGGAAAGGCCTCGATGTCGAATTCTGTTCAGCGGTTGCTGCCGCCGTGTTCGGCAACAAGGATGCGGTCAGGTTTCGTGGCATTTCCGCAGCCGACCGATTTAAGGCGCTGGAAGCTGGTGACATCGATATCTTGATGCGGGCAACCGCGTGGACGCTCACGCGAGACACTGAACTTGGCGCTCGCTTCGTCGATGTGTTGTTTCATGATGGCGGTGGATTCTTAGCCCCTAAAAATCATTCAATTGCCAGCGTACTTGAACTTTCGGGCGCATCAATTTGCGTTCTGCCTGGCTCGAATGGCGAGCGTGCGGTGTCTGATTTCTTCGGTGCGCGCGGGATGCGCTTTCAGCTGGTCGTGTCTGAGCGTTGGGACCAACTTGTTAAGACGTACGCCAATGGCGGATGCACGGTCTTGACCGGCGACATCTCGCTCCTGGCCTTTGAGCGCAGCCGGATGGCGACTGGCAACGAACACATCTTGTTGCCGGAGCTGATCAGCAAGGAACCGCTGGGACCAGCCGTCAGGCGCGGCGACGAGGGTTGGTTCTCAATCGTGCGCTGGAGTTATATGGCGCTGATCTCCGCTGAAGAACTGGGCATCACGAGTGCCGACATCGATGACAAAAAAACGTCAACACAAATCGAGGTCCGCAGGTTGCTCGGCTTAGAAGCCGATTTAGGAGCGCCGCTCGGCTTGGCGCGCGATTGGTCCTACCAAATCGTCAAGCAGGTTGGCAGCTACGCTGAGATATTTTCACGCACGCTTGGCGACAACTCGCCATTGAAGCTGGAGCGTGGCCTCAATAACGTGTGGACGAAGGGCGGGTTGATGTATGCGAGCCCGTTGCGCTAGATCCGCGTTGCGCCAGATCCTTGTTGGGCTAGATCCCCGTTGGGCGAGTTCACTGTCGCGACGTCAAAGGTAAGGCTTAGGCTTCGGATTAAAAACGTGGGGGCGTTGCGGTGTTCGACATGGCGTCACTCGATCCGCTCCTGCAAACCCTCATCATCGCCAGTCCGATCGCTGTCGCCGTCATGCTCATTGCGCTGTTGGCGATCGTGCGCCGTCGCCGCAAGCAAAGATCAAAAGCGCCATCAACGGTAGTCGATAGACTGGCGTTACAGCTCACAGATCAAGCTCAACCACCGACATCCCGCATCGAGAATAGCAGCGCGGCCAGCGTGCCGAGCGTGTCAGCTATGCCGATGACCGAGCCAACTGTCGTCGCGCCGGGAGTTCCGCCAGCACCACAACTGTCGACCGAGTCGCCACCGGTCATGATCCCCACCGCTGCCCGAGCAAATCTTGCGGGACCGAGCGCTGCGGCCCTTGCCGGAACATCCAAGCTTGATGTGGCAACGCTGCGCCGGAAGCTCGATCATGCCGAGGCGTCAGCCAACATGATCGATGTGGCGCCAATTTACCTCGCGATCGCCGAGGCCCACGGTCAGCACGGCGATCGCGAGGCGCAGATGACGGCGTTGCGGTCAGCTGCTGGCATTGCAGCGAAACACGGCCCATTGGCAGCCCATGCCAGGGCACGTTTGGAAATGGCTGAGGCCGCATACCAGGCGGGCGATCTGACGGGGGCATGCGAACAATGGCAGTTGGCGCGAACGGCTTTGCTCGCAGACGGTCAACTGGCCGAACACGCCCGCGTTGACAAGATCATGCGCGACCATCAATGCCCGACCGACTGGGTCCTTACGGATTTTTGAGCTGCAAGAGCCCACCATCGTCGATCGTCGGCGCAGAGGCAGCAGCCGGTTCAGAAGCATCGATCGCCGTCGCAGACCGCGCCGCATTTGCGTCTTGCAAAACTTCCACCTCGGTATTGACGCCGTCCTGGATAACAAAAGCCGATTTGAAAATTTGGCCGGCCGACCGGGCGGTGACGGTATAGCGACCAGGCGCTAGATAGTGGCTCGGCAACGCGCCAACCGTTTCCTTGATGATCTCACCATTCGCGTTCGTGATCGTCCAGGCGGTGTCTGGGAGCGCTTCGCCGCCGGCCCGCGTCACAAGTTTGAGCATCGCTCGTCCGGCCGCGTGGGAGACCGTCGTTTCGGTCAATTTTCCAGCTTCAACCGTGACGTCGGTTTCGACTTTTGCATTGGCATCGCCATAGGTCGCAACAATTCGGTAGATGCCAGCGTTAAGTCGCATGATCAAGTTTGGTTTAGCCGATGACAGCAACGCGGTGCGGTTAGCAAACTGGTCGCGATCGTCGGAATAGAGCGCGTAGGTGACCGTGCCGGGGGGCGCTGGTTTGTTGCCGGTTAGCGCGTTGACACGCAAGCCGCCAGCGTTGAGGACGAATTGCTCGGTTGCAATGGCGTCGGGTGCGATAGAAATTTTACGCGTCAGATGGGCCCGGCCGAAGGCGGCGTTGACGGTGTAGTCGCCAGGCTGCAATTTTAGTTGCGGGCTTGGCTCGCGCTTTTCGACGATCAGCTTTGCCTTGCCGTGAACATCGCTGCCTTGGAAAACGCGCCAGACGATACCTTGATCGATTTGTTGGCCATCCGCTGTCAACAGCGCAACTAGTTTGACGCCAGGCGCTCCAGCGCTGCGTGCTGAACCGATGCGTTCGATGACAGTGATGTTTGCAGTCGCCGGACTGGCTGCAGGCGCCACCGCAGGGGACGGCGTCGTCTTCGCAATTGGTTTTGCTTGGGCTTTTATCTCGACGTCGGCATTCCATGCTTCGGTCGGCGTGTCGGCTGCGGTCTGGGTCACGGGCCGAGTGGCTGGCGCAGTCGGAGACGGCGCATCTTGCGCGTGGGCTGACATGACATTCAGTGCGGTGGCGCACACCATCACCGTCGCTATCGTCCGCGCAACGATGACAGCAGGCCGGAACATTTGCAGCAATTCGCGTTCCAGTTTTAGACCCCGATCCATGACGCTGGTCCTAGCATAAATTGGCGCAGTTATGATGCGATCAATGGCTGTAACCAAGGCCGCGTCAAGGCACGCGCGGCGGGCCTAATTCAATCACGCGTTGCTCGCCGCTGTGGACGTCAAACGCTGCCGATTGTCGGCCGTCATGCTGGTCAAAATGAACCGTATATCGACCAGGCGAAAGCAAAAGCTTGGGCTCTTTCGCTGCTGAGTGCCAGATGGCTTGGTCGGTTGCGTCGCGAATTTCCCAGTTGGTGTTGCCAGCGCGACCAGTGTTGGCCCGCAGCGTAATTGCAGCGGCTTCGACATCAATGACAATTGAGGCTGGCGTACCGGCTACAATGGTGATGTCCTGCGCTGACATAATGCGATGGGCATCGAGATGGGCTGCGATCCGGTACCGGCCGGGCGCCAAGCGAACATTTAATTCAGGCTTGAGCGACCGCAGAATTTCGCGCTTCTCGCCGTCTAATTCTGTGATCCGAAACACCAGCCCTTGGTCGACGGTTGCAGCTTTGCCCGCGATTTGGCCGGCGATTTGGGCCGTGATCGAGACCGGCACAAGTGGAAGGATCAAACGCTGGCGGGCCGTTTCGCCAGCGCCGACCGCGATCCGCTGGCGCAATTCGGCGAGTTCAGACTTTGCCGAGATATAATAGGTGCCAGCAGCGACCGTGAACCGTGCAGGTACGGCGCGCGATCTGGCAACTTCGCGACGGCCCGATGCCGTCTCGGGATCATCGACTTCGACCACATATAAAACGTTTTGCAAGGGCGGCGCTGTATCGGACGTAGCCGTCGTCAGTTCAAGGATGCCAGACTGCGTCACGATATCGAGTGACTTTTGATCCCCGGCCGCCAGAACAACCGTCTCAGCTTTCTCGATCAGCCCATCGGTAGCCGTGACGCTGTAGGTGCCGACAGGCAAGATCATATCGATCGTGCCGCGATGAGCGATGATGGCGCGATTGGCTCCTGGTGCGGCGGCTGCGTTGATGAAGGTGCCAGCGTTTCCCGCGGTGCCACCATCAGTCGGCACGATGGTGATCATAGAGCTCGATACGGCTTCTCGACCATTGGTCGTGCGGACCGTGACCTTTAGGTGAGCGGCGTTGAGCGAGAGTGTCGCGACGGTTGCCGCACCAGCAGCAATCGTGACTGTTTCGCGCACGACAGCTTGGTCGATGCGGGCTTCGACATCGTAGCGCCCAGGCTCCAGTTTGGCCAAAACATCGTTGCCGTCGCTTTCGGATATAGGAGTGGCCGACCCGGCCGCAAAAATCCGCCAGCGGGCCGATCGTGCCAAGGTCTTGCTGCCGTCATTGAGCGCAAGCTTAGCGCTGAATGTTGCGCCACCCAGTAATGGGCTGCTGTCGGCGCTGGGCCGCGATTGCGCGTCGGGGGTCGCACGGGGTGACAGCATGGCGAGGTCGGCGACCTTATCGAGGGCAGCATCGAGTTCCGCACTGTCGCGCACAAGCGAGAAGGTGCCACCCGTGGCGGTGGCAACGCATTGCAAGCGGGGCTGCTGCGTTGCGTCAAGGTTTAGCCCGATCATGTGGACCGCGACGCCGGGGAAATTTTTTGCAAGATCAGCGGCGGCGGCGCACGCATCCTGCTGGCAATTATCGGGGCCATCGCTGAACGCGATGATGGAGGCTGGTCGTCGGGCACCGATGGCGCCGAACGCGGCGGTCAAGCCGCTGGCTAGGGGGCCTTTTCCGCGTGGATTGAGTTTGGCGATGGCATCGAGAGCTGCGCCGTGACGCGATCCGTTCGTTGCAATGATGCCGGGTAACGAAGGCTCTGTTGCGGACGGATCTGTTACCGATGCATTCGCCGCCGATGCTGACGTCGTTCCTAAGGCTTGCGAGGGTTGGGGTGCTTCGGTCAAGCCGACGATGACTTGCACGTCACTGCAATCGCCGCGGCGACGATGCCCAAACGCAGTGACGCCGATCGGGCCGCCGCGAATGTTTTCGCCGGCCGCTTGTACCACCGTCAGCAGGCGCTCGCGAACGGCGTCGAACTTGGTGCGCTTATCGGCATCGAAGCGCGCCCCCATCGAGCCCGAGCCATCAATCAACACCATGGTTGCGGCAGCGCTGGTGCTGCGGGCGGTTTGAGATCCGGTACTGTCAGGTCCGGTGCTTTGACGATCCGTGCTTTGCGCCGTCGCGCCCGACGCGATCAGCGCTAGACCACTGATCGCGACCACGACGCCGAGCGCAAACATCGGTTGCATATATTTGAACATTCAGACCCTCGACTTGGCATCCGTCGTGTGACCCGGTTAAATGCCTGCTTGGTCGAGCATTTCAACGCCATGACCGGCCAGCCGACAATGAGCCGACAATCGATTGTAACAGATCCAGTTCTGCGATAGCGAGACGGACCGGCAGGCCTTATTCGTGCGCGCACCGGTGATTGATCATTTCATGGTGCCCATCCTCTATGCCATCGCCTATCTTCGAATTTCTAGCGCAGCGCCGTTCTGTCAAGCCGGATAAATTGGCTGGCCCAGGGCCAACGGCTGGCGAATTGCACAGCATTCTGACGACGGGCGCACGTGTGCCCGATCACAAGAAGCTGGTGCCGTGGCGCTTTATAGTGTTCGAGGGCGAAGCGCGCACACGGGCAGGTGAAATTTTTGCGGACGCCTGTCAGCGCGAGGAAAAAGAGCCACCATCGCCCGTGCGGCTTGAGACGGAGCGCCAGCGCTTCTTGCGCGCGCCGCTGGTCATTGCGGTTGTCTCTCACATCAAGGCCAAGCCTGGCGCGCCGGAGTGGGAGCAGGTGCTATCGGCTGGCGCGGTGTGTTATAACCTTTGCTTGGCGGCCAACAGTCTTGGCTTTGCGACCAACTGGATCACGGAGTGGATCGCGTACAGCCCGGCGGTACGCGCTGCGATGCACTTGAGTGAAACGGAGCGTTTTGCTGGATTTGTCTACGTCGGCCGGTCTGACGAAAAGCCAGATGACCGCGACCGACCGGTGATCGAAAAGATCACGACTCACTGGCCAAGCGAGCCGGCTCAAAGTGAATGACCGAGCCGCGTCTATGAAGCCTGTGGTACAAGCGATGATCGCTATCGCGGGCGCTGGCGCGATATCTGCCGGAGACACCCGTTAACAGCTTGTTAAGTCAAATCGAACTACTGTTGCCGGACGCGTGCAGGTTGGCCTGTGCGTCGGACCGACCTCATCAGCGTGGCGTGGTCCGGCGACGAGCGATGGCACACTGAACTTATGATGGCCTTCTCACCGGTGCTGCATGCTCCGGCCGAGAGGGCCAGTTAGTTCGTGGGCTCGTTTGTTGCCTTGCTTGTGAGCTGACGTCGTATCGGCGACGCGCGGTGATCGCGCAGCACCTAGTATCGGAACTGTTCCGACAGCACGCGCTCTTCTAAGCCGTGATTGCGATCGAACATCATGAACAGTTCGATGGCACGCGCCTTTTCAATTTCGACTTTCACAACATCTCGAATTTCAAAGTGATCCGCGACGGCACTGACCGGTCGCTTTTCGGCTTCCGTCACCGTGATCGCAATGTGCGCGCGGTTCGGGACCAGCGCGCCGCGCCACCGCCGTGGCCGGAACGGACTGATCGGTGTCAATGCCAACAGCGGCGCTTTGATCGGCACGATCGGACCGTGAGCTGAAAGATTGTAAGCCGTCGATCCGGCTGGCGTCGCAACCAGTACGCCATCGCAGATCAGCTCTTCCATGCGGATTTTGCCATCAATTGAAATTTGCAGCTTGGCCGCCTGATGGCGCTGCCGGAACAGCGATACTTCATTGATGGCGAGCGCTTTGTGCGCCTTGCCTGCGCTGTCGGTCGCGATCATTGAAAGCGGATGGATGCGGCTGATTTCGGCGTCGACCAGCCGCGCGATCAGATCGTCTTCGCGATAATCGTTCATCAAAAATCCGACCGAGCCACGGTTCATGCCATAGATTGGGATCTTGTCATTGATAAACCGATGCAGCGTTTGCAGCATGTGACCATCGCCACCGAGCGCAACGATGGCGTCGGCTTTTTCGGGCGCACAATCGCCATAGCGAGCGGCCAGCGTCTCGCGAGCGATTTGAGCTTCGGCAACGTCGCTCGCTGTAAAGGCGATAGCCTCAAATTTCGGTTTCTCTTTTTGGCTTTTCACGCTGCATATCGCTCTTTTTGACAAATAACAGTCAGGCGGCCTGAGGCTGGCTTATGTGTTGGCAAACAACAAGCTCAAAGCATCGACCTGCCATGGCAATAGTGCGAGACCGGTTACCAAGGTCTGACGGCGCTGCAGGATTGGACCGATAGACGCCTATACGAGCAAAGGCCGCGAGCCATGACCTTCGTGTTGATTTATGCGACATTCCCCGACCAGGCCGCAGCGCTCGACGTTGGCCGCCGTATGGTTGAGAGCCGGTTGGTCGGGTGCATCAATGTGCTGCCAACGATGACGTCGGTTTATGTTTGGGACGGGCGGCTGGAAACTGCGACCGAAGTCGTGTTGCTGGCAAAATTGCCAGCTGAAGCGGCGGAGCGTGCGGTGGCTTTTATCAAAGCCAACCACACATATGCGACGCCAGCGATTTTGGTCGTGCCGGTGGTTGGCGGCGACGCAGCTTATCTCGATTGGATCGCAGCAAGCGTCGATGTGGCGACGTAGCAATCGGTCGAGGCCGAACTCCGATCAGTAAATGCCGTCAAGACGCTGGATCATGTTGAACGGTGCCATGAAACGGCGCTTGAAGTAGCGGCGCCGATAGCTGGATGGTTGCGCCCATGCGTATCCAGAATACTGGCGGCGATACGCGCGTCGAGCGAGGTCACGGCGGGGGGCTTTGCGATAGCTGCGGCGTGTTCGATCTTTACGTCCCCGTTCGACCGTGTTGGCGTTGGCGCTATCAACGCGGTCCGGGCTGCGTGTCAAGGCCTCGGTGACGTCTGTGTCGGACAAGGGCTCGATCGAGGCGATGTGAAGTTGCGGCAGCTGCTCGTCACGGACTGCTGCGATGCGCTGCGACGGTGGCTGTCTGCTGTGCACGTTTGATGATGCCGCCGCGGTTGCCGCCACCGTTGCCACCGCTGCATCGATGGCTGCAATGTCAACGGTGATTTCGCGTCGAACCTGTGGTGCGCCAACGCTCATCATGCCATCGGGACGGGTTCGTGCGGGATAGGTTCGCGCGCCAACAGATGGCCGCTCCGCAGTCGCTTCAGCGCGGCGATTGTCGGCGCGCCACGGTAGTTTTTCGCCGTCCGCAATTGCAGCATCGAGCCGTGCGTTCGGCACGGCTGTCGGCTGCATTGCAGCGACGCGGGCTGGATATGCCGGTGCGAAGACAACGGGTGGAGCAACGACGGGTGCAGCAAAGATGGGTGCAGCACCGACGCGTGCAGCATCGTCGGGTCGGATAATAGCGGTGCCAGCGGCGTGATGGCGCGCGCGGGTTTTTTCAGACTGCGCCATGATCGCATGCGGCACGCAACGGCCATCATCGGAGGTGACTTCGTTGCGACCGCAAGAGCTACCGCAAACTGTGGTCGGATGGCTCTGAACCAGGGTCAGCAAAATGTAATCGGGTTCAGCGACTGGCAATGAGGCGTTGACCTTCGCGATGAATGCAGCCATCGCGCGCCGCGTCGATTGGGTCCACGATCCGCTGATCTCGCCGCCATAACATCCGGCACGCGTCAGTGCTTTTTGCAAATCGCGCGCAAGTTCGGTGCGGGCCTGCCAATCGCCGGGTTTGGCCGAACGAATTCTGCCTGTCGCCGTGGCGGATGGATCGACCGTGACGACGGTGCTCCAGGCCGATGGCTTGGCTTCGATGGCGGCTGTAATCTGGCGCGCTTGCGTCGCGCCTGCGACAGCGGGCTCGACGTTGAGGATCTGGCCGATGTCGAGCACGACGTCGCGATCCAACGCTTGCGTACCGCGTTTCGCTGCGACCGAATTGTGAGATGCCACAGCAAACGACGGCGCCGCGTCACGATCAGTTGGCACAACCATGCCCAAGGCCATGCCAAGGCACAAAACGATGCCAAGCCCGACCAGCCAAAGTCCATAAAATTGGGCGTGTAAGCGTCGCCCATAGACCCGGCGCATGACGAAAACTCCACATACAACTTACGACGGCCGTCGTTGGCGGCGAAACATCGTGTAAAGACAGTACTCGGCCAGCCCAAACGCTCTGAGCGTTTCGAGCTGCTCTGTTTGATCGGCAGCACTGCTCAACCTCTGCAGTAACCATAACGCTCGACCAGCCGCGCGGGAAGCGACCCCGGCCGTCAGTTTAGCGATTTTTTAACCATCGTGTCTGGAAAACTCTTATCTGCAACAATGCGATAATGGCGTCCGGTCATCGCACGCCGACGTCATGTCGAAGCCGCCACGGTGTCTCAAATTTGCCGCCAAGAGCGCTGTCATGGCCGTCGCGTTGCGGTTGATAACATCTTGATGGAAGCCACTTATCCACCGGCTGTCACGCAAACCATCCACACGTTGCTATGCCGCGATCGGACCCCAGCCAATCCCTTAGCCTTATGATTCTCTTAACAATTCAAATCGAATCACATAACGCTTGGAGCTGAGGGGAGTTTATTTCAGTACGCGTTTTCCCGTCGGACTGAGTTTTGAAGACAGTTGTCCACAGCGGGCTCGAGCGGCGAGCCAGGACAAGTGACCTTTAGGGCTCAGGCTCGACATCGGCTCTCACCGCGTGACTTATCGTTTGGGGCTTTTTCGTCTGCCAGTTGCCATGGGGATGGTGCTGGAGCTCACGGGCGGAGCAAGCAGGGCAAACGGTCAGGTTGCGCAAGTTGTCGTGTTTGGGGGCTTGGTCGGCATCGTTTCCTCCGGTGCAGCGACCACAAGACCGAAATGGCTGGTCATATTGTTTCGCGTCGAACCGGCTCTCGCAAAGGAGAGGGCAATGAGACACGTTTTGGGCGTGTTGGGGGTTCTTGCAGCCGGCGTTCTACTCGCCGTGTCAGCTGCAATGAACTGGCGTTTTGGTGTTTCGCTCGGACGCACCGAGTTTGACGGCCAAATCTACGGAGCGGCATCTGCTGCGGCCGACTGCATGAAAGCACTACTTCCGTTCTTTTTCTTCGCCGCGATGAGAAACAAGGTTTGGTCGCAGGCTGCTGCCTCGGCGCTCGTGTGGGTGGTTGTGACCGCCTATTCGATGACGTCGGCGCTCGGTCATGCGGCACTCAACCGTTCGGACTCGACCGGCAGCCGTGCTCAGACGGCGCAAATCTATCAAGACCTGCGTGCTGAACTGAAGCGGTCGGAAGAACAGTTGGGGTGGATCCCGCAGCATCGGCCCTACGAGACCGTGCAAAGCGCGATCGACGGCTTGAAGACCCAGAGTGGGTGGAAATGGTCGAACGGCTGTACCGACATCACATCGAAGTCGGAACAGAAGTTCTGCCAGCAGTTCCATGCGCTCAACGCCGAGCTTGCGTCAGCTAACCAGGCGCAAACGGCGCAAGCAAATGTCGCTACGTTGAAAGACAAAATATCGGCCATGTCAGGCACCAGCGCGATGGCGGATGCAGATCCGCAAGCGCGCGTGCTGGCCGAAATCGCGGGCCTCGTTATTCCCGGCGCCACGATCGAACACGTGCAGATGGCTTTGACGATTTTCGTCGCGCTGCTGCTCGAAGTTGGATCGGGCTTTGGTTTGTATGTGGCCTTTAGCCAGTGGCGGATGTACGACCACTTGGCGCCTGCAGCTGTTCCGGCGTATTCAACGGCGGTCATGCTGACAGGATCAAACACCGCTGCGGCAGCGGTGGCGACGCCGGTGCTTACACCGGCCGTTGTTCAAGCGAACGCGCCGCGTTCTGGCGCCAACGACAATCGTTCGATCGAGATACCACTCGACGTCACGGTTGTTGAGGCGCAACTCGTCGAACCGCTGCAAGAGGTGATCGCAGAAACGCGCATCGCTGAAGCCAAAGTCGCGGACGTACGTGTTGCCCCGCCAGCAAGACGACTAGCACCTGAGACGAATACCGAACGTTTCTACAGGGAGAATATCGAGGTCCAGGACGGATCGAGTGTCACTGCTACTCAACTGTACGAAGATTATTGTTCGTGGTGTGAAACCAAGAACAAGGAACCATCAGCACTGCCAAGCTTCGCGCGTGAATTCGCTGAATTGGGTGTGAAGAAGGAGAAGGTTGCAGGACGAGTACGGTACATTGGAATAGCCTTGAAGTCCGACTTGGTTCTTGAGGAGGCGACTAAATCACCTCTCTACCGAGCTGACGCAGCCTAAGCGCTGCTTCTCTAGAAACGGAAAGGCCCGCCATCTGGCGGGCTTTTTTGGTTTTGAGGTGGTGTGATGCGCATTCCGGCTCGGAAGACTATTTCCAAGGCTCTAAGCCTTAATCGCCGTCTACGCTGAGTGCGAGAAACTCGTCATGTGCCAGTACGTGTCCGTGCTTAAGCGCTTCTTTCGCGTCGTACACACCAGACAGCAATTCCACGCCTTCCTTTGTAAGCTCGTCACGCGCGCCGCCATTTTTTCTAAGCCGCTTCATGAAGTCCAAATGGTCATGCAATAGTGCTTGCACCACCGATCGGTGTACTACTCGTCCCAGATTGCTTCGAAAGAATTCGGCTGCTCGATTTTTTGCCCCCCGGGATTTTACGAATTTGGCGAAACTGCTCCATGTCGATGTCCGCCCATCGGCTTAGAGGATATTTCGCTCCCTCCACCAGCCACATGATTTGCCTTTTTCCTCGATCGTTGATTGAGCGCTTCCCGTCTCTATTTGGTGCGTTCAAGTAATCATTTCTCGCAATGATCAAACCAAGCCAGCATCTGCCATCGAACTTCGCAGTGGCGATCAGAAGGCACGGCTCTTCATCGCGATATGACTCAGGAGGGATCATCCAGGTCGATGGCAGATGCTGGCTTGGTTTGATCATTGCGAGAAATGATTACTTGAACGCACCAAATAGAGACGGGAAGCGCC
>JANMII010000137.1:0-12678 GCA_031375665.1 Hyphomicrobium sp.
ATGGCGTATTCGGCCGTCACCCAACCGCGTCCCTGGCCCTTTAGCCACGGCGGAATGCGCTCTTCAAGACTAGCCGTACACAAAACGTGGGTATCGCCGAATTTGATCAGGCAAGAGCCCTCGGCGTGCTTGGAGACGGCACGTTCGATCGAAACGCGGCGCAATTCATTCGGCTGTCGTTTGGACGGGCGCATTGGGTTCCTGAAAAATGTGAGGCGTGGTGAATTTGGCCGGACCGTAGAGAAGGCAACCCTTCCGTTCAACCTTAATACGACCGCTTGTTTTACGGTCGAGTTTGACCGTAACGACAGACGTTGGCGATCAACTTGGCCAACGCGCTGTATTGTATCGCTTGCCGCCGGGCCTTAAATCGTTGCCATGACCGTTGCCCCAACCCAACTGCAAAACCTCAGCGAACGCTCGCGGACCATTTTGCGCCGCATCGTCGAAAGTTATTTGACCACCGGCGAGCCGGTCGGATCACGCAACTTATCGCGCGCGCTGCCCATGTCGTTGTCGCCAGCTTCGATCCGCAATGTGATGTCCGACCTGGAGCATTTGGGGTTGATCATCGCGCCGCACACATCGGCTGGGCGATTGCCGACGCAGCTCGGGTTGCGGATGTTTGTCGACGGGCTACTGGAAATTGGCGACATCACCAAAGAAGAGCGCCACCAGATCGAAACCCAAATCGCCTATCAGCGCGAGAAATCCGTTGATCAGTTGCTCGCCGAAGCTGGCGAAATGATCTCAGGGCTGTCGCATTGCGCTGGCGTGGTGCTGGCTGAAAAGCAGGTGGCGCGCTTAAAGCACATTGAGTTTGTACCGCTTGAGCCGGGCAAGGGTCTCGTCGTGCTGGTCGACGAAGACCAAAATGTAGAAAACCGCATCATTGCATTGCCTGCGGGCTTGCCGCCCTCGGCGCTGCAGGAAGCCACCAATTACCTCAACACCCACATCCGCGGATTGACAATCGGCGAGGCCCGGCTTGCCATCGAAAAAAGCTTAAAGGACGCCAAGGCCGAACTCGACTTGCTGACCCAGAAGGTCATCACATCGGGCTTGGCCGAGTGGTCCGGCGTCAGTGACGATCGCAAGAGCTTGATCGTGCGCGGTCAAGGCAATCTGCTGAAAGATCTGACAGCCACTGAAGACCTCGAACGCATCCGGCAGCTGTTCGATGATTTCGAGGCCAAGCGCGATATTGTTCAATTGCTAGGAGCGTCGGAACTCGCCGACGGCGTCCGCATTTTCATCGGTTCGGAGAACAAACTGTTTTCACTGTCGGGATCGTCGCTGGTGGTTGCACCATTTCGTGACGATACCCGGCGCGTCGTTGGCGTGCTGGGCGTCATCGGGCCAACCCGACTGAATTATGCCCGGATCATTCCGATGGTCGATTACACGGCAAAGCTGGTCAGCCGGTTGATTACCTAAGCACGCCAAGCGCAAAGCCAGTTGGCTGTGCTGGAATGCGCCTTGATTTTTTCAAACCCGGAGCCGATATCGGCCGCTCGCACGTTGAGCGATGACGGCCGCATCCGCAACGGCCCGATGGAGAGACCATTTTCGATATGTCCGACACGAATCATGACGCCAAACCGATCGATCTGCCATCTTCGGAGTCGACCGCCGCGACTGCGAGCGTGCACCCATTCGACGAAAAGGCAGCAGCGAAGGCTGCGACCCAGACGGGCGAGCAGGTCATCGAGCCTATGACCGACGCCGGTGACATGGACGACGGGTCGACAGCGCCCGGCGCTGAAATCGGCGTTGAGCAATTGAAGGCGATGATTGGCGCGCTCCAAGGCGAACTCGATAAGAAAACCGCAGAAGCCTCGGAAAAGCATGATCAGTTCGTGCGCGCGGTCGCTGAAACTGAAAACGTTCGCCGCCGCCTGGAAAAAGAAAAAGACGAGACGGGCCGCTACGCCATCAGCAAATTTGCCAAAGATATCCTCAGCGTCGGCGACAACTTTCAGCGTGCCATTAGCGCCGTCTCCGCGGAAACGGTGTCGACAGATCCAGCCCTCAAGACCCTGCTCGACGGCGTGGTGCTGGCCGAACGCGAGTATCGAACCGCACTCGAGCGCCATGGCATTAAGTCGATCGATCCGACCGGGCAGCCGTTTAATCCCCATCATCATCAAGCTGTGATGGAGCATGAAGATGCCGAAGTGCCGCCTGGCACGGTCATCAAGGTGTTCATGACCGGCTACATGCTGGAGGATCGGTGCTTGCGACCCGCCATGGTGGTTGTGTCGCGCGGCGGACCGAAGGCCCAGAAGCCGATTGCGGCCACCCCCGAAGCCGGCACCCCGGCAGAGACGAGCGGGCCGGAGACTGATGGCACCACATCGGGCAACAGATCAGAAACTGGCACAAGTTAATTCGCGACCCGACGCCGTGGCCGTCTGCTTTCCACCACCGGACGGCACGCACTAGCGCCCATGCCGGTCGCCACAGGCGTCCGGCAGACGACACCGGCAGGATGGTTTAAGGCCGATACGTGGGGCCTGGCGGCTTCCAGTCCAAGATCGCAAAGACACCGTTTGTAACAGTCCAATTGAAGATGTTTTCGAGCCGTGACCTTGCAGCCGTTGCACGGCAAAGCCGCCTGCCTATATACCAACGGGAAACGAAGACGCCTCCGGGGACCGGTGCTGACGCCTTCATCGGCGAGCGACGCGACGCCGAAATCGGGTCAAACCGGTCTGCCGCACACAAAAAGGATTGAAGACGATGGGTAAGGTTATTGGTATCGACCTTGGAACGACGAATTCTTGCGTTTCCGTCATGGACGGCGGCAAGCCCAAGGTCTTGGAAAATTCAGAGGGCGCCAACACAACGCCGTCGATCGTTGCTTTCACGGCCGACGACGAACGCCTCGTTGGTTTGCCAGCCAAACGTCAGGGTGTCACCAACCCAACCAACACCTTTTATGCGATAAAGCGCTTAATTGGTCGCCGCTTTGATGATCCCGATGTCCAGAAGGATTTGAAGCTGGCGCCGTTCAAGATTGTCAAAGGCCCGACTGGCGACGCCTGGGTCGAGAGCCATGGCAAGCAGTATTCGCCCCAGCAGATCTCGGCTTTCATTTTGCAGAAGATGAAAGAGACGGCGGAAGCCAAGCTCGGGGAAAAAGTCGAGCAGGCGGTCATCACCGTGCCGGCTTATTTCAACGACGCCCAGCGCCAGGCAACAAAAGACGCCGGCCGCATCGCGGGCCTCGAGGTGCTGCGCATTATCAACGAGCCGACGGCCGCCGCGTTGGCTTACGGCTTGGACAAAAAGAAAGAGGCCAAGACGATCGCGGTCTATGACCTCGGCGGCGGCACCTTCGACGTTTCGATCCTCGAAATCGGCGATGGCGTGTTCGAAGTGAAGTCAACCAATGGCGATACGCACTTGGGCGGCGAAGATTTCGACATGATTTTGGTTGCCTACCTCGCGGACGAATTCAAGAAAGAGCAAGGCATCGACCTGCGCTCGGACAAGCTCGCGTTGCAGCGCCTCAAGGAAGCGGCCGAAAAAGCCAAGATCGAGCTGTCGAGTGCGCCGCAGACCGAAGTCAACTTGCCGTTCATCACTGCCGACGCCACCGGTCCGAAGCATCTGACCATGAAGCTGACGCGTGCCAAGCTTGAAAGCTTGGTCGATACACTGATCACCCGCACCAAAGGTCCGTGTGAAAAAGCTTTGAAGGACGCTGGATTGAAGGCTGCCGAAATCGACGAGGTCGTGCTCGTCGGCGGTATGACGCGCATGCCGAAGGTGCAGGAGCTTGTCAAACAACTGTTTGGCAAAGAGCCGCACAAAGGCGTCAATCCAGATGAAGTTGTGGCGATTGGTGCAGCGATCCAGGGCGGCGTCTTAAAGGGCGAAGTCAAGGACGTGTTGCTGCTCGACGTGACGCCATTGTCGCTCGGCATCGAAACGCTGGGCGGTGTGTTCACCCGCTTGATCGATCGCAACACCACCATCCCGACCAAGAAGAGCCAGACCTTCTCGACCGCGGAAGACAGCCAGGGTGCTGTCACCATCCGCGTGTTCCAAGGCGAACGTGAAATGGCGGCGGACAACAAAGTGCTTGGCCAGTTCGATCTCGTTGGCATTCCGCCAGCGCCCCGTGGCGTACCGCAGATCGAAGTGACGTTCGACATTGATGCCAACGGCATTGTGCATGTGTCGGCCAAGGACAAGGCAACCGCTAAGGAACAGTCGATCCGGATCCAAGCGTCCGGCGGCCTGTCTGACGCGGACATCGAAAAAATGGTCAAGGAAGCCGAGGCCAACGCCGCCGACGACAAGAAGAAACGCGAACTGGTCGAAGCCCGCAATCAGGCCGAAGCCATGGTTCACGGCATCGAAAAGTCATTGGCAGAAAACGTTTCGATTCCTGCTGTTGCGGCCATTAAGGGCGACGTTGAGAGCGCCATCACGGCTCTTAAAGATGCGGTTGCAGGAGAGGATGTCGAAGCCATCCGGTCTGCGACCAACGCTTTGACCCAGGTCGCGATGAAGATTGGCGAGGCCGTCTACACCGCCAAGGGCGGCGCAGAAGGTGTTGATGGCGCAGCCGAAGCCAAGGACGACGGCGACGATGTTGTTGACGCTGATTTCGAAGAGGTCAAAGACGACAAGAAGAAATCTGCGTAAAGTCTACCATATCCAGGTCGGCTATCCGGCCCGGCTTAGCGCCCCACTCAGGGCAACGCTAATCCGGGCCGGAGCGGGTTTGGACCTCACGTCAGGGGACGGGGCTCGCGCCGAAAACCCTAGGGTACTTTGGCCGCCGGGAGGCCAACTGTCTGAGACAGCAACGCGACAATGGCCAAGCGCGACTATTATGAGGTTCTTGGTATCGCTCGGGGTGCCGACGAGCAGGATTTGAAGTCCGCTTATCGGCGGCTCGCCAAAGAATTCCACCCCGATCGCAACGCGGGCGACAAAGAGGCCGAGCGCAAATTCAAAGAAGTCAGCGAGGCTTATGAAGCCTTGAAAGACCCGCAAAAACGGGCCGCTTACGATCAGTTCGGCCACGCCGCATTTGAAGGTGGTCGCGGTGGGCAGGGCGGCTTTGGACCTGACTTTTCGTCCTCGATGTCGGACATCTTCGACGATTTGTTCGGTGAATTTATGGGCGGGCGACGCGGCGGCGGCCAGCAAGGCCGTGCGCGCACAGGCCGGGAGCGTGGCGCTGACCTTCGCTACAATCTCGAGATCAATTTAGCCGAAGCCTTTACCGGCAAGACGGCCCAAATCCGCGTTCCAGCCAGCGTTTCGTGTGAAACGTGCGAAGGCAGCGGCGCGAAGGCCGGCACCAAAGCGAAAACCTGCGGCACCTGCGGCGGCATGGGGAAAGTGCGCGCCAGCCAGGGCTTCTTTACCATCGAACGGCCATGCCCAACTTGCCAGGGCCGCGGCGAAACGATCGACGATCCGTGCACGGCGTGCTCGGGCAGCGGTCGCATCAGCAAAGAGCGAACGCTGTCGGTCAATATTCCAGCCGGCGTCGAGGATGGCACGCGCATTCGTCTCGCTGGTGAGGGTGAGGCTGGCATGCGCGGCGGCCCGACCGGCGATTTGTATATTTTCCTGTCAATCAAATCGCACGAGTTTTTCCAACGCGATGGCTCGGACGTATTTTGCAAAGTGCCGATTGCGATGACGACGGCGTCGCTCGGTGGCCAAATCGACGTGCCCACACTCGAAGGCCAGACCACGCGGGTGAAAATCCCGGAGGGCACTGAAAGCGGCAAGCAGTTTCGCCTCAAAGGCAAGGGCATGCCAGTGCTGCGGTCGAAGGTAACCGGCGATATGTACATCGAGGTCGATGTCGAAACGCCAAAGAACCTGACGCGACGTCAGCGCGAACTACTCGAAGAATTCGAGAAGGCGAGCCACAACGACACCAGCCCCGAGAGTGCCGGCTTCTTCAGCCGCGTCAAAGATTTTTTCGAGGGCAAAAGCACGTGACGCTGCTCTGTCGCGATCACGAGGGGCAGGTTTTTCAAAAGCATTCATCGCCCAAAGCACCATTCCCGCGCTAATTGGCCATTAGCGCGTCCCATCACCAACCCACAGGACACGCCCGCCTCATGACGGCTGCAAAAACAACTGAGCCGCGATTGCTCTTCATCGCCGGCAGCGCGCGGACAAAATCATGGAACAAGCGGCTGGCGCGGCTTGGCGCCACCATTGCTGAAGCCAATGGCATCAACGCGACTTTCGCCGACCTCGCCGATTATCCCATGCCGCTCTACGACGGTGACCTTGAAGCTGCATCCGGCCCACCCGACACGGCGCGCAAATTTAAAGCCTTGATGAAGGTCCACTCAGGGATTTTTATTGCCAGCCCCGAATACAACGCGTCGTTCTCGCCATTGCTCAAGAACACCATCGACTGGGTCAGCCACATTCGCGACGAAGGCGAAGCGCCGCTCGAAGTGTTCAAAACCCGCGTGTTTGCCGTCGGTGCGGCATCGTCCGGCGGCATGGGCGGTCTGCGCGGGCTATCACAACTGCGTCTCGTCCTTGAGTTGGGCTGCGGGTCGTTGGTGCTACCGGACCAGTTCGTGGTGCCGCGCGTTGGCGAAGCCTTCGACGATCACAATCATCTCAAAAACAAAGATAGTCAGGAGCAATACAAGCTGCTGATCCAAAAGCTGGCGCGCGCCGCTCATGTCATGCATGGGTAAGCGGCGCTCAACCGGGTCGATATGAAACCGGGCGGGCGGAATGGGCCGAGCAACGCGAGAGCAGTCCGATGCGCGAAATTCCCCAAACCACCGCCCCTCGAGCGGCCGTGCAGCCATCCAACGACCCACGCGATAAAATCATCGTTGCCCTTGACGTGCCGACAGCGCGCGAGGCGCGCGAACTCATCACGCGTCTCGATCAAAGCGTGACGTTCTACAAGATTGGGCTGGAGCTGCTGTTTAGTGGCGGCCTGGAACTTGCCCAACAGCTGAAGTCTGACGGCAAGCGTGTCTTTCTCGATCTCAAGTTTCTCGACATTGGCAACACTGTGGAACGCGCGGTGGCGAATGCTGCCGAACTTGGCGTCGATTTTCTGACCCTGCATGGCCTCGACACCAAGACGCTGCAAGCCGCCATCCGAGGGCGCGGAACGTCTGCGCTTAAGCTTCTGTCAGTCACGGTGCTGACCAGTCTTGATCGCCACGATCTCGACGAGCAGGGCGTGGCGCTTGATCCAGCCGCATTGGTGCTGCGGCGGGCGCGCCTAGCCCACAGCGCCGGACTGGATGGCGTGATTGCTTCGGGACAAGAGGCAGCGGCTGTCCGTCAAGCGACCGGCGTCGATTTTTTAATCGTAACTCCGGGCATCAGAATGCCGGGTGGTGACGCTGGCGATCAAACACGCATCACAACGCCACGCAACGCACTCAACGCCGGCGCCAACCACTTGGTCGTCGGTCGACCAATTACGGCGGCCACCGATCCCAAAGCGGCGGCCGACGCCATTCATGCGTTCATCGCTGGGATTTAAGCGCGTTTCGTGATGGTCAGTTGCAGGCAAGCGGACGCCCAGGCTATGCCTCGCCTCAGCCGCAGCACACTCGCTCCAAACCATCCAAACAAATTGGGAAGTTCCGCCGATGCCGAAGGGATATGTTATCGCGCACGCCACCGTCACCGACACCGAACAGTGGGCCAAGTACGTCGCCAAATCGAAAGTCGCGCTCGACAAATTTGAGGGCCGACCGATCGTGCGTGGCGGCCGTTGCGAGATCATCGAAGGCCACGGCACAACGCGCAATGTGGTGCTTGAATTCCCAAGCTTCGAACACGCGCACGGCTATGCGACCTCGCCTGAATATGCCGAAGCCAAAGCTCTGCGGCAGGGAGCAGGCACCATCGACATCACCGTCGTCGAAGGCGTGTGATGGCGCACACACCGTCCAGCGATGGTCGCCCTGCATGGCGCGCAAGCATCGTGACGTTGTTTCCAGACATGTTTCCAGGCGCGCTCGGGGTGTCGTTGGTCGGCCAAGCGCTTGATGCTGGTATTTGGTCACTCGAGACGGTTCAAATTCGCGATTTCGGATTAGGCAAACACCGCCAAGTCGATGACACACCGACGGGCGGTGGCGCTGGCATGGTCTTGCGCGCCGATGTCGTGGCCGCAGCGCTCGATGCCGCGACACAGAGCAACCCAGGCGTACCATTGATCTACATGTCGCCACGCGGGCAACCGTTCAGCCAAACGATCGCACGCGAACTGGCTGACGGGCCGGGTGTTGTTATGCTGGCTGGCCGCTTTGAAGGCGTCGACGAGCGCATCATAACAGCCCGCAGCTTGCGTGAAATTTCCATTGGCGACTACGTGCTGTCCGGCGGCGAACTTGCCGCGATGGTCATCATCGACGCTACTGTTCGGCTGCTGCCCGGCGTGCTTGGCGGTGACGAAAGTTTAGCCCAAGAAAGTTTCGAGCACGGCCTGCTTGAGTATCCCCACTACACCAAGCCCAGAATGTGGGACGGTCACGACGTGCCAGACATTTTGCTCTCCGGCGATCATAAAAAAATTGCCGCGTGGCGGCAGGCACAGTCGGAGCGGATCACAGCCGAACGGCGACCGGATTTAGCGGCGCGCTTGAAAAAACCGCGCTAGCCGCCCGCCTCGCAACCGGCAGACAAGACGGTGGCGCGATCACACGGCTAAGGAAATCGACCGCTTTGAAACTGCAGAGCCGAGCACAAGTGCTGCTCTGCCTTTGCCGTGCCGCAGCTTCACAGGCACACTTTCGCCGGTATGCGATTCGGTATGTAACTGGCGCAGTCGACGACGGAGCGAGTGAGGGGCCATGACGATGGTGATTGCAAGAAGCCGAGCGGTCTTGCTCGCGTCCGCCGCACTGGCTTTGATTTGCAGCATTGCTGCGGCCGCCGAACCGGTGTCGGCCACGACTACGCCTCCCGCCGTCGCAGTTGCTGAGGTCGCGCCGGGCGCCGCTCACCTCGGGTCGCTGCTGCAATCGACAGCCAGCGCCTTGCCGCCATCAGCAACTGACGTCGATCGGGCTCACGCAAAAGCCCTCGAAGATTTTTATCGCTTGCGCGGCCAGCCGTTGTGGATCGCCAACGGCATGGTGACGGAGGGCGCGAAGGCGCTTGCGCGCGAACTCGCCAATGCCAACGCATATGGTCTTGAGGCTCGCGCGTTCAAAATTCCCGACGTGTCTGGCCCGCCGACGACAGATGACGCCACCATTGCTGCATTCGATGTGGCCTTAACGCGCGCCGCCATGCTTTACGCGCATCACGCCCGTGGTGGGCGCATTGCGAGCCCGTCGAAGCTGCTCAACAGCAATCTTGATCGCAAACCACAACTGCTGGCCCCCGATGTCGTGCTGGCTCGATTGGCCGACGCTGCCGAACCCGACGCAGCACTGCGTGGTTTCCACCCACCGCATCCCCAATTTGAAAAATTGCGCCAAGCCTACCTGCAGGCGCTGCCAAACACTGGCCGGTCAACGTCGCTCAGCCGGTCGGCCAAAAAACTGCGCGCCAATATGGAGATGTGGCGCTGGATGTGGGACAACCTCGGCACACTGCATGTGTTCAACAACATCCCAGAATTCATGCAGTATGTTTACAAGGACGGGCAGATCATTCGGTCAGAACGGATCGTAGCGGGCTTCGTCGACAAACAGAGTTCAGTGTTTTCGCGACCATTGCAGCATGTCGTTCTGCGGCCGAAATGGCGGGTGCCGGAAAGCATCATGGTTCACGAGTTGTGGCCGAGCTTGCTGCGCGGTGGCGGCATGATGCGCCAACACGGTCTCGAAATCGAAACCAAGTCGGGTGAAGCGCGCAACTGGCGCACTATCGATTGGTCGAAAGACGACATCCGTAATTATGTCGTGACGCAAGCACCGGGGCCACGCAGCGCGCTCGGGTACGTTAAATTTTCATTCCCAAGTCAGCACACCATTTTCATGCACGACACGCCGGACAAGTGGATGTTCAAGTCGGCACAACGCACACTTAGTCATGGGTGTCTGCGGGTCCGCAATCCGCTTGAGCTGGCCGAGATCGTGCTTGCGTATGACAAGGGTTGGGATGCCGCCAAAGTCAGCCAGCTGATCAAATCAGGACCGCTGAACAACGAAATTGCGATCGAAAAACCGGTGCCGATCCATCTCGCCTATTTCACGGCGTGGGTCGAGGACAGCGGCCGATTGAAAGTCTTCTACGACGTCTACGGCCACGAGAAGCGCGTCATCCAGGCCCTCGACGGTGACTGGGACAGCATCAACAAGGGTCGCGACCATTTGGCACCGGTGCAGCCAAATTTCAATCCGGCCAAGGTTGCCGAACGCCGCTCGGAGCCCCAGCGCAAAGGCCGCGAAAACACTGTCAGCGACCTGATCAGCAATGCAATGGGCGGCAATTTTTGATAGCGGGTCTTTTCGATTTTGCGCCGGTCTTTGTTGTGAATGCTGCTGTCCCGACCCTCAGCGATGCGCGTCGAACGAACTAAGACTTAAGCGCCCACATCGCAGTCCATAGCCCGCATTCATTCTTGGCCCGCGAAAGGGCTGGCCTTGACATACCCTTACATTTCGATATTTCTGGAAGTATGAATTCAATAGACGCCATTGCAGCTTTGTCAGCCCTCGCGCAGCCCACACGGCTCGACGTGTTTCGCTTGCTCGTTCGTCATGAACCAGACGGGCTGGCAGCCGGCGATATCGCTCAAGCCGTCGACGTTCCGCACACCACGCTGTCGTCGCACCTGTCGATCCTGAGCCACGCCGGAATGATCAGCAGCGCCCGCCATGGCCGCTCCATCGTCTATCGTGCCGACCTCAAGAGCTTTCAAGCGTTGACGGTGTTTCTGTTCAAGGATTGCTGTGGCGGACGGGTCGATATTTGCGCCCCAGTCGCCGCCGAACTCACCTCGTGTTGTGTCAAGGAGCCGAGCCATGTCTGACCGCGTTCGTAATGTGCTGTTTCTCTGCACCGGAAATTCCGCCCGCTCCATTATTGGCGAAGCGATCATGAATCGGCTTGGTCAAGGTCGGTTCAAGGCGTTCAGCGCCGGCAGTCAACCGAACGGAACCGTGAACCCCTACGCTCGCGATCTGTTGGGGCACTTGAATTACGACACGGCAGACCTGCGATCGAAATCGTGGGACGAGTTTGCAGCCGCTGGCGCACCGAAGATGGATTTCATTTTTACGGTCTGCGACAACGCCGCAAATGAATCGTGCCCATATTGGCCGGGCCAACCGATGACCGCGCACTGGGGCTTGCCTGATCCTGCAGCGGCGACCGGGACGGAAGCTGAAAAGCGATTTGCATTCGCCGACACCCATCGGATGCTGCATCAACGCATCAGCATTTTCCTGAGTTTGCCAATCGCAGCGCTCGATAAGCTCGCCCTGCAATCGCACCTCGATGACATCGGCCGCAGCGCGACACCGATCAAAGCCGACGCATGACGACGCTTTCCAATCTCGATGCGTCATCGTTCGTAGTGCCGACACAGTCGGCGCTTGATGACGTTGCGGCCTTCACGCATAAGCCGCGTATTCTGTTGCTGTATGGCTCCGTTCGCGAACGGTCCTACAGCCGCTTCTTGACGTTCGAGGCCGCTCGCCTGTTGGATGTCATGGGCGCTGAAACGCGGATTTTTGATCCAAGCGGACTACCGCTGCCGGACGATGCGCCAGCAGATCATCCCAAAGTGCAAGAGTTGCGCAGCCTATCGCTGTGGTCGGAAGGACAGGTTTGGAGCAGTCCCGAGCGACACGGCGCGATGACCGGCATCATGAAAGCGCAGATCGATTGGATACCACTCAGCATCGGTGCCGTTCGCCCAACGCAAGGCAGAACGCTGGCTGTGATGCAGGTGTCGGGGGGATCGCAGTCATTCAACGCCGTCAATCAGATGCGGGTGCTTGGCCGATGGATGCGAATGGTGACGATCCCCAACCAATCGTCCGTCGCTAAGGCCTACGACGAGTTCGACAATGAGGGCCGCATGCGGGCGTCCGCCTATTACGACCGCGTGGTCGACGTGATGGAAGAACTGGTCAAATTCACAATGTTGGTTCGCCATCGCAGCGACCTGCTGGTCGATCGCTATAGCGAGCGCAAAGAAGCAGCAGAAGCCCTAGCGGCACGGGTCAATCTGGCTGCCGCGGTTTAGCGAGCCCACGACATTGCGGAAATGAAAATCAACGCACGCTCTGGTGTTGAAGGCCTCGGGCAGCGCGCTTCGAAAATAAGCTTCGGGAAGGGGCACACTCAACCGCGCGGCGACAGAAGGCCGGGTCGTTATGCAGCTCAACAACGACTTTTAGATCGGCCATGGTCACGCGATGGCCATCATTGCTGTCCTCAAAGGATTGCGGTCACAGGCAAGCGTTTGATGCAGCGACAGCCTATCCATTGCCGCTCGACGAGCCGCCGCAGCAAACAGCCGGTACGACCGTCAAACATTTTGCATGAAAAACTGATGAGGTCTGTTTCATGTCCAGCGAAGACCATCGCAGCGGTGCAACAGAGCGATGGATGCTTTGGGTTAGGTATGCGCTCAGTGTCATCGTTATTGTATTCATGGTGATGGACACCACGATAAAGCTGCTGAAACTCCCGATCGTGTTCGAAACCATTGGACCGATGGGTTGGGGCGAAGACAAA
>JANMII010000143.1:0-8055 GCA_031375665.1 Hyphomicrobium sp.
GGCGTTGCGACTTTGGGGCGACGGCGCATCTGCGCATTGCGAATACGTGTAAGCATGTCGCCAATTGGATCGTTCATTGCCATCTGCGCGCGCTCCTTACCAGCTAGCCTTCGTCATGCCCGGGATGCGGCCCTGGCTCGCGAGTTCGCGAAGCTGGTTGCGGCACATCTTAAGCTTGCGATAGTTGCCGCGCGGACGTCCGGTCACTTCACACCGGTTGCGGATGCGCACCTTCGACCCGTTGCGTGGCATTTCTGCCAGCTTCAAGTTGGCGGCGAACCGTTCTTCCGGCGACTTCTTCATGTCGCTGGCGAGGGCTTTCAAACGCTTGCGCTTTGGGGCCTGCTGTTCGGCCATGCGGCGGCGGCGGTTGTTCTTTTCAATCGAGCTGGTCTTAGCCATGTCATCTCCTCCAAAGGCCTTTCGGCCACTTCTGTCGTGAAGTGGGACCGAGGTCCTTTAGCTGCGGAACGGGAAGTTGAAGCCTTTGAGTAATTCGCGGGCTTCGTCATCTGAGCGGGCTGAGGTGCAGACGATCACGTCCATACCCAGCACGTTGTCGACTTTGTCATAGTCGATTTCGGGAAACACGAGGTGCTCCTTCAAGCCGGTCGCGTAGTTGCCGCGACCATCGAAGCTCTTCGGGTTAAGACCGCGGAAGTCCTTGACGCGCGGCAGCGCAATCGTAACCAAGCGATCGAGGAATTCGTACATCCGGTCGCCGCGCAGCGTGACCTTGGCACCAATCGCCATGCCTTCACGCAGTTTATAGACCGCGATGGCCTTGCGGGCTTTGGTGATCACCGGCTTCTGGCCAGCAATCAAAGCCAAATCAGCGGCCGCGACGTCGACTTTTTTGCGGTCGTTGACAGCGTCACCGACGCCCATGTTGATCACGATCTTTTCGATACGTGGGATCATCATGACGTTTTGATAGGCAAACTTTTCGCGCATCGCAGCCCGCACGACGTTCTCGTACAGCACCTTCATGCGCGGCTTATAATCTTTTGGTCGAGGGCTCGCCGCCGCGCGCGGACCAGAGGCCGCAGCCTTGCGAGCCGCGCTCTTTGCCTTCTTGGCCTCAATGTCGGCTGCCTTTTTCGGATCGCCGGTTTGGGCCTTGCCGCCCTTTGCTTTGTCTTTCTCAGCCATGACCTAGTTCTTCTCCGGGATCTGCTCGCCCGAGCGTTTTGCGATGCGGACCTTCTTGCCGTCCGCTAAAAACTTAAAGCCAACGCGTGACGGCTTGCCGTCCTTAGGGTCTTCGATACCAAGGTTCGACAACTGGATTGGACCCTCTTTCGAGATGATCCCACCCTCGGTCTGTGCGGTCTGACGCTGATGGCGGCGCACCATGTTGATGCCACGCACCAACGCACGATTTTCTTTCGGGCGCACTTCTATCACTTCGCCGCGCTTGCCTTTATCGCGACCAGTCAGAACAACGACGTTGTCGCCCTTTTTAATCTTCATCGAGGCCATTACAGCACCTCCGGCGCAAGCGAGACGATCTTCATGTGGTTCTTGCCGCGAAGCTCACGAGTCACCGGTCCAAAGATACGCGTGCCGATGGGTTCGCCGTTGGCGTTGATCAAAACCGCTGCATTACGATCAAAGCGGATCAGCGAACCGTCAGCCCGGCGCACGCCCTTGGCGACGCGCACGATCACGGCCTTCATCACTTGACCCTTCTTCACGCGGCCTTTCGGAATCGCTTCCTTAACCGACACGACGATGGTGTCTCCGACAGTCGCATAGCGACGCTTCGAGCCACCCAGCACCTTGATGCATTGGACCCGGCGCGCGCCCGAATTGTCGGCGACGTCGAGATTGCTCTCCACCTGGATCATCGCGGAATTCCTTCTCGTTGGACCGGATCGCGCCAAACTGCACGAGGGGTCTCGGCTTCATCTGCCCTTTTTGGCTTGCGGGGTCTTGGGAAAAGCCGATTGGCAACCCAACGCTCCGACAGCTCACGAGGACGCTTTAGACGTCAAATCTTACGCACGCTTCGAATGACCTATCAGGCCTTCGCAGCCGCCATAGCAACCCAACGTTTATTCTTGGAGATTGGCGCAGTTTCCTCGATGGAAACCAGATCGCCAACCTTGAAAACATTCGTTTCGTCGTGAGCGTGGTACTTCTTCGTACGACGCACCGTCTTCTTTAAAAGCGGGTGGGTATAGCGGCGTTCGACCTGAACAACAATGGTCTTGTCGTTCTTGTCGGATACCACGACGCCCTGGAGCACGCGCTTCGGCATAATCTAAGTCTCCTTCACGCGCCCGCTTTGGGGCTGCTCTTGGCGCTGCCCGAGCGCTTGCCACGGGCGACTGTTTTAACGCGCGCGATGTCCCGGCGTAGCAGCCGAATGCGCGCAGTATTCTCAAGCTGGCCGGAAGCTCGCTGAAAGCGCAGATTGAACTGCTCCTTCTTCAGCTTCACCAGCTGGTCGTCGAGTTGATCGAGCGACAGATCCTTAAAGTCGCTAGCCATGACACAGTCCTCACTTCATTCAATTTGCGTACGTGTCGGTTGGCGGACCCCATCAAAAAGCCCAGCCGATTTACCCGATGCGCGTCACTACCCGGCACTTGATCGGCAGCTTAGCCGCGCCGAGCATCAAAGCTTCTTTCGCAACCTGCGGATTGAGCCCGCCAAGTTCGAAAATAATGCGGCCCGGCTTGACGCGCGCGACCCACAATTCGATGCCACCCTTACCCGAGCCCATGCGGACTTCAGCTGGCTTCTTGGTCACCGGCACATCTGGGAATACGCGTGTCCACATCCGTCCAGCGCGCTTGGTATGACGCGCGATGGCCCGACGGGCGGCTTCGATCTGGCGCGCCGTCAATCGCTCCGGTTCTAAGGCCTTGAGCCCGATTTCGCCAAAGTTCAAGGTTGTCCCACCCTTGGCATTGCCGTGGATTTTGCCCTTGAAGGCTTTGCGAAACTTGGTTTTTTTAGGCTGTAACATGAGTATTCGCCTCGAAAGTCTTTAAGCCTCGGAAGTCGGTGTTGGTGTGTCGCCGCCGCTCGGGGCACCACCGCCGCCAGCACCGCCACCGGCACCACCACGCCCGCCGCCGCCTGCGCCTCCACGTCCGCCACGACCACCGCGGCGTTCGCGACGATCACCACCATCGCGATCTTCACGACGCGGACGCGGACCTCCGGTCTCCTGCATCTCAGCGTTTTTGCGTTCAGCCGCCATCGGATCGTGCTCGATGATCTCGCCTTTGAAGACCCAGACCTTAATGCCAATGATGCCGTAAGCCGTTTGTGCTTTGCCGTAACCGAAATCGATATCGGCCCGCAGCGTATGCAACGGCACGCGGCCTTCGCGATACCATTCCGTCCGCGCGATTTCAGCGCCGCCAAGACGACCGGCAACGTTGATACGAATTCCAACCGCGCCAAGTCGGAGTGCCGACTGCACCGACCGCTTCATAGCCCGGCGGAACGCAACGCGGCGCTCCAACTGCTGGGCGATGCTTTCGGCGATCAACACGGCATCGATTTCCGGCTTGCGAATTTCGACAATGTTCAAATGCACTTCCGACGTGGTCAGGCGGGCGAGATCTGAACGGATACGTTCGATCTTTTCACCCTTCTTGCCGATCAAAATGCCGGGGCGCGCGGTGTGCACCGTGACGCGGCACTTCTTGTGCGGACGCTCGATGATGACGCGTGAGATGCCGGCTTCGCGCTGGTCCTTCATGATATGGGCGCGGATGGCGCGGTCTTCATGCAGCAAACGCGGGTATTCGTGGCGCGCTGCGAACCAGCGGCTATCCCAGGTCCGGTTGATGCCGACGCGAAGCCCGACAGGATTGACTTTTTGACCCATACTACTTGGCCTCCTTCGGCGCGCGCTTGGCCTTGTCAGCGGCGGGCTTTGCAGCCGATTTCTTCTTTTCGGCCTTGGCTTCAGCTTCGACCTGGCGAACCACAACGGTCAACTGAGCGAACGGCTTCAAAATAGCCGACCCGCGACCGCGACCGCGCGCATGGAAGCGCTTCAAAGTCAGGTTCTTGCCGACATACGCTTCAGCGACGATCAACTCGTTGACGTCAAGGCTGTGATTGTTTTCAGCGTTCGCAACCGCGCTCATCACGCACTTGCGGACGTCGACTGCAATGCGCTTGCGGCTGAACTCGAGTTCGGCCAGCGCTTGGTCAACTTTTTTGCCGCGGATCATACCGGCAACGAGGTTCAGCTTCTGCGGAGAAATCCGCAGCGAGCGAGCAACCGCTTGCGCCTCGTTTTCAGGTAGGCGCCGCTCATGGCTAGGCTTGCCCATTACTTCCTCACCGCTTTTTTATCGCCACCGTGACCGGGGAAATGACGGGTTGGCGCGAACTCGCCGAACTTGTGACCGATCATGTCTTCCGTCACCGCCACGGGAATGTGCTTTTTGCCGTTGTGAACGCCGAACGTGAGCCCGACGAACTGCGGCAGGATCGTTGAGCGGCGGCTCCACGTCTTGATGACTTCGTTGCGCCCTGATGCGCGCGACTTCTCCGCCTTCTTCAGGATGTAGCCGTCAAGGAACGGGCCTTTCCAAACTGAACGTGTCACGTGATCGTCTCCTTCAATCAGCTCGCGAGCGTGCCGAGTTTCACTTGTGGCTTACTTGGCCTTCTGGCGGCTGCGAACGATGTACTTAGTGGTCGTCTTGTTCTTGCGGGTCTTGAAGCCCTTGGTCGGTTTGCCCCACGGCGTCGCCCAGTGCTTACCACCCTTGGTCCGGCCACCGTTCGGATGGTCGACCGGGTTCATAGCAATCGAGCGAACGGTCGAACGCTTGCCGAGCCAACGGTTGCGACCAGCCTTGCCGATCACGGTGTTCATGTGATCAGGGTTCGAAACCGCGCCAACGGTTGCCATGCAATCCGCTGGCACCTTGCGCGTCTCGCCCGAATTCAATTTCAGAACGGCGTATCCGCTGTCGCGGCCGACGAGTTGCACGAACGATCCAGCCGAGCGCGCAATCTGTCCGCCCTTACCCGGCTTCATCTCGACGTTGTGGACAATCGTGCCGACCGGCATCGCAGCCAGCGGCATCGCGTTGCCTGGCTTAACGTCGACCTTCGCGCCAGCAACGACCGCGTCGCCAACGGCGAGGCGCTGCGGCGCCAAAATGTAGGCTTGCGTGCCGTCGGTGTACTTTAAAAGCGCGATGAACGCGGTGCGGTTTGGATCGTATTCAATCCGCTCGACAGCCGCCGCGACATCATACTTGCGACGCTTGAAATCGATTTTGCGATAGCTCTGCTTATGACCCCCGCCGATGTGGCGTGTCGTAATGCGGCCGTCGCTGTTGCGTCCGCCGGTTTTCTGCTTGCCCTCGACGAGAGCCTTGACCGGGCCGCCCTTCCACAGTGCCGAACGGTCCACCTGGATCAGGTGGCGCCGGCCGGGCGAGGTTGGGCTGAATGTTTTAAGCGCCATAATGCCTTCTCCTTAGAGACCGGTCGTCACGTCGATGGAATGACCATCTTCGAGCGTGATGACTGCCCTCTTGGTGTCGCTCAGCAAGGCAATGATGCCGCGGAACGCCCGTTTCTTGCCCTTGCGGACGATGGTGTTGACCGACTTGACCTTGACCTTGAACAAGCTCTCGACTGCCGCTTTGATCTCGGGCTTCGTCGCCTGCCGGTTGACCTTGAAGATCACCTGATTGGACTCCGACGCCAGTGTCGCCTTCTCGGTGATCACCGGACAAATGATGACGTCGTAGGCTGTGCGTTTGGTGTTCATTTGAAGCGCTCCTCAAGAGCTGCAACCGCCGCCTTGGTCAACACCAGCTTCTTGCGACGCAGAATGTCGTAGACGTTGATGCCTTGGATCGGAAGCACGTCGATGTTTGGAATGTTACGAGCAGCCCGCGCAAACGTTGGCTCTAACTCGGCGCCATCGATGATCAGCGCGTTCATCCACTCGAGTTTTGCAAACTGCGATTTCAGCGCGCCAGTTTTGCCAGCTGACGACGATGCTTTATCAAGCACAACGATTTCGCCAGCAGCGGCCTTCGCCGAAAGCGCATGACGCAGTGCGAGCGCGCGCGTCTTCTTTGTCATGTCAACGGCATGCGAGCGCGGCTTTGGACCAAACGCCTTACCGCCACCGCGAAACTGCGGCGCAGACTTGTCACCGTGACGAGCGCCGCCGGTGCCCTTCTGCTTATACATCTTCTTGCCCGTCACGCCGACTTCGGAGCGATCGGCTGCGTGATGCGTGCCAGCCATCCGCTTTAGCGTCTGGTAACGCACCATGCGGTGGATAAGGTCGGGGCGCGGTTCGAGACCGAAGATCGCGTCCGCCAATTCGATTTCGCCAGCCGTGCTGGCGTCGAGCGTTGTGACCGAAGCTTTCATCACGCGCTCTCCTTCTTGGTTTCGCTACGCGACTTAAACGCGCCCGGCATCGGAGCATCTTTGTGCGCGGCCTTCTTGACGGCGTCGCGCACGACGACCCAACCACCCTTCGAGCCTGGCACTGCGCCGCGCACCATAACCAGCCCGCGCGCAACATCGATTTTGGCGATCACCAGGTTCTGGGTGGTGATGCGATCATCACCCATGTGGCCGGCCATTTTTTTGCCTTTGAAAACTTTACCCGGGTCTTGGCGCTGACCGGTCGAGCCGTGCGAGCGATGCGAAACCGAGACGCCGTGGGTTGCGCGCAGACCGCCGAAGTTCCAGCGCTTCATGGCGCCCTGAAAGCCCTTACCCTGCGTGGTTCCCGTCACGTCCACGAACTGGCCTGGCACGAAGTGATCTGCGGTGATTTCCGCGCCAACTTCGATGAGGTTTTCAGGACTGACACGAAACTCAGCTAGTTTGCGCTTTGGCTCGACTTCAGCCTTCGCGAAGGTGCCGCGCTCAGACTTCGTCAATCGCGAAGGCTTGCGTGTGCCACCACCGACCTGGATTGCGGTGTAGCCGTTCTTTTCGACCGTGCGGTGGCTGAGAACCTGAAGGTTCTCAAGCCGCAGAACGGTGACGGGAACGTGTTCGCCCGCGTCGGTGAAGATGCGGGTCATCCCGATCTTCTGTGCAATCACTCCGGAACGCATGTGCATTCCTTCCTATCGTTGGGGCCATTCGCGTTACCGCCAGAGGGCCCGAAAGCTGATTGATTAGAGTTTGATTTCGACGTCGACACCGGCCGCCAGATCGAGCTTCATCAAAGCGTCGACTGTTTGCGGCGTGGGATCGACGATGTCGAGCAAACGCTTGTGGGTGCGCATCTCGAACTGCTCGCGCGACTTCTTGTCGATGTGCGGCGAGCGGTTGACGGTGAAGCGTTCGATGCGCGTCGGCAACGGGATCGGCCCGCGGACTTCGGCACCAGTGCGTTTCGCCGTGTTCACGATCTCGCGCGTCGAGGCATCGAGAATGCGATGATCGAACGCTTTGAGACGGATGCGGATGTTTTGGCCGTGCATAGGTGTCGCTTTCACACTTTTGAGAAAGAAAAAAGGAAGCGACCCTAAGGCGGGCCACTTCCCTAAACTTTCAACTACTCGAGGATTTTGGTCACGACGCCAGCGCCAACCGTGCGGCCGCCTTCGCGGATCGCAAAGCGGACCTTTTCTTCCATGGCGATCGGCGACACGAGCTCGACGGTGACCGAAACGTTGTCGCCCGGCATCACCATTTCCGTGCCTTCGGCGAGCTTAACGGTGCCCGTGACGTCGGTGGTGCGGAAGTAGAACTGCGGACGATAGTTGGTAAAGAATGGTGTGTGGCGGCCGCCCTCTTCCTTATTCAGGATGTAGGCTTCGGCTGCGAACTTCTTGTGCGGCTTCACGGAGCCTGGCTTGCAAAGCACCTGACCGCGTTCAACGGCTTCCTTGTCGATACCGCGCAGCAAGCAGCCGACGTTATCGCCAGCTTCGCCGCTGTCGAGCAGCTTGCGGAACATCTCGACGCCGGTGACGACCGACTTCTTGTCCGAGCCGAATCCGATCAGGGAGATTTCCTCGCCGACCTTGATCTGGCCGCGGTCGATACGACCCGTGGCGACCGTTCCGCGACCGGTGATCG
>JANMII010000157.1:0-4825 GCA_031375665.1 Hyphomicrobium sp.
CCACTTCCCTAAACTTTCAACTACTCGAGGATTTTGGTCACGACGCCAGCGCCAACCGTGCGGCCGCCTTCGCGGATCGCAAAGCGGACCTTTTCTTCCATGGCGATCGGCGACACGAGTTCGACGGTAACCGAGACGTTATCACCCGGCATCACCATTTCCGTGCCTTCGGCGAGCTTAACGGTGCCCGTCACGTCGGTGGTGCGGAAGTAGAACTGCGGACGATAGTTGGTAAAGAACGGTGTGTGGCGGCCGCCCTCTTCTTTATTCAGAATGTAGGCTTCGGCTGCGAACTTCTTGTGCGGCTTCACGGAGCCTGGCTTGCAAAGCACCTGACCGCGTTCAACGGCTTCTTTGTCAATACCGCGCAGCAAGCAGCCGACGTTATCGCCAGCTTCGCCGCTGTCGAGCAACTTGCGGAACATTTCGACGCCGGTGACGACCGACTTCTGGGTGTCGCGGATGCCGACGATTTCAACTTCTTCGCCAACCTTGATGACGCCGCGCTCAATACGACCGGTGACAACCGTGCCGCGACCCGAGATCGAAAACACGTCTTCGATCGGCATTAAGAACGGCAAATCTTTTGGACGATCCGGGATCGGGATGAATGTGTCGAGCGCTTCATAAAGCTTGATGATGGCTTCGTCAGCAAGCGGGCCCTTTTCGCCGTTCAACGCTTTAACTGCCGCGCCGCGGATGACCGGCGTGTCGTCGCCTGGGAAGTTGTACTTCACAAGCAACTCGCGAACTTCCATTTCGACGAGATCGAGCAGCTCCTCGTCTTCGACGATATCGCACTTGTTCAAAAACACGACGATCTGCGGCACGCCAACCTGACGAGCCAGCAAAATGTGCTCGCGGGTCTGTGGCATCGGACCGTCAACAGCCGACACGACCAAAATCGCGCCGTCCATCTGGGCCGCACCCGTGATCATGTTCTTGACGTAGTCGGCGTGACCCGGGCAGTCGACGTGGGCGTAATGCCGGTTCGGCGTCGCGTATTCGACGTGCGAGGTGGCAATCGTCAAAATCTTGGTTGGGTCGCGGCGGCCCTGGCTTTCCGACGCCTTCGCAACTTCGTCATACGCAATCGACGACGATGTCCAGCCGCGGTCATGCGAAACCTTGGTCAACGCTGCGGTCAGCGTGGTCTTGCCGTGGTCGACGTGACCGATCGTTCCAACGTTGCAATGCGGCTTATTCCGCTCAAACTTTGCCTTGGCCATCGTGGCTCTCCACTTCAGTTATCATTCTCGGGCTATGTTCGCCCAACGACGTCTATCTGTCTCACCCGGCCACCTGCATTTACTGCCGACTCCCAGGTCGTCTTTCTTGGCAAAAACCCACCCGTCAGCGTTTGACCGCTTTAGGCAAATTTCGCCTTAACTTCGTCTGCAACGTTCCGTGGAACGTCCGAATAGTGGGCAAACTGCATCGTGTACGACGCGCGACCCTGGCTCATCGAGCGCAGTTGGCTGACGTAACCGAACATATTTGCCAGCGGCACATTGGCGCGAATAACCGTCGCGTTACCGCGCATCTGTTGATCGCGAATCTGACCGCGACGTGAGTTGATGTCGCCGATGACGCCACCGACGAAATCACCCGGCGTCACAACTTCAACGTCCATGATCGGCTCAAGCAGCTTCACGCCCGCTTTTTCGCAAGCTTCCTTCATGGCGGCCCGGGTCGCGATTTCAAAGGCGATTGCGGACGAGTCGACCTCGTGGAAAGCGCCGTCATAAAGGTTGACCTTCATGTCGACCATCGGGAAGCCGATCAGGATGCCGTTGTCCCAAACCGACTGAACGCCCTTTTCAACGCCAGGGATGTATTCCTTCGGAACCGTACCGCCAATGATGGTTGTCTCGAACTCGTTGCCAGCACCGATCTCGTTCGGCTCAAGCTTGAGTTTGACGCGCGCGAACTGACCCGTACCGCCGGTCTGCTTCTTGTGCGTGTAATCGATCTCGGTCGGCCGGGCGAGCGCTTCGCGATAGGCAACCTGCGGCGCACCAACCTGCACTTCGATGTTGTGGGGTTCACGGCGCATGATGTCGACTTTGATGTCGAGATGAAGCTCGCCCATCCCCTTCAGGATCGTCTCGCCAGACTCTTGGTCAACCGAAACGCGGAACGATGGATCTTCAAGCGCCATGGTGTAAAGCACCTGCGCCATCTTTTCCTGGTCGGCCTTGGTCTTTGGCTCGACCTTCATTTCGATGACGGGATTTGGGAAGTCCATCTTTTCAAGCAAAACCGGCTTGCTTGGATCAGACAACGTCTCGCCCGTGCGGGTATCCTTGAGGCCAGCCAAGGCGATGATGTCGCCAGCGTAGGCTTCGTCGACCTGCTCGCGTTTTTCAGCGTGCATTTCGTAGATCATGCCAACGCGCTCTTTCTTGTCACGCGTCGTCTGAGCCAGAGCCATGCCCTTCTGGATCTTGCCCGAATAGATGCGGCAGAACGTGAGCGAGCCAACGTGTGGAAAGCTCATGATTTTGAACGCGATCAACGACAGCGGCTCATCATCCGACGGACGGCGCTGCGTTTCGAGACCGGTTTTGACGTCGGTGCAAATGTAGGCTTCGCGATCGGTTGGCGCTGGCAAGAAATCAACCACGGCGTCGAGTAACGGCTGCACGCCCTTGTGCTTGAACGCCGACCCGCACATCATTGGATAAAACGTGCGCGTGATCGTTGCCTTGCGGATCATTTCACGAAGCTTGTCGACCGACGGCTCGGTGCCATCGAGGTACGCGCCCATCGCGTCGTCATCCATTTCGACGGCGGCTTCGATCATGGCGGCGCGATATTCGAGCGCCTTATCCATCAGGTCTTCAGGGATGTCCTTGATGACCATCTTGGCGTCTTTGCCATCGCCATCCCAGACGCAGGCCTTCATCTCGATGAGATCGACGACGCCCTGGAAGTCGGCTTCGGCGCCGATTGGCAGCTGGATTGCGACCGCGCGCGCACCAAGCTTTTCCTTGATGTCAGCTTCGCACATGTAAAAATCTGCGCCGGTCTTATCCATCTTGTTGGCAAAGATGATTCGCGGAACGTTGTACTTGTCGCCCTGCCGCCAAACCGTCTCGGTTTGCGGCTCGACGCCCTGGTTACTGTCGAGCACGCAAACGGCGCCGTCGAGAACGCGAAGCGAACGCTCAACTTCAATCGTGAAATCAACGTGGCCTGGCGTATCGATGATGTTAAGGCGGCGCATCTTGCCGTCGCGACCCGGCCAGAAGCAGGTTGTTGCAGCCGACGTAATCGTGATCCCGCGTTCGGCCTCCTGCTCCATGAAATCCATGGTCGCGGCGCCATCGTGCACTTCGCCGATTTTGTGCGATTTGCCGGTGTAATAAAGGACGCGTTCCGTCGTCGTCGTCTTCCCGGCGTCGATGTGCGCCATGATGCCGAAGTTGCGGTAGTCCTGAGGTGCGTACTGGCGGGCCATGAGATGCCTCAAAATTCCAAAGAGAGTGCGTTACCAGCGATAATGCGAGAACGCGCGATTGGCTTCCGCCATCTTGTGCGTGTCTTCGCGCTTCTTGACTGCCGTGCCGCGATTGTTGGCCGCGTCGAGCAACTCGCCCGACAGCTTGTCGATCAGCGTCGACTCGTTGCGGGAGCGAGCCGCTGAAATGATCCAGCGAATGGCAAGCGCCTGGCGGCGCTCATTGCGCACTTCAACCGGCACCTGATAAGTCGCGCCACCGACGCGACGCGACCGAACTTCAACAGCTGGCATCACGTTGTCGAGCGCGGTCTTGAACAGATCGAGCGGGTTGGCTTTCGCCTTGTTTTCCATTTTCTCGAACGCACCATAAACCATGCGCTCGGCGACCGACTTTTTCCCGTCTTCCATCACCGCGTTCATGAACTTGGTAACGACCAGATCTTGGAATTTCGGGTCCGGGATCACTTCCCGCTTTTGCGCCGCGTGACGACGAGACATGCTGGCAGTCCTTCGCTTCGAATTCTGTTTCAGATTGGGGTCAATTGGATCGACCCCGTCGGCAGTTAAGTGAATGCGCTGGTATGCGTGGTGCCGAAGCTTACTTGGGACGCTTGGCACCGTACTTCGAGCGGCGCTGACGGCGGGCGGCAACGCCCTGCGTATCGAGCACACCACGAATGATGTGATAGCGAACGCCTGGCAAATCTTTGACGCGACCACCGCGGATCAGCACCACGGAGTGCTCCTGCAGGTTGTGGCCTTCGCCTGGAATGTAGCCGATGACTTCAAAGCCGTTCGTCAGCCGGATCTTGGCAACTTTACGGAGGGCTGAGTTCGGCTTCTTTGGCGTCGTGGTGTAGACGCGCGTACAGACACCGCGCTTCTGAGGGCACGATTCCATGTGGCGCGATTTCTCGCGGTAGGTTTTCTGTTCCCGGGGCTTCCGGATCAACTGTTGTATCGTTGGCATACGACCAATCCTGCCTTCGTGTCAGCGCCTTGGCAGCCACCCGTGATGGGATGCGCCAAAAGCGTCTGCCAGGCGATGCTTGCGCATCCCTAGCATGAAAAAACCAGAGGATCGTGCCACCCGCGAGGGCGGCAGATCATGATCCGTCAATGTTCTCAGCGTTAGCGACAGTAGCGTTTAGGCTTGTCGAGGCGCTGCAACGAGCGCAAACGGGCCTACCACCTACTGTGAGAGTTGCGGAGCTATATACACGCGAGCAAAATTGGTCAACAGCCGTGCTCAATCGTGACGAAATTATTTTCCATGACGCCGTCGAACGCTGGCTTATGTGCCCTGCGACCGAGTGTCTTGAATGAATAACGAGCCATCACCGCGCTGCGCGGCCGCAC
>JANMII010000195.1:0-12920 GCA_031375665.1 Hyphomicrobium sp.
GATCGATGTGGCGATCACAACGTCATGGGCCGCTGCGCTGATTTTGCCCGCCATGTTCGTCGCTGACGCGACACTCACACTTGGCCGACGCGCACGTGCAGGCGAACGATTTTGGGAGCCACACAAATCTCATACCTATCAGCGCGCGACCGAGCGTCTCGGCGCCCACTTGCCCGTTGTTGCGATGATCTCAGCTGGTAATCTGTGCCTAATCTTCATTGCTCTTTGGGCTGTCGCCGCGCCGTGGCTGGCCCTCGCGCTCGCGGTGATTACGATCGCTGCGCTATTTGCTTTTCTAAACCGAGCCGAGCGATCTCAATCACCGGACATCGATCCATGACGACACATAAGCCCGCATCACGAGCTCGCACGGCTGCTGCTTCATTGATAACGCCAAGCTGCATCCACACGGTCTTGATGCTAAGTTTCGCCATGAGGCTGATGGCGTCATCGACAACGCCGCCGGCTGCCGCGGAATTTCGAAAGATGTCGACCATGTCAACGCGATAGCGACATTCAGCCAGCGTCGCGACAACGTCCGCGCCAGCGAGCGGCCGGATAGGTATGGTTTGGCCAGCAATCCCAGGGTTGACCGGCACAACGGTGTAGCCATTGCCAGCAAGCGCTTGCGCAACACGGAAACTCGGCCGCGCCGGATCAGCGCTCGCGCCTATGATCGCGATGGTTCGTGCGGCCAGCAGCAGGTTGCGAATGTCGTCGTCGCTGAGGCCGTCAATTGAATTCGCCATACCGGGTCTCAATCACTTTGCCACTGCGGCGGCCGGTGCAAACGTTCAGCGTCAGCGCTGCGGCCATGTCGGCTGGCGCTTGTCGAGGAAGGCGCAAATGCCCTCGCTCGCATCCTCCAACAGCATGTTGCTGACCATGATCTTCGTTGCATCGGTGTACGCCGCCGCCAAGCCAAGATCGATCTGGCGATAGAAGGCTGCCTTGCCAATACCGACAGTTGCGCTGGACTTTGTGGCAATGCGGCTGGCGAAATTCATCGCTTTTGGCAGCACTTCGGCAGCGGGCACGGCGTGATTGATCAGACCGTAAAGTGCTGCGTCGCTCGCCGACATGGTGTCGCCCAGCAGCAACATTTCCATCGCCTGCTTGCGCGGGATGTTGCGCGACAACGCAACCATCGGCGTTGAGCAGAACAGTCCGATGTTGACGCCAGGCGTCGCGAACGTAGCGGAATCAGCTGCAATCGCCAGATCGGCGCTGGCCACAAGTTGGCAGCCAGCAGCCGTCGCCATGCCCTGCACGGCGGCGATTACCGGCTTAGGGCATGCCACAATCGCCTGCATCATCGCGCTGCACGCCGACATAGTCTCAGCGAAAAATGCTTCGCCGCCATCTGCGTCCGCGCGGTGGGCGGTCATTTCTTTGAGATCGTGGCCGGCACAAAACACACTGCCGCTCGCCGCGAGCACGATTGCTGCACACTTTTGATCGCGACCGTACGCGTCGATCGCGGCATGAAGGTCCACAATGACGTCGAGCGACAGGGCGTTGCGGGCGTGCGGGCGATTGAGCTTGATGACGCCAATGCGGTCGTGGACAGGGGCGACCAGTACAACCACTTCAGGCGACACGCTGATTTCGTTCATGCCACCCATGACCTCGACGCTGCAGCCTTACTGCAGAGCTTTTTCGATTTCAGCACGGTTCGATTTGACGATTTCGATGTTGTCCTTGAACTGCAACGGCGGCGTCGTTTTGATCGCTTCGGTCAACTCATCAACGAGTTGCTTTTTGTCGGCCTCGGGAATGCTGTCGTCTTTCTTCACATCATCAAGTTCTTTTTGCAGCGCTTCGACCGGATCGACAAAGTTGCCGCTCGCTGAATCAAGCCCGGCCATCACGATCGAAATGTTGGCCGCCACATCGTCGAGTTCGGCAAAAGTTGCAAATCCGTGTTTGGTCGCGATGCCTTCCAGTTCAGCCTGAAGTGCTGGATCGGCTTGTTCGCCGGCTGACTGAATTTTCGATGCGATGCCCGCCAGATCGGCTTGCGCTTTGATGAAATTTTTGACCTGCGCTTCAGTCAGTTGGATTTGTTTGACGTCGGCTGTAGGTGGGGTTGTGGGCGGCGCGGTCGTGGTCGTGGTCGTGGTCGGATTGGCGGCGTCTTGTGCGGCAGACGGCAAGGCCGCAGTCGAAAGTGCGAGCAACGCTCCGATGATTGCAAACCCAACATGCAGCAGACCACGATGCGTGAGACGACGATGCCCTTCACGACGTTGCACAATCAGCGCCATTGGCAATCTCCTAAAATGATAACCGATCACCAGATATTGGATTCGGCAGCGATCCTGACACCGTGAGTTGGTCAACAATAAGAACCAAACAGCACGTGGCTGATACCGTAGGCCAGCGCTCACGACGTGTCTGTGACGTTTACCGGCGACGCGTAGCATTCGATGTTGATATTACGGTATTATTTTACCGTAATACGCTACCATTTTACCGCATCATTTTATCCGTTGAAATTGCTTAGAAAATTGTCCTTTGCGTCATTTCAATTGCGCACATCTCAAACTTCGCGTATCTCGCACCTCAAAACCAGTCGAACGTCTCATTGAGACACCGATGCTGGCATCGTTTCGTCCGCGAGGAGCCTGAAGTCACAATGTCAACCTATGTCGCCAAACCGGCAACGGTGGAGAAAAACTGGATCGTCATCGACGCCAAAGGGCTCGTCGTCGGTCGTCTCGCCACCATTATTGCCACCCGCCTGAAGGGCAAGCACAAGCCGATCTACACCCCGCACGTCGATTGCGGTGACAACGTTATCGTCATCAACGCCGAGAAGATCGTCTTCACCGGCTCGAAGCGGGAAGACAAAGTTTATTATCGCCACACTGGCTATCCGGGCGGCATCAAAGAGCGGTCGCCGCGCCAGATCTTAGAGGGCAAGCACCCAGAACGCGTGGTTGAAAAAGCCGTTGAGCGAATGCTGGCCCGCGGGCCCTTGCAGCGCCAGCTGATGCGCAATCTTCGCATTTACAAGGGTGACGCGCACCCGCACGAAGCGCAAAATCCAATGCCGCTCGACGTCGCAAAAATGAACCGCAAGAACGTGAGGGTCTAAGTCAATGGCAACTGAAACAAAGACCCTGGCCGATCTTGGCGGCGTCAAGACTGTCACGCCGGAAGCGGCGCCGATGCGGGTTCAAAAACTCGACAAACTCGGCCGCGCTTATGCCACGGGTAAGCGTAAGGACGCCGTCGCCCGCGTCTGGATCAAGCCCGGCAAGGGCATGATCACGATCAATGAAAAAGATTTCAAAGCGTACTTCGCTCGTCCTGTGTTGCAGATGATGTTGCAGCAGCCGCTGAGTATTGCCAATCGATCAACGCAATACGACATCCGCGTGTCGGTGGCGGGTGGCGGTTTGTCGGGTCAAGCCGGCGCTGTGCGCCACGGCATTTCGAAGGCGCTGACATATTACGAGCCGGATCTTCGTGGCGTCCTCAAGAAGCAAGGCTTCCTGACCCGCGACAGCCGGACAGTCGAGCGTAAGAAGTACGGCCGCGTCAAAGCCCGCAAGTCGTTCCAGTTTTCGAAGCGCTAAGTGCGCTTTTGGGGCCAGTTCTCGGAGCGCTAAGTGCGCTTCTGGGGCCAGTTCTCGAAGCGCTACGTGCGCTTCTGAGGCCAGTTTTCGAAGCGCCACGTGCGCTTCGCGGGTCAGCTCTCAAAGCGCTAAGTGCGCTGATCGTTCTAGCATCATCCCTCAACAGCCCGCTTTTTTGCGGGCTGTTTTGTTTTCCGGTCACGGTCTGTGCACCGTCGGTGGCGGTTAAAAATCATCGCCCCCGGTTGCGCGCAAATAGCGGCGATGCCACATAGACGCCGCCTCATCACGCGTCCTACTTGAGCCGCAGAGCGTCTCAAGCACCGTTTTTCGCCCCACTGCCGGAGTGCTTCATGGACTGGTTGATCACCAACATCAGCGCGCTGCTTTCGACGCTTTCCGTCGAGATCGGCCACATGTTGTCGCCGCAGTGGTGGCAAACTCATTGGTTGGCGCTGATCAACATCCTGATCATCGACCTCACACTGGCCGGTGACAACGCGATCGTCGTCGGCATGGCGGCATCACGCGTGCAAAAGGACATGCGCGCCAAAGTCATTTTTTGGGGAATCGCGGGCGCGGTCGTACTTCGAATTTTATTTTCGGGCGTCACGCAACAGATGCTGCAGGTGATCGGACTGACGCTCGCTGGCGGTCTGCTGCTGCTTTTTGTGTGCTGGAAAATGTACCGGCAAATTATCGATTCCAACGGCCACTCGATCGACGACATTGAGAAAAACCTCGCCTCCGACACCGCGCCAGTCAACGCCGTCAGCTTCCGGAGCGCGATCTGGACGATTATTCTCGCTGACGTCTCGATGTCGCTCGATAACGTGTTGGCCGTCGCAGGCGCAGCCGGTGACTCGACCCTGGTCCTCGTCATTGGTTTGGCTGTCGCGATCATCCTCATGGCGATCGCTTCGTCTTATATCGCCCGCCTGCTCGAGCGCTATCCTTGGATCGCGTGGATCGGGCTGCTCATCATTCTCTACGTCGCGCTCGATATGATCTATCGCGACAGCCACAACGTGGCCTGCCAGGCCTATGGCATCGGGTGTTCTGAGACGATCTTCCAAGGCATCAAGCACCGGCTGGGGCTTGGCGTGTAAATGACGGCGCGAATCTTCATTGATGGCGAAGCTGGCACGACCGGTCTGCAAATCCGCGAGCGTCTCGCAACATTGGGCGCGGCCTTCGAGATTGTCAGCATCGATCCCGGTTTGCGCAAGGATGTTGCCGCCCGCCGCGCAGTGATGGCGACGGTGGATGCGGTCGTGCTGTGCCTACCTGATGACGCGGCGCTAGATGCAGTCGCCCTCATCGACGAACTCGCAAGCGCTGCACCGAAAATCATCGACGCCTCGACCGCTCATCGAACTGCGCCAGACTGGGTCTACGGCTTCGCTGAAATGGCTGCCGGGCACGGCGATGCGATCCGGCAAGCGTCGCGTGTCGCCAATCCAGGCTGTTATCCAACAGGCGCAATTGCGCTGCTGCGACCACTGATCGACGCGGGGTTCATCGCGGCCGATACACCAATGTCGATCAATGCCGTCTCTGGATATTCCGGCGGCGGGCGAACAATGATCGAAGCCTACGATGCTGGCAATGCGCCAGCCTTTGAACTCTACGGCTTGGCGCTCGACCACAAACACATCCCCGAGATGATGGCTTATGCGCGCTTGGCGCGGCGGCCACTGTTCGTGCCAAGTGTTGGGAATTTTCGCCAGGGCATGCTGGTGTCGATCCCGCTGCATCTCGATTTACTGCCTGGTCGACCGACGGCCGCCGCGCTGCGGGACGCCTTGGACGCCCATTATGCTGGGACAACCCATGTGAGCGTTGCGCCGCTGACGTCGGCTGCAACGAAATTGGATCCGCAAGCGCTCAACGGCACTGACGCTCTCGAGCTTTTCGTCTTTGGCAACGAACATGGGCGGCATGCGGTGCTGATCGCCCGGCTCGACAATCTTGGCAAAGGTGCGGCGGGTGCCGCCGTACAAAACTTGCAATTGATGCTCGGCCTAGCCTAACCGGAGGCGATGGTTCGACACGGACTTGGCGGGCGCGCCGATTGCAATCATGATGCTCACGTCATTGTCACGATGAACTATCCAAAGGTGCTCCATGCCGATCACTGCGCTCTATGCAGCCATTTTGACGCCGCTGTTTATTTTTCTGTCGCTGCGCGTCATCCGAACTCGTCGGGGCGCACGTGTTGCGATCGGCGACGGTGGCAATCCGGAACTGATGCGTGCCATGCGGGTTCACGCAAATTTCGCCGAGTATGTGCCGCTCGCGCTCGTTCTAATGGCGCTGGCGGAAAGCGTGCAGACGCCAGCCATTGCCCTTCACGTTCTTGGAATTGCACTGGTGATCGGGCGCTGCATTCATGCCTACGGGGTGTCGCAAGCCAGTGAAACCATCAACATCCGGGTGGTCGGCATGGTGACGACATTCACGGTGTTGGGTTTGCTCGCAGCATTGGGTCTGTACGGCTCGGCGTCAAAGCTGCTTTAAGCCTCGCGAAGCCCATCATTGCGCGCTGCAATTCCTGCCGTGTAAGTCGCATGGAGGTGCCAGATTGCAACCGCCAGCACCAGCGCGCCACCGCCTTGGTGTAACAGCCCAAGTGATATCGGCACGTGCGCCAACAAAGTCGCGATCCCAATCACCATCTGAATTGCGATTGCAGCAAGCACTGCATAGGCCGACAATCGGATGCTTTGGTCGAGCGGCCGACGAATAACAACGGCGACATGGACCAGCGCCACCGCGCCTAGCAGGTACGCGGTCATGCGATGATTGAATTGGACCGCTGCGTGACTCTCAAAGAAGCTCAAATAGGCTGGCGTCGTGGACCAATAATCGGCTGGCACGAACGCGCCATTCATATCCGGCCATGTGTTATAGATCAGCCCAGCTTTCAGCCCGGCGACGAACGCTCCGAGCACGACTTGCGACAAAACCAACAGCGCGACCACAGCAGCCGAGCGTTGCACGGCCGATGATGCGGCTTCGCCGGTTACGTGGTGAAAGTTCGCGCTCTCATCCCGCGCCAGCCAGACGACCCACCCGAAAATCACAAATGCGGTCGTTAAATGAAGGGCAAGCCGATACTGGCTGACATCGACCCGCTCGGCCAGACCGGAGCTCACCATGTACCAACCGAACGTAGCTTGCAGACCGCCAAGCGCCAAGAGACCGATCAGCTTCGGCGTTAATCCCGTTCGCAATCGCCCAGCAAGCCAGAACCCGAGCATGGGGAGCGCGACGGCCAACCCGATGACGCGACCGAGAAACCGATGCGCCCACTCCCACCAATAAATGACTTTGAACGCGTCGAGCGACATGCCTGCGTTGACGAGGCTGTACTCAGGGATCTGTTTATACTTGTCGAACGCCACCAGCCAATCGGCCTCGGACCATGGTGGGATCGCGCCCAGCAGCGGTTTCCACTCGGTAATCGACAACCCGCTGTCGGTCAAACGGGTCGCGCCGCCGACGACGATCATGGCGAACACCAACGCAGCGATGGACCATAACCAAACCGCAACAGCCAACGAGCGGCTCGTGGCGTGCCCCGCAGCAAGACCCTGACGATATGTCGGGATTTTCCTTCCGGTATCAGCGGCAAGCGCGTTCGTCATCGGTCAAAATGTCCACAAGCGACAGTCATTGGATGTGATACGCACCCCTAACATAGTCGATCAATGCGCCCATGCAGCGCGGATCGGTTTTTGGTACGGCCTCGTAGTGCGTCAGTGAGTATTTTACCGGCACTGATCAACGGCGCTTATGATCAGGACCTGCGTCCGGCTCCTGGCGTGAGCACAAGCCAACACCGGGCCAACGTACCGGGCCAAGCACTGACAGAGCGATAGGAATTTCGATGACCTTGCGAACCCGAAAATTCATTGGTCTGATTGCGCTGCTGGTGCTGATTACAGTGTACGCCTTGCTCGCGCTTGCGGCAGCAATCGTGCTGCAGGTGCACAACGCCAATAAGGTCGTCGAGTTGCTGTATTACATTATCGCGGGACTGCTGTGGGTCATTCCAGCGGGCGTGATCATAAAGTGGATGCAGCGGCCCGACGCCGAAGACGAGCGGACCAGCCGCCCGTCGTCGAAGATGTGACGGCCACGCGTTTGAAGGCTTTCATTAACGCGAATGGTGCGCCAGACAGTAGAACTTTCACATACAAATTGTCCTGAAAGTCTCCGTTCAGCGACAACCGCGGCAACGCGCACAGTGCTTTTTGGTCACGCGCATACAGCAAGCCTTTGCGGGTCGTGACGGCTGTTGCAAGCCCAAGCTCTGATGCCGTTGCGAATTCCCGGTCCGAAGCGCTGGTCTCACAACCGTACGGATAACTGAAATGGCGACATGGCTGGCCAAGCTCCTGCTCGGTGCGACGAATGCTTTCGACCATCTGACGCCGAGCTTCACTGGCTGAAAGTTTGCCGAGGGCGTAATGTCCGCATGTGTGGGCGCCGATGGTAACAAGTGGATCGCGCGCCAAGGCGCGCAACTCGTCCCAGGACATTACGAGATCACGACACAGCGCACCGGCATCAAGCCCAACTTTGGTTGCCAAGTTCAATACACAATGGCGCGCTTCGTCTTCGGGCTGTGACCGAAGCCACCAGTAAATCTCGTCGTAGGCCGCTTCTTTTTGTTCCGGCGTAGTCAGCGCGAAGGCGCGATCGACGCCATCGAGCGTCATCGTCACGCTTGGCAAGCGTTCGAGAGCTTGCTCCAGCAACAACCACCACAATTCACCTTTGCCGTCTGCAAAGTCTGATGCGACGTAAATCGTGAAAGGTACGTTGTGCTTTTTGAACACGGGATACGCGTGATCGCGATTGTCTTTGTAACCGTCGTCGAGTGTAAAGACTGCAAAGGGGCGGGCATTCGGCGCTGACTTCAAGCGCTGTGGCACATCGTCGATCGAAATAATGTCAAAGCCGGCAGCGCGAACCTGTTGGATCACGCTATCGAGAAACGTCGGCGTCACCTTAAGAATGCGACTTGGTGCAAAAGCGCCTGGTTGCTCTGGAACAACGTGGTGGAGCATGAAAATAACGCCATCCCCACTGGTAAACGGCGCAATGAGGTTGTCAGCCCGCGAGTAATGCAAAGCTGCGAGTGCGGCCTTCAAGACTTTTGAACGAGCAGGCGAAATCACAACGCAAGATTCCCGTTAACAATGACCAGCTGCCTGCCCCTTTGCTGCAGCAGCACTTTCGGTAACGCCCAAAAGTGGAACACTTCGGCGCCACACCCAGATAAGCGTGCAAGAATTATGCGCCGCAGGACGCACCTTGCGAGCCCTGTCGTAGCCGTTGGTTAACCGTTGGGCCGTTCGAGGCGCAGACCGCGACGCTATCATCCAAAAAACAGCCGCCATGCTCCAATCGTTGTGGCTCGTACCGCCATCTCGACCCGTTTGAGTAAAGTCGGATCAGGTCACGCGCGCTTCAAAGTCTGGCTTTTGGATCGCCCGCATAATGCGTTGTTGGGTGGTAGCCAGGGGCATGGCTTTGCGATCGTAACGCACGACGTCAATGTCTGTAACTTCAAAGCCGAGGAACGTGCCGGCTGGATCTTCCAAGACGGAAGTTCGCTTTTTTCCATCTGCGATGATGACGCCGGCGTCGAAGCGGCCTTGGATCGCTTCAAACAACAACCGGGCATCTTCATGGGCGCCGACCACAACGATGTGCTCATAGGCTTCATCAAGCGCGTCCAGCACGAGATTGAGTTGGTCGGGCTCGATGTCCACACCAGCAGCATCAAGGGACGTGCCGCAGCTTATGAAATGCGCGCGGCAATCGGGAACCCGCTTGACCACATCTTCAAAATTGACGTCACCCAGCAGCAGCTCGGTCAAGCCGATGCCACGGTCGAGCTTCATGTCGGCGGCGATCCCATGACCCGTTGGGCTCCAATCGACCAGGATCACTTGGCGACCGGCCTCCGCGATCAGCTTTACCAGTGCAATGGCTTCCGCTGCTGGATTAATCGACAGTGTTTCACCCGACACCAGCGTGCGGTGGCCGCCCTCGGTTAGTCGTTGCGCTTGGATCCGGGCTGCGAGTGCCGGCAGAGAATTTTCCTGAGCGGTCGTCGGAGTGACGAGTACGGTTGGGGGTCGCGGCTGCGCATCAGTCTCAGACACCGCATCAGGCTTGGCCGCTATCGGAAGATCGTAGCCTGCAGCGAGCGCTGGCTCATTGCGACCGCGACCACCGGCTGCGATGTTGACGCGTGTGGGCGGTGATGATCCACCACTGCGCGCACCAACAAAGAGCGCCCGCGTGACGGTCCAGGCGGTGCCAAACAGCAGCGACGCCACAGCGACCAACGCCGACAGTGGGCCTTTCTTTGGGAACACCGGCACACTTGCGGCCTGTGCTTTGGAAATCAATTGCGCTTCGACTGGCTGGGCGCGCGTATCGAGTTTTTTACGATTGCCTTCGATTTGAGTTTGCAGGCTCTCAAGTTCCGTTCGCTTGGCTTTTGCGTTTGCTTCCATCTGCCGAAGTTTGGCTTCTTCCGGCGCGTTGCTGACAACGCTGACCTTCAAATCATCCAGGCTTTTTTTAATGGCATCTTCGCGCCCCTGGGCGACTTTTGCTTCTTTGTCGAGACTATCAACCAACTTGGCGATCTCGCCGTTCAACTGCTTCTTCAGCCCGGCGAGATCCGCATTGAGCTGTTGCATACGCGGATGGCCCGGCAATAACGAGGCGGACAATTCCGATAGGTTGCGCTCCAAACGCACGCGCTGCTGCACGAGATTTTGTATCAGGGGCGATTTCTGCACATCCGGCAACGCGTCTGCTGATCCAAGTTTCATCATCTCGCGGGCCGACCGCGCACGCGCTTCAGCTTCACCCCGCATGGCTTTGGTTTTGGTCAACTCGCCGGTCAACTCAGACAGCTGCTGCTCGTTGAGGCCGGTGTTCTGGGCGCCACCTTTGAAAACATTGATCTCACCGCGATAACGCTCGACCTCGGTTTCAACGGCGGCCACTTCCGGTATCAGCTTATCGATTTTTGCCTGCAGTACTTTCTGCTGGTCGTCGATCTCGATGACGCCTTGTGACGCCAGCGATGATCGATACGTTTCGGCCATTCTGTTGGCGACATCGCTTGCGAGTTGAGCGTCAGACGACGTAAATCGAATGCCGATAAAGCGGCTTTCCTTCGCCGAATACACTTCAAGCTGATTGCGGAATTGTCCAAGCACGCGGTCGCGGTCGGTTTCGCCCGCACGCACGCCGCCGATGCCGATTAACCGCATAATGCGGTCAACCAGATCAACTGGTCCCAGCGCTGCGTTGAATTCGGGCTTTTTCTGCAAAGCCAATTCTTCGACGATTTTGATCATCAAATCTGGTGATTGCAGCGCGCGGACATGGGTGTTGATCGCCTCTTTGTCCATTTTCGTCGTTATGCTGTCGGGTCCAGCCGAGGTCGATTTGCTATCGGAAAATGAACTGGACGCACCCTTGCCGACGATCGCGAGTTCAGCTTGGCTTTGATATTTCGGTGCCATCGCCGATAGCACCGCAAACGTCAATGCACCAAGCGCCAAACTCGTGATGACAAGTCGCGGCGCACTTTTCTTCAGCGCCTCAAGGATCGACGAAATCTCAACGTCGTCAGGAGAAGCAATAGGACGTGCAGACATGACGGTTTCGCGGCCTCAATCGGATGACGACTTTTCTGATTAAGCCCGCGGCCGGTTAGCAACTCGTTAAGCTGTGTCGATAAAAAGCATAGGCTCAGAGATTTTTAACTTTGGCCGCCTACTGTGATCAGTGGGTTATTCCTTGGGTTGGGACACGTTGGTCATGTCGGTTGTTAGATTGTTCCTGTTGTCGGTCATCGCCGCCGCGTTGTGCGGGTGCGCGTCCGACATGGATCAGATGGTTTCGGCCGAAACGCGGTTCGGATCGGAATGGGGTGCATCGGTTAAAGATGGTTCTGGGCCAGTTGCCGAAACAGCCATCGCGGACGGTTATCCGGTTCCAGTCGCAGCCGCCGCGGCTGGTTTCGCCAATCCGACAATGAGAGAAGGTTACACCAGCGTCCAACAAGTGGCATGGGGCGAACCCAGCGTGATGCCCAGTGAGGTTATCGGTCCCAAAGCTGTGGCCGACACCGATGGGCCCTATCTTCTCGACACCGCCGACCGCTTGCGCATTTTCATTTACGGCCAGCCCAACCTGTCACGGCAATACACTGTCGATCACGACGGCCGTATTTCTGTGCCGTTGATCGGCAACGTGACAGCGCGCGGTCGCACCACAAGCGAATTGCAGGCTGCAATCCGTGACAAGCTCGGCGCCGAGTTCGTTAAAGATCCGCAAGTGACTGTTGACGTCCAGCAGAACCGCCCATTCTTCATCTATGGCGAAGTTAAAACTGCAGGCCAGTTCCCTTATGTGTCTGGCATGACAATTGAAACGGCAATTGCCATTGCTGGCGGTTATTCGGAGCGCGCGAGCGATCGCAAATTCCGCCTCACGCGCCGCGTCAATGGCTTCGTCGAGCAAATTGAAGCGCCTGGCGATTACGTCGTGAAACCGGGTGATACGGTTTATGTTTTCGAGCGCTTTTTTTGAGCCAATCACCGCGTATAAGCCGTTAGAGTAAGCCCATGCGCATTTTGCACTGCCTAAGAGCGCCGGTCGGTGGATTGTTTCGCCACGTCCTCGATCTGGCCTCACAGCAGGCACGGCTTGGACACGAGATCGGCATCTTGGCTGATAGCAATGCGGAAGATCGGCTCACGGGCACGCGCTTCGATGCCATCCGTCCGTTGCTGACGCTAGGCATCTGCCGCACGCCGATGCAACGCCGCGCTGGCATCGGCGACATTGCTGCGGCGCGCACCGTCTATCGCCATGCGGCCCCGCTAGGGCTCGATGTGTTGCATGGCCACGGCGCCAAGGGCGGCGCGTATGCGCGGCTTGCATCCCGCGCTTTGAGGGCCGTCGGCAAACCTGTCAGCGCATTTTATACGCCGCACGGCGGTACTCTAAACTTTACACCGGGCAGCGGCGAAGCCCGCGTCTACCTTCTGCTCGAACGGCTATTGGAACGATCGACCACCGGTTTAATTTTTGAAAGCAGCTTTGCAGCCGATGCCTATCGCCGTCACGTTGGCGAGCCAACGGTATCGACGCGAGTCATTCATAATGGCTTGGCGTCCAGCGATTTCGACCCCGTGGAGCCCGCTGCAGACGCAACCGACATCTTGTTCATTGGCGAACTCCGCGACCTCAAGGGCGTCGACGTACTGCTGCGCGCCTTAGCCGATC
>JANMII010000208.1:0-3219 GCA_031375665.1 Hyphomicrobium sp.
CCGCGCGTGGGGCCGCAGCGGGAGTTGCAGGAGGCGGACTGGACGGCTTGCTGGCCTTGGCGGCTTCTGCTGGTGGCGTTGTGGCCGTCACGTTAGGAGGCGCACTATCCGCGCCATCGTGCCCGTAATAGTGAAAGGTTACGAGGCCGGCAATGGCGACTAAATGAAGTGCGACCATCCCCAAAAACATGCGGGAGGTTTTGATCTGGGGGGCCGGGCCGCTGCTCCATTGGCCTTCGCTGGTCACATTGGCCGGCAGAACGTGGGGGCGTTTGGATTTACGACGAAGCGGTGGCTGCGATTTCAAGCTTTCGCGTTTTTCGCGCAGGTTCCGGACTTTAAGGTTGGTGCTGGTCGGCATTTGTACACACCTCGGCTGCATTCCGAAGGGCCAGTCGATGAGCGATACCCGCGGCGATTACGGCGGTTGGTTCTGCCCTTGCCACGGCTCGCACTACGACACAGCCGGTCGGGTTCGCAAAGGGCCAGCTCCGCGCAACCTCGACGTGCCACCTTACACATTCGAAACCGACACCAAGATCAAGATCGGCTGAGGAGCTAAACAATCATGAGTGGTCATTCCTCGAGTTACGAACCAACCTCACGGTGGGGCAAATGGTGGGATGAGCGCCTGCCGGTCGCGCGCATGATGCACGCGCAATTCGTTGAGTTCCCAACGCCGCGCAATCTCAACTACCTTTGGACCTTCGGCGGGATCTTATTTTTGTGCCTCGCCACGCAGATCGTTACCGGCATCGTACTGGCGATGCATTATCAGCCGAGCGAAGCTGCCGCCTTCAATTCGATCGAACACATCCGTCGCGACGTCAATTTCGGGTGGTTGATGCGCTCGATCCACGCTGTCGGTGCGTCGATGTTCTTCATCGCCGTCTTCATTCACATCTTTCGCGGTCTCTACTACGGGTCTTACAAAGCACCTCGTGAAGTGCTTTGGATTCTCGGCGTCATCATCTTGCTCATTATGATGGCCACCGCGTTTCTCGGGTACACGTTGCCGTGGGGCCAGATGAGCTTCTGGGGCGTCACCGTCATCACCAATTTGTTCTCAGCCCTCGATACAATCTATGACGGTATGGGTACCGGCATCGTCGAATGGCTGTGGGGTGGATACGCCGTGAGCGGTGTCACGTTGAACCGGTTTTTCTCGCTTCACTACCTGCTACCGTTTGTGCTGACGGGCGTCGTCGTGTTGCACGTTTGGGCGTTGCATGTTGCTGGCCAAAACAACCCGACCGGACTTGATATCAAGCAGCCCTCGGAAACGGTGCCGATGCATCCCTACGCCACGTCGAAAGACGCGGTCGGCATGTTTGCATTCATCACCGTGTTCGCTTGGTTTGTGTTCTTTCTGCCGGACTACCTCGGCCACGCTGATAACTACGTCGAAGCCAATCCGCTCGTGACGCCGCCACACATCGTGCCGGAATGGTATTTCCTGCCGTTCTACGCGATCCTGCGCGCCTTCACCGGCTCGTTCCTCGGGATCCCGCTCGGTTCGTATGCGAAGTTGCTCGGCGTCATCGCCATGTTTGCGTCTGTCATCATCTTGGCGTTCGCACCTTGGCTCGACACCAGCCGCGTCCGGTCAGCCAAGTATCGGCCGCTGTACCGAATGGCATTCTGGGCCTTCGTATTCACGTGCGTTGCACTCGGTTATCTCGGCTCGAAACCGGCAGACGGTGTCTACGTGCTGTGGGCGCAAATTTTTACGGTGCTCTACTTCGCCTTCTTCCTCGTCGCGATGCCGGTTCTCGGCTTAATCGAGACGCCGCGCCGGTTGCCAAAGTCGATTAGCGACGCGGTGCTCGGTTCGGGCGGGTACGGAATGCCAGTTGGTGCTGCCGCCGCGCCTGAAAAACGCTAAGCCTGGGATAGCTCTCGTCATGAAACAAACCATCCTCGCCGTTGCCACGGCGATCGCAATTGGTGCAGCTTCCGCACCAGCCTCCACACCGGCCTTTGCCGCCGGTGAGGGGCCTGAAATTCCGCGGCAATCGTGGCCGTTCGCTGGCATCACTGGCCAGTTCGACAAGGCGCAGCTGCAGCGCGGTTTCCAGGTTTACAAGGAAGTCTGCTCGTCATGTCACGGCATGTCACGGTTGTATTTCCGCAATCTTGTGCAGCCCGGCGGGCCGGAGTTTCCCGAGGCAGCGGTCAAGGCTTTGGCCGCTGAATGGCCAAACCAGATCACCGACGGGCCTGACGACGAAGGCAAAATGTTTGAGCGTCCGGCCAAACTATCTGACCCAATTCGCGGTCCCTACAAAAATGAGAAAGAGGCTCGTGCGGCCCAAAACGGTGCCTATCCGCTTGATTTGACGTTGATTGCCAAAGCTCGTTCGGTTGAGCGACACGCCCACTGGACCATTCATCCGTTCTTGATGTTGGGTGACATTGCCAAAGGCTATCAGGAGGGCGGCGCTGACTACATCCACGCTCTGCTCACCGGCTACGTCGATCCGCCGGCTGACTTCAAGGTTGGCGAGGGCATGTATTACAACGCGGCTTATCCTGGCCATCAAATTGGCATGCCAGCGCCGTTGAGCGAAGGCTCGGTCGACTATCAGGATGGGACACCGGGTACCGTCGAAAACTATACCCGCGATGTCGCGACGTTCCTGTCGTGGGCGGCTGACCCGACGCACGATCAGCGCAAGAGCATGGGCTGGCAGGTCGTGCTGTATTTGTTGGTCACGACCGTGTTATTGTATCTCGGCAAGAAGCGGATTTGGGCGAAGATCAAACACTGATCTGACGTCGGCCGGACATGGCATGATGAATTAAAAAAGGCCCCGCACCCTTTGCGGGGCCTTTCGTTATCGACATGTTCCGCTGTTGGATTCAGGCCCCGGCCAAGACGTCGAAGTCAGCCAAGATCGACGTTAGGATCGGCGAAATCAACGCGCTAGCAGCCTCCACGCCCATCGCTTTTTCAGCCGCTGGCACAACCTCCGGCAATTTCGATTTGACCAGTTGAGAGAGCGCTTGACGCTCGTCGGCAGTCATCGCTTCACGTGATGATCGCACGGTTCTAAGGTCGCGCGCGACGCTTTCGAGCTCAGCCACTGCAGCGCGTGCCGTCGCCTCGTCGGTGACGCCGTTTAACGCCGTGGTCAGCCGCGCGAGACTTTGCTGCGCGAGCGCGGACGCTGCGGTGTTTGGGATCGCTCCCATGGCGTTGGCAGTCACCGCGGCGGT
>JANMII010000326.1:0-6832 GCA_031375665.1 Hyphomicrobium sp.
CAGGCGCGCCGCTATCCGGGCCAAGAAAAAATGGTCTACGAATATTACGAAAAAACGCCCAACGCGCTGGCCGAGTTGCGGGCCCCAATTTTTGAGGACAAGGTCATCGATCACGTCATAGCGATGGCCAATCCAGTTGAGAAAAAAGTTTCGCGCGAGGAGCTCTTGCGGCAGGTCGAGAACGTGACAGAGAACTGAGCGCGGCGCTTGTCATTCTAAACTGAGGCCGCTGCCTTGGTGGTGGTGGCATAGCCAGATGTCGTTAACACCCGATGGGTTGAATGGCTGAAAATTCCCGCTCGGGTTTCAATTCGGGCAGATGATAAACAGGAAAGACGAATTCGATGCGCGATCCGGTCAATACAATTACCAACACCTTCTGGCCCATGGTTGTCGAACAGACGACGCGCGGCGAGCGGGGCTATGATTTGCCATCGCGGTTGCTGAAAGAGCGGATCATTTTCGTCACCGGGCCGGTCGAAGATCAGATGGCAGCATCGATTTGCATGCAGCTGCTGTTTCTCGAAGCTGAAAACCCGAAAAAAGAAATCTCGATGTACATCAATTCGCCAGGTGGCGTGGTGACAAGTGGCATGGCGATTTACGACACCATGCAGTTCATCAAGCCACAAGTGGCAACGCTGTGCATTGGCCAGGCAGCGTCGATGGGGTCGCTGTTGTTGTGCGCTGGCGCCAAAGACATGCGCTTTGCGCTGCCAAACGCGCGGATCATGGTCCACCAGCCGTCGGGCGGATTTTCGGGTCAGGCCTCGGACATCGAGCGGCATGCGGAAGACATTGTAAAAATGAAGCGCCGGTTGAACGAGACCTACGTTAAGCACACCGGCCAAACGTACGAAAAAATTGAGAACACGCTCGATCGCGACTACTTCATGACAGCTGATCAGGCGCGTGATTTCGGCTTGATCGATAAGGTCTTGAATACCCGGGATGAGGTCGACGGCGGTTTGTTCGAAAGCAAGCCGCTCTAGGTCTGCGGACAGCGCGGATTTGACGGTCGGGAGAGCTCGCAAATCCCGTGCGACGGCATTGAAGAACAAATGCCGCACACGGCGGTCACTGTAGCTCGTGCTGGCGCGCGTGGTGCGCAAGGTGCTGGCGATCAACGGCGATCGGACCAAAGTTTCAGGGTTTGCGTCGTCTTTGCGCAGACTGTGGCAATACCGCCGCTTGCCCACGAGGCGCTGGTAAGGTCCATTAAACCAAACTTGATCTTGAGAACGCCAGCGTGCTCAAATCGTACTAGAGATTCAGGATGGTGGGCTCGGCAAGGCCCAACGTCAGTCCAATAAGCCCAGCTGTAGGTTGGGGCAAAGCAAGAACATCGCCGCAATTGTGAGTTAATCTCGCGCTGTCGGCCCTGTCGCTTGCATCTGAGGTATGAACGAATGGCTCAAGAGAAGAACACTCTCTACTGCTCCTTCTGCGGCAAGAGCCAGCACGAGGTCCGAAAACTGATCGCTGGTCCGACTGTGTTCATCTGTGATGAATGCGTTGAACTTTGCATGGACATCATCCGTGAAGAGAACAAGAACACGCTCGTCAAGTCGCGCGATGGCGTGCCGAGCCCGCAGGAAATCTGCGGTGTGCTCGACAGCTATGTGATCGGCCAATAACACGCCAAGCGCGTGCTCTCGGTCGCGGTCCACAACCATTATAAGCGGCTCAATCACGCCAGCAAAAACAACGACGTCGAGCTCGCGAAATCCAACATCTTGCTGGTCGGCCCAACTGGATCGGGCAAAACGTTGTTAGCCCAGACGTTGGCCCGGATCCTCGATGTGCCATTCACAATGGCTGACGCGACAACATTGACCGAAGCCGGGTACGTTGGCGAAGACGTTGAAAACATCATCCTGAAATTGCTGCAGTCCGCTGATTACAATGTCGAGCGTGCGCAGCGTGGCATCGTCTACATTGACGAGGTCGATAAGATTTCGCGCAAGTCGGACAATCCTTCGATCACGCGGGACGTGTCAGGCGAAGGCGTCCAACAGGCGCTGCTGAAAATCATGGAAGGCACGGTTGCAAGCGTGCCGCCGCAGGGCGGGCGCAAGCACCCTCAGCAAGAGTTTCTGCAGGTCGATACGACAAACATTTTGTTCATCTGTGGTGGCGCGTTCGCTGGGCTTGAAAAGATCATTTCACGCCGCGGCAAAGGGTCATCGATCGGATTTTCCGCCAAGGTCACTGGACCTGACGAGCGCCGCATGGGCGAAGTTCTGCGCGGCGTCGAACCAGAGGATTTGTTGAAGTTCGGTTTGATACCGGAATTCATTGGCCGATTGCCGGTCATCGCCACACTTGAAGACCTCGATGAGACGGCTTTGGTCCAGATCTTGACGGATCCGAAGAACGCGCTGGTGAAGCAATATCAGCGCTTGTTCGAGATGGAAGACGTCAAGCTCAACATCACCGTCGAGGCGCTTAAGTCGATCGCGCGTCGCGCAATCGAGCGCAAGACGGGCGCCCGCGGATTGCGGTCAATCATGGAGGGCATTTTGCTCGACACCATGTACGACCTGCCGCAGATGAAGGGCGTCGAGGAAATCGTGATTGGACCAGAAGTTGTCGACGGCGCGGCACGTCCGTTGCGGATTTATTCCGATCGCGCAGAAGAAAAAGAATCGACCGCGTAATCGCTGATCTCGCCTGCCGCGGGCGTCGACCAAAACGGCCGCGGACTTCGATCTTGTAAGACTTCAGTCGATCCCCATTTGTTCGAAGGAAGATGAACCAGCTGCCCACCGTCACGTAGTGAGTCTGAGCCTTTAAGCAGCTCTACTTCGCGATAACGGCAACAGGCGCCTTTCTTCTCGTGTCGCGCTCGACGTGCCGGTGCTGTCGCCACAAAAGGGACAGCGAAGGCAGCTCAAAGGTGGAACGACGCGTTTAATGCGTATGGCATGCCGGCTCGAAATGTCGAGCCGTCTGATCATCGCAAGCATAGGTTTAAGTCAAATGAGCGAAGACAAAAAAACCAAGGACAAGAGCGCTGGCAAGGAGCTGTTTCCAGTCCTTCCTCTGCGTGACATCGTCGTCTTCCCGTACATGATTGTGCCGCTGTTCGTTGGTCGCGAAAAATCAATCGCGGCACTCGAGGAAGTCATGCGCGCCGACAAGCAAATCCTGCTGGTCGCCCAAAAGAACGCTGGTGACGACGATCCGGCGACCGACGCTATCTACGAGATAGGCACGTTGGCATCGGTGTTGCAGCTGCTGAAATTGCCGGACGGCACCGTAAAGGTGTTAGTCGAGGGCAGCGCGCGCGCGAAAGTCGTGCGCTACACGCCGAACGATAATTATTTTGAGGCCGAAGTCGATCGCGTCAGCGAGCATCCGGGCGTCAAGGAAGAGCTTGAGGCCTTGTCTCGCTCGGTCGTGACCCAGTTTGAGAGCTATGTGAAGCTCAACAAAAAGGTCTCACCAGAGGTGCTCGGCACCGTCAGTCAGATCGAGGATTACGCCAAGCTCGCAGATACGATTGCCTCGCATCTGGCGGTCAAGATTTCGGACAAGCAGGACGTGCTTGAGACCGCTAGTGTGTCGGAGCGCCTTGAGCGCGTGTACACGTTGATGGAAAGCGAAATCTCGGTTCTGCAAGTCGAGAAGAAGATCCGCTCGCGCGTGAAGCGCCAGATGGAGAAGACGCAGCGCGAGTACTATTTGAATGAGCAGATGAAGGCCATTCAAAAGGAACTCGGCGACACCGACGAGCGCGACGACATCTCGGAATTTGAAGAGAAGATCGAGAGCACGAAGCTGTCGAAGGAAGCCAAAGACAAGGCGCTGGCTGAGCTGAAAAAGCTCAAGCAGATGAGCCCGATGTCGGCCGAGGCGACGGTTGTTCGCAACTACCTCGACTGGTTGCTGTCGATTCCGTGGGGAATCAAAGGCAAGATCAAGAAAGACATCGCTGAAGCCCAGACGATCCTTGACCTTGAGCATTATGGTCTCGAGAAGGTCAAAGAGCGCATCCTCGAATATCTCGCGGTGCAAGCGCGGACCAACAAACTCAAAGGGCCGATTTTGTGCCTCGTTGGGCCCCCCGGCGTCGGCAAGACGTCGCTTGGTAAATCGATCGCAAACGCGACCGGTCGCGAATTCGTACGCATGTCGCTTGGCGGCGTGCGGGACGAGGCCGAGATCCGTGGTCATCGTCGCACTTACATCGGTTCGATGCCAGGCAAAGTCATCCAGTCGATGAAGAAAGCGAAGCGTACCAATCCGCTCTTCTTGCTCGATGAAATCGACAAGATGGGTCAGGATTTCCGTGGTGATCCGGCGGCGGCGTTGCTTGAGGTTTTGGATCCAGAACAGAACTCGTCGTTCAATGATCACTATCTCGAGGTCGACTACGACCTGTCGAACGTGATGTTCGTGACGACAGCCAACACGTTGAATATTCCGCCGGCCCTAATGGACCGCATGGAGATCATCCGGCTTGCCGGTTACACCGAGGACGAAAAGCTGCAAATCGCCAAGCGGCATTTGCTGGCCGAACAAACCTCGGCGCATGGCTTGGAGCCGGGCGAATGGATCGTCGAAGACGACGCACTCCAGCATTTGATCCGCCGTTACACGCGGGAAGCCGGTGTGCGCTCGCTTGAACGTGAAATCGCCAAATTGGCGCGGAAGGCCGTGAAGGAGATTTTGACGTCGTCCAAGACGCAGATCACCGTTACTGCTGAAAACGTCGAGAGTTTCCTTGGCGTGCCGAAGTATCGCTATGGCGAAGCCGAACTTGAAGACCAAGTGGGTATCGTCACGGGCTTGGCATGGACCGAGGTGGGCGGCGAATTGCTGACCATCGAAGGCGTCATGATGCCCGGCAAGGGCCGCATGACGGTGACGGGCAATTTGCGCGATGTCATGAAGGAATCGATCCAGGCTGCAAACGCTTATGTTCGCTCGCACGCGGTCGATTTCGGCATTCATCCGAAGTTGTTCGAAAAGCGCGACATCCACGTTCACGTACCGGAAGGTGCAACGCCGAAAGACGGACCGTCGGCTGGCATCGCGATGACGACAGCGATCATCTCGGTGCTGACCGGAATTGCGGTGCGCAAGGACGTGGCGATGACGGGCGAGATCACATTGCGCGGCCGCGTCTTGCCGATTGGTGGCTTGAAGGAAAAGCTGCTGGCGGCCCTGCGCGGTGGCATCAAAACCGTGATTATCCCTGATGAGAACGTCAAGGATCTGGTCGAGATACCCGACGAGGTCAAAGCCAAAATCGAGATTGTGCCGGTGGCGCGTCTGGAAGATGTGCTGAAGATTGCGCTGATCCGCGCTCCAGAAGCCATCACATGGGACGAGGCCGCCGAAGATGCGGCGATTGCATCAAAGGAAAAAGACGTTGCAGCGTCACGGATCACAGCCCATTGACCCGCTGAAAGTTAGCGAGATTCGTTTTTCTCGATTGAGCTGAGCGAATTAAATCTGACGTCCACAGAAGACCTTAAGGCCCCGTTCCTGGTTCAGGAGCGGGGCCTTTTTAAGTGGGCTCGCCTTGAGTATTTGGCTGCGAAAAATGGCCGTAAACCGGGCGATTTGCGCTTGACGACACTAGTGTTTGGGCGCTTTGGTGCCGCTCATTCGCGGTTTTGGCCGTTACGTGCCAGCCGCTGAGCGCATCAACCGGCGCTTCTCAAAACATCAAAACCCAATTCACAGGATGGACTGTCCATGAGCAAGAAAGATTTGATCGATGCCGTTGCCAAAGAGTGCGAGCTGACGAAGGATAAAGCTGGCGTCGCCGTGGATGCCGTGTTGGCCCATATCCGCAGTGCCATGCAGAGCGGTCACGAAGTTCGCATCCCCGATTTCGGCACATTCAAAGTTGCCGCCCGCAAGGCGCGCGAAGGTCGCAATCCTGCGACTGGCGTGACCATCCAAATTCCAGCCTCCAACGTTCCAAAATTCACGCCGGCCAAGGGTTTGAAGGACGCTTTGAACTGAGGCTGTTCAGCGTTAGATGCGATGAGCGCGTAGCCGAGAACACGTCAGCGTTGCCGGGGTGCTCCGTTACAGGCGCCACGGTTGCTACCGGTGGCGCTGTTTCGCCGGCTAGGTGCTCCGCTCTAACGTGAGCCCGCGTCGGAATTATCCCTCGTAGACTGGGAGGTTAGCTCAGCGGTAGAGCGCTTCGTTTACACCGAAGATGTCGGGGGTTCGATCCCCTCACCTCCCACCAGCCTTACTGCGTTCGCTTGAAGCACACATCGAACCTGATCACAGCTTGACCCCGCTATCGGTCAGGCTGGATCGGCCCCCGGCCAATCGGCCTAAGTAAGGACCCTGCCAATGTCGGTTTCTCTTTATGCGATCGCCGTGCCGTCGTTTCAAAAACACCTAGGCGCGATGGATGCGATCCTCGACAAGGCAGCGGCCTATGCGACTGCCAAAAAGATCGATCCCGCAGTCCTGCTGTCGCAACGGCTTTACCCCGACATGTTCGAGCTGACCCGGCAAGTGCAGGCCATTACCGATTTTGCCAAGGCGGCGACGGCGCGCCTTGCCAACGTGCCGGTGCCAAGCTTTGCCGATACCGAGACGACAATCCCCGAATTGAAGGCGCGCATCGCTAAGACGCTCGCATTTCTCGAAACGATCAAGCCTGAGCAGATGGAAGGCGCTGAACAAAAGATGCTGACCATCAAGGTCGGGCCGACTGAGATGACATTCACCGGTCAAGATTACCTGCTGCACTTTGCGTTGCCGAACTTCTATTTCCACGCCGCGACGGCCTACGGTATTTTGCGCAGCTGCGGGGTCGAAATCGGCAAACGCGATTTCATGCGTCGGCAAT
>JANMII010000237.1:0-26940 GCA_031375665.1 Hyphomicrobium sp.
GAGCGTGTCAGCTACGACGCTGACCGCAACATTCTGTTTCTCAATCTCGAAGGCTGGAACGTTCGCAAGAAAAGCGATGTGGCCGACCTCAAACGCGTGCTGGTCGAGGCATCGACCAAAGCTGGGCGACGCGTCAATTCAAATACGCATCGTTCGGTGACATAAATCACCGGCTGATTTCGGCTTTGAGCAAACGCCCCGCTAAACGTAATCTGTTCGACTGCGTTGACGAATTTGCGCGAGCGGCCCTCTTTGATAATTTTGACTTTGCCGTCTTCGATGCCGATGTCGAGCCCGCCAACCGTGAACGTGCCAGCAAAAACCACGGCGCGCGCGTTTTGCGAAATGTTGATGAAGCCGCCGCAGCCGTTCAACCGGCCGCCGAACCGGCTGGTGTTGACGTTGCCGTGTTGATCGCACTCGGCCATGCCGAGACACGTCATGTCGAGGCCGCCACCGTCATAGAAATCGAACATCTGATTTTGATCGATGACGCAGTGGGCATTGGCTGCTGAACCAAAGCTGGACCCGCTGGCCAGCACGCCGCCGACGGCACCAGCCTCCGTCGTCATGGTGATGAAGGGCGTGACTTTCTCTTCGTTGGCGACCGCTGCTACACCGTCGGGCGCGCCAACGCCCAAATTGATGACGCCGTTGGGTGGCAATTCGAATGCCGCGCGCCGCGCGATGACTTTGCGTTCGTCCAACTCCATCTTGGCCATGCCTTCGACGGGTACGCGGATTTCGCCAGCCAGCGATGGATCGTACAGAACCCCGTAGTTCATGCGGTGCATTTCAGGGGATTGCGCGACGACAACGCAATCGACCAGGATGCCCGGGATTTTTACGTCCTTGGGTGGGATCGAGCCTTGCTGAACAATGCGCTCAACCTGTGCGATGACGATACCGCCATTATTTCGCGCAGCCATGGCCTGAGCGAGATTGTCGAGCAACAAGCACTCTTTTTCCATGCTGATATTGCCGGACGGATCAGCACTGGTGCCGCGAATGAACGCAACGTTGATCGGTGTCGATTTGTAAAATAACCAATCTTCGCCATCGACTTCGACGAGCTTGACGATCTCGTCTTTCGTGACCTCGTTGACGCGACCGCCGCCGAGGCGCGGATCAACGTAGGTTTGCAAGCCAACTTTCGAAAACAAACCCGGTTGGCCAGCGGCGCATGCGCGATACAGTTGCGAGATCACGCCTTGGGGCAAATTGTAACCGAGGATCTTATTGTCTTGTGCGGCCTGAGCCACTTTGGGCATGCGCCCGAAATTAGCTGCGATTACGCGACGCAAAAGGCCTTCGTGGTGTAAGCGCCCGGTGCCCAGACCCTTACTGTCGCCAGCGCCCGCCGTCATGATCAGCGTCAGATCGCGTGGCACGCCGGTTTCAACGAAGCGCTTTTCAAGCGCCGCATGCAACGCTTCCGGGATGCAACTCTGCACAAAGCCTGTGGTCGTCAGAACGTCATTGTCGCTGATGAGCGCAATCGCTTCATCGGCCGTGATCACCTTGTTGCTCATTGGCGAAGCGTTTCCCCGGATCTAATTTATCACCAGCACCCTTGACCGACTTCGCGACCATTCAGGCGTGTGGAAAGTAATGTATGATGCGCAGCGCGCTTGATTTCAGCGCGCAAGAAAGAGTACCGCGCACGACGACAAACAGCCCCACTCAAGAGGGTAATCTCATCCTATCCCGGCGGTGTGTCGCAGACCAACGGCAACTTTCCCATTTCAGTTAAAAACACTTGAGAAAACGCGGTTTTTTGATCATTCGGTGATCTTTTCGTGCGACGTCGAATATTATGTTGCGGCTGCGAAATTGCATACCGCAGTGCAATCAGACTTGGTCGTTCATCCGTCGGATGCGCGCCGACAATAACCGCATGACATGAAGCGCAAAGTCGCTGTCCGCTCGGATCAGCGCCATGAATGTCGGCTTGTCGACGACATAGACCTCGCTTCGCGTTGCGGCAATGGCGGCGGCACTGCGCGGTTCATCGTCGATCAGCGCCATCTCACCGAATATGCCGCCAGCTTGGATATTTTCCATCACCGCGCCGTAGATGATCACATCGACACGGCCACTGCGGACGACGAACATCGCACGGGCATCATCGTCAGCGAGGAAGATTTTTTCGCCAGAGTCGAACTGCAAGACCGGCACGGCTAGGCGATCGAGGGAGGTCAGGTCGAGTGGCACAACTGCGGTCATGGCAACGCTCCGGATGGCCATCGCGCCATGACGCTAGGGTGTAAAAAACGCCTCCGCAAGCTGCGATCGTGCCCGAAGCTTCACGTCCGAGGCGGGCTGAAATGAAAACGCCGCGCTAACCACCATGATGGGGTCAGTCGCGGCGTCATCGAGGCAAATTGAAATGTTAGGCCTGCGGCCTATTTCGGAGCCAACACCATAACCATTTGCTTGCCTTCAAATCGTGGCTCGCTTTCGACCTTTGCGATCGGCTCAGTATCAGCTTTGACGCGCTGCAAAACTGCCATGCCGAGCTGCGAATGGGCCATCTCTCGGCCGCGAAAACGCAGCGTGATTTTGACCTTGTCGCCTTCTTCGAAAAATCGGCGAATGGCGCGCATTTTCACGTCGTAATCGTGATCGTCGATGCCCGGACGCATCTTGATTTCTTTGAGCTCAACGATCTTTTGATTTTTGCGAGCTTCGGCGGCTTTCTTCTGCTCTTGAAATTTGAACTTGCCGAAGTCGAGGATCTTGCACACCGGCGGCTCAGCGTCCGGCGAGATCTCTACGAGGTCGAGCCCGACCTCTTCGGCGCGGGCGAGTGCGTCAAACTTGGCAACCACTCCGACGTTTTGACCCGTCTCGTCGATCAGGCGGACTTCGCGGGCGCGGATCTGGTCATTAATTTTGGGGCCGGCCGGTTCCCGGCTCTGTGGCTCGGGGCGCATAGGTTTGCGGATGACGCGTTCTCCTTTAATCGTTTCAACGTTGTCGGCGTGCTCTGGCAGCCAAATCGCACAAGCGAGTCCCGGGCGACCTGTGAGCTGGCGGAAGATGTGGATCAATTGGCCGCTAAGTCAAGCGTTTGGCGGTGCTACAACGCAGCAAGGGCGCTGATTTTTGCCTATTGCGGTGCGGTTAACGCGCTCGTTGCCAAACCAATTGGCTAGGTTGTCCATCCCCGGTTTTCCGTCATCGCCAGTGCTCGCTGATCCAGGGCGTTGGTCGCACGTGTTTGTAGAGCTTCTTCCAAGCTTGGTCGACTGGCCAGATTCCATCGCGGGCTTCATCGGGGTCAGGCTTCCCAGTGAAAGCGACGATTTTAGAATCGGGCGGCAAATCTGGAGCCTTAACAAAATTTAGTGGCCATCGCGGCAAGAGCGAATGTTTGAAACTTAAACACCAATGGCTCGGAAAAAATTGCTGGTCTTGCACCGACGCTGAAATGAATTGCTGCTCGATCCGATGCTTCGAGAGGATTTCTTCGGGGGTTGCGTTGAGGTCAAAGAATAACCCGGCGTGTTGTCCTGTTCTCAATCTAAAAGACGATGTGTTTCCAATCCCCGAACCAATTTGCGTCCAGTTTTCGATAACGCAATACGTTTTGTCGGGTTGGTAGTCGAAGAAATCGTCAAGGCCGCCTGTGATCACCAAGTCGAGATCGAGAAACAAGAAATCGCCCGAGACCCCTGGGAGTTCGGGCGCCCACAACGACATCTTGCGCCACGGTGTTCGCGAAATTCGGTCAGGCAACTGAATAGGCGGCAGGGGATACGCTTCAATCTCGGCGTCGAGACCGCGTGGGTCGTCGGTGTAGCAAACGAGCCGTGTTGGGCGTTTTGTGTTGCGCTTGATCATCGACCACAAGCGATTGGCAAAGTCGGCTGGGTAGCGTTCGCCCCACTTCATACAGACGATGGTTTGAACCATGTGTTTCGTATTCCAGATTGTCGGTTTGCCAGCGCAAAATGATTTTGCTTTTATGTGTTCTGCGTGTTGGACATGAAGCTTGCTTGCAGCCGTGTCCCAAGCAGCCGGTCATAGACGGCGAGTGTCGATGTTTGCATTGAGGTTTGCGAAAAATTCTTCTGCACATTGGCCCGCGCATTGTCGCCCATCTGTTGGCGCTCATCGGCGGTCAGCGATAGCGCTTCACTGAGGGCTTTAGCCAGTGCTTCTGGCGCATTTGGCGGCACTAACCATCCGCTGCGCAAAGCCCTGTCGACCATCGGCATGGCCATGACGGTTTCGGGTGGCGCTCCAATATTGGTCGAGACGACTGGACATTGCATCGCTTGTGCTTCGGCAGCGGCCCGACCAAACGCTTCCGGCTCGTTCGACGCCACGACTGCCACGTAGGCTGCGGCGAACGCAGCCGGCATATCGGCGCAATGTCCAACGAGACGAACGGTTTGGGCGAGGTCAGCATCTTTGATGTCTTGCAACAGCCGATCGCGATACCCGTCACGGCCCTGGCTGTCACCGGCTAGAACGTAAATCGCCTCGGGGTGCGTTGTCCGTAACCTGCGCGCGGCAGCGATGACATCGCCTTGGCCTTTCCACGGCGTGAGGCGGGCTGCGTGCAAGACGATTTTTTCTGTGCCCGACACACCCCATGCTGACCGCAGCGCCGCGATACGATCATCACTGACAGCTTGGCGATCGAAGGCTGCGATGTCGACGCCGCGATAAATCACTGCCATCCGCTGGTCTGGAGTGGCGTAACGCTGTTGGATAAGGTTTGCGGTGTACCGCGAATTTGCAATCACGACATCACCACGCGCCATGACGCTGTTATAGGCCGCTTTGATCCGATTGGTTTCACGATAGGCGCCGTGGTACGTCGTCACGAATGGAATTTTCAAACGACGCGCTGCGGCCAGTGCGCTCCACGCTGGCGCTCGGCTGCGGGCATGAATAATATCGACGTGGTCGCGCCGCGCGAGTTTCGCAATCGCAAGCGCGTTGAGTGCGATTCGAAGCGGATTTTTTGTGGCCGCGCGAAACGGGATGAACGTGCCGCCAGCTGCCACAATGTGTGAAACCAAGCGACCACCTTCGCTCAGAACAATCGCGCGACCGCCCGCTTTGACGACGGCATCGGTGATTTCAAGTGTCGAAAGCTCAGCTCCGCCTGTGTCGAGTTCAGGAATGATCTGCAACACCGTGGGTTGGGCAATCGACATAGACACTCCATGAAAGGCTAGGCATGTCTAAATCGATCAGTCCTGATCCGCAAACGGTCATGATCGGGCAGGGCGGCGATGCTCGCTGCATCGCTTTCAATCATCTGCCGCCGCCGAACCCGCAGGCCCCAAGTCTGTTCTGGCTGTCGGGTTTCATGTCGGACATGGCGTCGACCAAAGCCGTCGCATTGGCTGAGCACGCACATGACCGCGGCTATGGTTGCACACGGTTCGACTATTCCGGTCATGGCGCGTCAGGCGGCGCGTTCACAGATAGCACTATTGGTCGCTGGCTTGAGGAGGCCAACTGCGTCTTCAAGCAGGTGACGGTTGGCTCGCAGATCATCGTCGGATCGAGCATGGGTGGGCACATCGCGCTGCTCCTGTTGAGAGCGCTGCGTGCGGCGTCACCCAATCATGCGGCCCGCGTCAAAGGTCTCGTGTTGATTGCTCCCGCTTGGGACATGACGGAAGAATTGATGTGGAACAAATTTTCCGACGTCGCGCGCCGTGACATTCTCGAACACGGATTTCACATGCGGCCCTCGGCTTACGATAGTCCGTACACGATTACGCGCGATCTGATCGAGGATGGCCGCCACCATCTGCTGGCGCGTGCGCCATTCTATCCCGGCTGTCCGGTGACTATATTGCAAGGTCGACAAGATCGCGATGTGCCAGCCGAACATACCCGTGAGCTCATGTCGTTTTTGCATGGCGATGCCATCAAATTGATCGAAATTGCAGATGGCGAGCACCGCCTGTCACGACCGCAAGATCTGCAACTGCTGCGCACCGTGGTTGACGAGCTTGCTGCGGCATAAATCGCGCGAGCCGTTTATTTATCGGTCGAACTAACGACATCGCTCTGCGGGAGGCCTTCAACGATCGCGTTCTCCAGCAGCGTCGCCCCGGCTGTCTTGGCGATAGCTTCCGGCACAACCCACATGCGAAAATCAGGCGTCGCCAACGGGTGATCGCACATCAATTCGCCGTCAGCGACACGGCAGCTCGTGTCGATGTCGGTGGTGTAACCATCGCCCCCGGCGTTGCCTGAGGCCTGGATCAGATCGAGCACGCCGATGCGGGGCGTGGGAGAAACAGCAACCTCGCGGAAGACGCATGCGGATTTTCCGCGGCACGAATCGGGCGTCACGCCATCGCTAGATTTCAACGCCTGAGCGTCGCTGCGTGACAGAGCTTTTGCTGGAGCCTCGAAGCCATTTGAAACAACGCATGTCTCGCCGGTGCACACGAGGGCGTCGTGGGCGGGCGTTGCCGGTGGCGTTGCTTGCCCCTGAGGCTCAAGGATCAACAGGATCGTTGCTTGCGACGTCGGTCCGGTGGATGGTTTCACCGGGGCGAGCGCGGCAGGTTTCGCGTCAGCAAGTTGTGCGGGCATGACTGGTGGCGTTGTGACCGCGGGCGGCGGGGCAATCATCGGCAGAGAAATAGCGGCGGGTTGAGCGGCAATCGCCTGCGGCACGGCAATGGCGCTGGTTGATAACGGGGCGGCTTCCGGCGCGACAACGGCAGCGGTTGGGCGAACGCCGATGACTTTTGGTGTATCTGTTGGAGCGTTCGGCATTGCGGCCGGTTGGGTCGCAACTTTTACTGCACCCGTTGCTGCATCGGGTTTCATGTCGACCTTTTGAAGGGCTGGCGGAGCAAAGGTGGGCGGCGAGACGGTCGTGGTCGCGAACGGCAGAACCGTCTTTGTTGCTGTCGGCGTTGCGGCCATAGGCTCCGACGTCGCGGGTGCTGCTACCTTTGTCGTCGTCAATGGTGACGCGGTGGTAGTAGCTGGTTCGTTCACTGCCGCTTCAACAACTAAGGCTGCCGCCGCTAGACCTTCGCTGGCGGATTGCGCCGGGTTCCTTGCAGGCTTCACGCTGGGCGTTGCAGTCTTGACGTCGGTTGTCGCTGGCGACGCGTTGGTTTTGCGATCGGCATCTTCGGCGCGTGCGCGGCGCAACATTTCCATTTCGTATTCAAGACTTGGCCGCTGCGGACCGATTTTGGCCCGCGGTTCGGTTGCTGCCGGTACTGGCTTCGGTGGTGCCTCAGCGAGTATCTTTTTGGTTGGAGTTGCCTCACGAGCCGCAGCGGTCGGCGGATCGCCTGCAAATTTTTGCGCAAGAGTATGGGCGGGATCGCCAGAGAGACCCGGCAGTTCTCCGGCAAGAGCGGCCGTACAACTCAGCGCCAGGATCAGGCTCGCACCTTTGACCGAATTGGCACCCGCTCGGTATCGCATTGTATCCTCTTCGCGTTTGGTCGACGCGCGGCCGAAACCTTACCCGTTGTTCGCTTTCATTCAGGCAAATTCGCGTTTGATCGATGGCATGTCGATGACGTTCGCACCGCGCGACGTTAACCTGCGGATCGGCGGGCGACAGAGCCCCTCACGTTTGCCCCTTGGCAATGGCCTGCAAGCCTTCGCGATAGGTCGGAAAGGCTAGCGTGATGCCAAGTTCGGTTTTCATGCGCGCGTTCGCGACGCGCTTGCTTTCAGAATAGAAGCTGCGACCCATTTCGGTCAGCGTCGCTGTTGCGAAATCGATATCCGGCGGGATCGGCAGGCCAAGCAATTCGGCGCCGTAAGCGACAACATCCTGCGGCGCTGCCGGTTCGTCGTCGGTGATATTGTAAATGCGGCTTTCAACGGTGCGTGTCAGCGAGGCTTCAACCGCGGTTGCAATATCGTCGACGTGAATGCGGTTGAACACTTGGCCAGGCTTAATCAGGCGGCGCGCTCGGCCAGCGCGCAGATCTTCAATGGTGCTGCGGCCGGGGCCGTAAATGCCGGGCAACCGAAAGATGCTGGCGACTTTGTCGGAATGTTGAGCCAGAGCCAGCCACGATTGCTCGGCCGCAAGCCGCCGTTGGCCGCGTTCAGAGCCGGGGTGCGGCGGCGTCTCTTCATCCACCCATCCGCCGCCGCTATCCCCATAAACCCCGATGGTCGAGAAATAGCCGATCCAGCGAATTGCCGGGCTGGCTGCGATGTCGGCACCATGATGCTTTAATGCCGGATCACCATTGTCGTCGGGCGGTATCGACATCAGCACATGCGTTGTCCGCTTAAGTTCGTTCGTGATCGCCGGGTTTGGCCGGTCGCCGTTGAAGACGTGGCCACGGTGGCCGTTGGCGGCCAGCGCGGCGACACCGGCTGCGTTGCGTGAGGTGCCGGAGATGGTCCAGCCGGACTTTGCGAGCCGCGCGGCCAATCGGTTCGCGCTGTAGCCCAGTCCAAAACAAAATAAGTGCGTCATGCGGCGCTAATTCCCTGTCTCACAGCGCCACTCGGCCGCCACGTCTCTGTCAGTTTCGCCCGTGTGGTGCCGTAATCGCAAGCGAGCAAATGTCTCCACCGATGCCAAGCGGCTCGTTGCCCAAATCGCGGCAGCGCGTACGACGGGCGATGCGTCGTTGAGTAAGCGCTCGACCAGCGGCTGTAGGTTGTCATCTTTAGAGTTCCCGGCCGCAATGAGGGCATTGCGCACAATGCGGTCGCGGCCTGTGCGTTTGATCGGTGTGCCAGCAAACCGAACTCTAAACGCAGCGTCGTCTAGCACCAAAATTTCGGCCAGCGGCGGGTTGTCGGTCATCGCGCTCGCGGCGAATTTTGCCTCTCGCGTTTGCTCGGCGAACTTGTTCCAGGGGCATACGGCAAGGCAGTCGTCGCAGCCAAAAACGCGGTTGCCCATGGCTTCGCGAAACGCCGTCGGGATGTGGCCTTTATGCTCGATCGACAAGTACGCGAGGCAGCGTCGCGCATCGAGTTGGTAGGGCGCTGGGAAGGCGTTGGTCGGGCACACATCAAGGCAGCGTTGGCACGATCCGCAATGATCGTCCTCGGGCGTATCTGGATCGAGGGCGACAGTGGTCAGAATGGCGCCGAGAAACAACCAAGACCCGTGGGTGCGCGACACGAGATTGGTGTGCTTGCCCTGCCAACCAAGACCGGCTGCGGCGGCGAGCGGCTTTTCCATCAACGGCGCGGTGTCGACGAAGACTTTGACGTCACCGCCGGTGGTCGTAGCAAACCATCTCGCGAGCTCTTTGAGGCGAGACTTTAAAACGTCGTGGTAATCACGCCCTTTGGCATAGACCGAAATCACCGCGTGGTCCCGCACGGCAAGCGCCGCCATCGGGTCTTGATCAGGCGCGTAAGATAAGCCAACCAGGATGGCCGAACGGGCTTGTGGCCACAGCATGCTCGGGTCGGCGCGGCGATCGGCCGATGTGGCCATCCAGTCCATGTCGCCGTGTCGTCCGTCCGCCAGAAATGCCGCCAGTCGATTTGCTGTCTCGTTGTGACGTCGAACATCGGTCACGCCGATCGCGTCGAAGCCGAGCAACCGAGCTTGCCGGACGAGGTCTGCTTTCGTGTGAGGCGTCTCAGTTTCAATTCGCGATTCAGTCAACGCGGATACTCATTTACGTGGGATTGGTCAGCCTAATGTCGTCTCGGCCAACACTCTAAAAATCTAGATCGGCGTAGGCTGCGGGCGGCACGGTCCCCGGCACGCGGTCCGCCAGCAGCCCGCGAAACGCTGGACGCGATTTCATGCGCTGATACCAGGCTTTGACTTCTGGCGCTTCGTCCCACGGAATTTCCGCCAGATAGTCGACGACCGAAATGTGGGCTGCGGCGGCAAAGTCGGCGAAACTCAGATCATCGCCCGCAAGCCAGCGCCGCGTGTCAGCAAGGTAGGCGAGGTACGATAGATGATAGCGCAAGTTACTGCGCACGGCGCGCAGCACATCGGCATCGGGCGGGGCCGGATTTGACGGCCGCATCCGCTGATAAACTTTTTCATGCAGCAACTCGCGCGAGACTTCGCGGTCAAACTTGCCATGGAACCAGTCGATCAGGCGGCGGACCTCGGCTCTGTCTTCGCGATTGCCCGGAATGAGGTGACCCACGCGTGACGCTGCCAAACCAGCGCTGACTTGATGTGTTGGCGCGACGTCTTCGGCTAAAAATTCCGAGATTGAATAGACGCCAGCCAACGTCAGCCCATTATCGAATTCCAGCACCGGGAATTCACCAGCCGGGTTTTTGGCAAGAAAACCCTGTCGCCAATCCCACGGATATTCGTCAACCAGTTCGAACTCGTGGCCAGCCTCATTTAGCGCCAACCGGACCGAGCGAGAGCGGGGGCAGAGGCGGTAATGAATAAGGCGCATGGCCATCGGTCGGGTCCTTTACGGTTGGGCCGCACTATAGAGCCTTGGCGTGCGATTCGAAGATGGGCCAACACAGTTGGCTGGCTTTTGTCGGCACCTGGGAATCCTGCTACCGCTGCGGCACGACGCAACCATGGTGGTCAACGGGTGGTTGCGTTAAGCGTGTGGGGAATGTTTTGAATGGAAACGTGGCAAGTCGTGCTGCTCGGATTTATCGAGGGGCTAACCGAATTTTTGCCGGTGTCATCGACCGGTCATGTGCTGTTGACGCAGCACGTTCTTGGTATGACCTCGCCCGGTCGGACTTTCGAAGTTCTGATCCAGCTCGGCGCGATCCTAGCGCTGCTGACCGTCTATTTCGGCAAGCTGTGGAAGATGGTGACAGACCTGCCGAGCGACCCAAGGACACAACGCTTCGTCGTGGCCGTGCTGCTCGCATTTTTGCCAGCGGCTATCGTTGGCGTAGTTGGTCATTCGTTCATTAAAACCGTGTTGTTTGAATCGCCGCTCGTCATTTGTTTGTCGCTGGTCGTCGGCGGGATCGTTTTGTTGATTGTCGACCGGATGGTGTTGCCGGTGACAAGCCAAGACATCATGGACATCACGCCAACAACGGCATTCAAAATTGGCCTGGTGCAATGCTTAGCACTGATCCCCGGCGTGTCGCGCTCGGGTTCGACGATTGTCGGCGCGATGTTGCTGGGCGCCGATAAACGGACGGCGGCGGAGTTCTCGTTCTTTCTTGCCATGCCGACCATGGCGGGCGCGTTCGCCTACGATCTTTACAAAAACGCCAGCATTCTTTCGATGGATGACGCGTCCAACATCGCGATGGGGTTTGCGGTCGCTTTCGTCACCGGCGTCATCGTGGTGCGCACAGTGCTCGATTTCATATCGGCGCGCGGCTTATCGTTTTTTGGGTGGTGGCGGATCATCGTCGGCGGCATCGGTCTTGGTGCGATAACCGTGATGTCCGCACCGACCTGATCGTCAACGCTGCCCACACGTCGCCTGTCAGTAAGGCACCGGACGTCAGGCAGCGTGAGATGTTGCCGGCGCAGTCAAGACCCGGCGCAAAGTCTCAACATCGTTTGACGTGCGCAGCCGATCGAGCGTTGCTGGATCGCGAACGAGACGCGAAATCCGCGCCAGTGCCTTCAAGTGGTCGCCACCGGCGTCTTCGGGTGCGAGCAGGAAGAACAACAAATCCACGGGCTCGCCATCATGGCTATCGAACGGGATCGGTTGGTCCAGTTTGGCAAAGATGCACGTGATGTTTGCGACGCCTGGAAGTTTGACGTGTGGAATGGCGATCCCGCGACCTAGGCTCGTTGAGCTCAATCGCTCGCGTTGAATCAGCGCGTTGTAGACATCGTGCGCACTGACACTGGCGGCTGCTCCGGCGCGCACGGCAAGCTCGTGCAACGCTTGCTTTTTGTCGGCGGCCTTCAGGCCGGTGACAATGCCATTTTTGGCCAGAAGATCACCGAGGTTCATGGGCTTGGTATCCATATCATATGTTTGCCGAACGCCCGGCGCGGCCTGAGCCGCAGCCGGTCAACGTCGCACGACTTTGCAAACTGCTAAATTGTCCCGTGGCTCGCGCCATTCGCGAGATCCTTGCCCGCCGGGTCTGCATCGACCCAGCCAATATTCCCGTCTTTCCGCCGATACACGACATTCAAGCCGCCGTGCGCTGCGTTCTTAAAAATCATAAACGGCGCTTCCGACACATCAAGCTGCATGACAGCTTCGCTCACCGTTAATTCGCCAATGTTGCGCGCAGTTTCAGCGATGATCAATGGATGGGCTTCGGCCACATCCGCATGGTCATCCTCGGCGACGTTGACCACATAGTCGCGAGCATCAATGCCGCTTTTGCGGCGCTGCCCGTTGTGGTCGTTGGAGTGATTTTTCAGGCGCCCTTTGTAGCGCTTGACGCGAGTTTCCAGCCGATGGACGGCCTCATCAGCGCTGGCATAGGCATCGCCGCCATCACCGTGGGCTTCCAACATCAAGCCGCTGGCGAGTTTGACGGTGCAAGAGGTTTTGAAAATGCCGTGTTCTTTTTCCAGCCGAATGTGGCTGTCGACATCGCGCCCGATGTATTTCTGAATGACGGTCTTGATCTTGTCGCTCGCGTAAGCCTGATAAGCGTCGCCGGCGTCTACATTTTTGCCAGTCACTTGAATGGTCATGGATCGCTTGCTCTTGGGCTGCTTGAGGGAAACCGCGGCCGACCGGATTGGGTGGCCGAACGACGCCATAGATGGGGCCAATTTACGGCGGCGTCAGTGGCCATGTGGGCAAGGCGCCAACGGGTTCGGGCGCGTCGCCGACGTTGGCTGCGTAAAATATCGTGCGCGTTGGGTTGAAGGAACTAGACGTCGTCAGGCCGGAAAGCGTCTTTGCCATGCCGCGGAACCTCTGATGTCGACCCGCCTCAATGGTATAGCGATATGCAGTTCGACCAGCGGTGTCAAATCACGGATGCGCGGTGCAGTGCGAAATAGATAACCATAATCAAGACTTTAGTAAAATCGTCTGGGGTCAACCGCCGAGCCGCTCAAGCATGCGCTTATCGCGGCGGCGTTGCACCGAGGATGGGATCCGCATGGCTTCGCGATATTTAGCGATGGTGCGGCGCGCGATGTCGACGCCTTCGTCTTTAAGACGGTCGACGAGTTGATCGTCCGATAGCACGTCGCTGGCCTGCTCGGCGTCGATCAGTTGTTTGATGCGGAAGCGAACGGATTCCGATGAATGCGCTTCGCCGTCGTCGTTTGACGCGATCGCTGACGTGAAGAAATATTTCAGCTCAAAAATTCCGCGCGGTGTTGCAACGTACTTATTCGATGTCACGCGCGACACGGTCGATTCATGCATCGAGATTGCGTCGGCAATGGTCTTGAGATTGAGCGGTCGCAGATGCTGCACGCCGTACATGAAAAAGCTGTCCTGCTGGCGCACGATCTGCTCTGCCACCTTTAGGATTGTGCGAGCGCGTTGATCGAGACTTTTGACCAGCCAGTTGGCGGTCTGCAGACACTCGAACAGGTAGCCTTTGTCTTTGTCACTGACAGCGGTCTTGGTAATGCGCGTGTAGTAGCTGCGGTTGACCAGCACACGGGGTAGCGTGTCGCTGTTGAGTTCAACGTGCCATCCGCCATCTGACGCCGCCCGAATGATCACATCAGGGACCACAGGCTGCATCTGGACCGCGCCGAACTTCAAGCCAGGCTTGGGGTTCAACCGCTTGATCTCCTGGATCATGTCGGTCAGTTCGTCGAAATCAGCGCCGACGGCTTTCTTAAGTGCCGACAAATTGCGATTGGCCAACAACTCAAGATTGGCGAGCAAACTCGCCATCAACGGATCGTAACGATTTTGTTCTTTGAGTTGGAGGGCAAGGCACTCCGACAACGAACGCGCGAAAATTCCCGGCGGATCGAAGGCCTGTAATTTGCCAAGCACGCTCTCGACCAGTTCGATCGGTGCACCCAAGCGATCGGCGAGTTGCTCCAGATTTGGTGGAATGTAACCGGCCTCGTCGACAAGATCGATCAGATGCTGACCAATCAAGCGTTCGATCGGCTCTCTGATCGCCAGCGGCAACTGCGCGCTGAGGTGATCACGTAGAGAAATGTCGTTGGCAACGTAGGTTTCCAGATCGTGGTCGTCGTCGCTGCCATTGTGCATGCGTTGCGTGACGCCAGCCCAGCCGAGGCCGGTTGTCATCGGACCGTCGGGACCGTTGGGCTCGCCGGTGCCGGGTTCTTGGAAGACGTTGCCGAAGTCGGCATCGAGCGTGCCGGCGTGATCTTCAATCGGTTTGCGCAAATCCAGCCAGCTATCGTCGGGCTGACCGTCGGCCTGACCGTCGGCCTGCCCATCGGCCTGATTGTCAGATTGGCCATCAACTTGGCTCGCGCGTTCCGCCGCCGCGGTTTCCAAGGCAACTTCGTCGTTCGATTTAGTCCCGGCTGCGTTTTCTTCGCGTTCAAGCAGTGGATTGCGTTCGAGCTCGGCGTCAACGAACTCCGTCAATTCCATGTTCGACAATTGCAATAGCCGGATGGCCTGCTGCAGCTGGGGTGTCATCACCAGCTGCTGGCCTTGTCTTAGCTCGAGTTTGGCTGAAAGCGCCATGCGCTAACCTGCTGCTCCTGGAACGCAAATGAGAGCGCAGCTGTACTCAACGCGCGTTAACGAACATATCCCCCAGGTAGACGCGGCGCACATCTTCATTGGCTATGATTTCCGAAGGCTTACCTTGTGTCAGAACTTGACCATCATAGATGATATATGCGCGGTCGATCAGACTTAATGTTTCGCGGACATTGTGGTCAGTAATCAACACGCCAATGCCGCGAACCGTCAAGTGGCGGACCAACTGTTGAATGTCGCCCACAGCGATCGGGTCGATCCCAGCGAAAGGTTCGTCCAGCAACATGAACGATGGGCGCGAGGCGAGCGCCCTTGCGATCTCGCAGCGCCGCCGTTCACCGCCCGACAACGCCATGGCTGGCGATTTGCGCAGCCTGGTGATGGTGAATTCTTCGAGCAGACTGTCGAGTTGCTCTTTGCGGGCTTTTTTGTTGGGCTCGACGAGTTCGAGGACGGCCATGATATTTTGTTCGACGGTCAGGCCGCGAAAGATCGAGGCTTCCTGCGGCAAGTAACCGATGCCGAGCCGCGCCCGCTGGTACATCGGCAGCACTGTGACGTCTTCGCCATCCATCGTGATGCGCCCGTGATCGGCTGGAACGAGCCCGGTGATCATATAAAAAACAGTCGTCTTGCCAGCACCATTCGGCCCCAAGAGGCCAACAGATTCGCCGCGTCCAACCGCAAGGCTGACACCCTTGACGACCATGCGCTTGCGATAGGACTTTTTGATCTCGAATGCGGTCAGCCAACCCTCGGCACCAACAGCATGTGGGTCGCCGCCGCCAGTCGCCGTGGTCTGAGTGTGCCCGCTGTTCGATGCGTTGGCATCGGCCCGCGCAACATTCGCCGCGTCAGCGCGCGCGCGCCCCAGTGTTGCTCGGCCTATGAACGGGATTGCTTTGAACACCACTGCTCCAAACGTCGGTCAGTTCGATTGCGTGTGTCGCCCAGCGTGGCGCGCCCTTCACAGGTCTTGACGAACGCACCCGTCGTTGAGCGTGTCAGTCTTTTAAGGTTGCGGGGCGGCAAGTCTAAGGCTGCGAGCGGGCTTCCCATCCGCTTCCGTTGGCGGCTTTGGGGAGTTTGGGGGACTTGGCTTTCATGTCACTTGGATAAAAGACCGCACTTGGACGGCCTTGGGGCGCGCTTTCAGCGGTCGCGGTGCCGTCGCCGGGTGTCGCTGGTTTAGCGCTGGTGGCCGGTTCGGTTTTAATCGTGCTTTCGCCCGTCGTCATGTCGATCACGAGCTTGGTGCCGCGGACGACGTTCTTGCCCTGCGTCAGCACTACATCGCCGCCGAGTGTTGCCATGTTGGTTTTCGGGTCGAAATCGGCCCAGTCGCTGGTGGCAGTTTGGCCGTCGCTGCCGGTGACCCTGACGTTGTCACGGGCTTTGATGCGCGAGATTTGTGCGGCTCCCGTCGTAGCGCCCGTCGCAGCCGCTGGCCGCGCGCTAGAGCTCGTTCCGTCAAGCCCGGCAGAGCCCGTGTATTTCGCGCTAAGCGTGGAGGCCTTGATGATGAAGTCACCTTGGACGGCTCGGACATCGCCAGTGAAGACTGCGTCCTTCGTCGTGTCATCAACATCGAGGCGCGCGGCTTCGATGTTAATCGGCGTGCCAGGTGTCGTTTTGAAAGAAGCACCGAACGCAACGCCGTCTGTTTTGCCAGATGCAGCATCGCCATCACGGTTGGCTGGCGCGGTCGGCTTGTTATCAGCGGATTGTTTGAACTTCGCGAAAATGCGCCCCGATCCGCCCGCCGCCGTTGGCGCCGTCAATTGCATTTTTCCTTGCGCTCGATTGAATGTCATTCGCGCGCCGCGCATATCATTGCCGCCCTGCGTCAACACCACAGCGCCGGTTAACAAAAGCGTATCGGCCGCCTGATCAAACTCGGCCCGGTCAGCGACGGCGCGGCGATCGGGCAATTGCATGACAATCACGTCGCCATCGACAACCGCTTTTTGCGTCAACGCGTCGAACTCGAGCGTGCGGCCAGTGACGGTTTCGCCGGTCGCCTGTTTTAGTTCGATCGGGCTGCGGGCAAAAATGCGCTTCAGTCGGCCGCTGGTTGCAGACGGTGTCGGTGCTGCGTTTGCTGCCAGCGATGTGGAGACGGTTTTTAGTGTGGACGCAGATGCTGGTTCTGCGACCGCGCTGCCTTCGTACGTGACTTCGAGTTCGGGGGCCGACAGCGTCGCGCCCTGTTGGTCGGCGAGCACTTGACCGGTGAACATCGCGGTTTTGCTGGCGTCATTGATGTCTAATCGACCGGACGTAATGACAATTGGTTGATCCGACGAGCCAAACGCTCTGGGGGCTGACGGCGGCGTGGCGCTGTCCGCTGATGGTTTCGGTGTCAGGGTCGTGCGCACGTCGTCGACGAATGTGTATTCCTTCACCCTCTGGCGAATGGTCATCTGATTGGCGGTGATCGCGCCAGCTTGCATGGCGACGCTGACCGGCTGATCGGACGTGATGATCCCGTCTTTGGTCTTCACAGACGCGCGTGTCAGCTTCGCCATCAAACCGTTTTCGCCGTTGATGTCGATGGTATCGAACAATTCGAGCACGTTCGATTTGTTGTTGAACGTGCCGCGCGCAGCGGCCAATCTGGTTTTGACTCTTTGCGCGTCGGTCAACTCGCCGGTGATGCCTTCGAGCTTGATCGAGCCGAGCGATTGTAAATCTTGGACGGCGCGCGCGGCCTTCACCCAATACCGCCCGCCATCGGCGTTGAAGCCTTCGTAATGCGGATTTTCCATCGCCAGGTTCTCTGGCAGAATTTGCGGCATCGCCAATTCAGGGATGGCCGTTCCCCAGCCCGCCGTTTGCAGAATCGACGCGGCAAACAATCCAGCGACCGCAACGGCTGTTAGCGGCAACGCAATTTTGAGCCCACGGACGGCTTGCGAATGACGGCGCGCAGTCTTTCGGCTGCTAGCGCGATCGCCCGCGACGACAATGCCAACACCGGTGCTGCGGCCGGCGCTGCGGCCAGCGGTTGCTGCAGTTCGTTCGCCCGCAGCGGTCGTCCGATCGATGTGGTTGTCCATTGCCCCGCATCTCAGGTGAAAACGTGTGTGAACTCAAGCCCCGTCAACTCTGGTTCGCCACACCGATGCAGACCATCGGGGTCAATTGGGGAAACTTTGCGACCCAACCACCGCGCCTGCGTGCATTGACGCGCTGGTGACGGTAATTTGGGCAAGTGCACGGGCGGGCGCACGCAGTACGCGGTAACGACGGCCTAGTGAGCGAAAAGATCGTCGTCGCCGAAGCCTGCGAGATCGAGATGCGCGCGCGTGGTCAAAAACTGAAAGGCCGCCTCGGCAAACTCGGTCCGGCCTTCGCGCTTGAGCATGTCGTCCAGTTTGGCTTTGATCTGATGCAGGTACAGAACATCTGCGGCAGCATATGCAAGCTGGCTTTTCGTTAGATCTGCCGCGCCCCAATCCGAACTCTGCTGCTGCTTTGATAACTCAACTCCAAGCAGTTCCGCGCACAGATCTTTGAGGCCGTGGCGATCCGTGTAGGTGCGCACCAACTTGGACGCGATCTTCGTGCAATAGATTGGGCCAGTGGTTACGCCCAGATACTTTTGGATGACTGCCACATCGAAGCGGGCGAAGTGGAAAATTTTCATCGTCTTTGGGTCTTGCAGCAGCGCTTTAAGGCGCGGCGCCGCGTAGGTTTCGCCGTCGAACTTGACCAAATGGGCAACACCATCGCCGCCGCAAAGCTGGATCAGACACAGCCGGTCGCGATGCGGGTTGAGGCCGAGTGTTTCGCTATCAACGGCAACGCCGCGGGGAAACTTCAATCCCGCTGGCAGATCGCCATGATGGAGCTTGATGGCGGCTGCGGGCGAGATAGCGGTAGCCATGGGAAACCTGCGGCCTCATCCTGCAGCAAAGTGCTGGCTGCTGTGAGGCGTCAAACGAGGGAAAAACATGAGGCCAAGCTGGTGCCCAGAAGAGGACTCGAACCTCCACGCCTTGTGGGCGCTGCTACCTGAAAGCAGTGCGTCTACCAATTCCGCCATCTGGGCCTGCTTGAGGTCGAGACACGTAAAGTGCTGGCTGGGGGAAGTCAATCACGGCCGTAGCGGGTGCTGGCCCCATAGCGAGGTTCTGGTTGAGGCGATGTGCGTGGCGGACAAATCAGCATTCGACCAACAAGCATGGGGCCAGACTAGGGTGGGGCTGACGGCCAAGGTGACACCGCACTTATGACACCGCACGCGTGACAGCGAACGTGTAACACCAAACTGGGCCAACAGGGAGCAACAGCCGTTAGCAAGTCGTAGCGGTGCAGGTTCACAGTTTGCATTGAGCCCGTTACATCAGGCATGACGCCGGATAGCGTGGCGATCAAAAACGACGATGCATGACGGCAAGTGAGGCAGGCAATGGCTGGCAACGGCAAACTCGTAACGGTGTTCGGTGGCTCAGGCTTTGTTGGCCGACACGTGGTTGCCGCTTTGGCAAAAGACGGCTACCGCGTGCGGGCCGCGGTCAGACGACCTGATCTTGCTGGCCATTTGCAACCGATGGGAGCCGTCGGTCAAATTCATGCCGTGCAGGCCAATCTGCGGTACGCGGATTCCGTTCAACGCGCTGTTGAAGGCGCCTCAGCCGTGGTCAATGCGGTCGGCATTCTAGCGCAGGTCGGCGCGCAATCGTTCGATGCCGTCCACGCCAACGGTGCGGCGGCCGTTGCCAAGGCGGCGCACAACAGTGGCGCTGAGCATCTGGTGCTAATCTCCGCCATTGGCGCCGACAAAGCTTCGCCATCAACGTACGCGCGCACCAAAGCTGACGGTGAGGCGGCAACGTTGGCGCAGTTTCCAACGGCCGTTATCTTGCGCCCCTCGATCGTGTTTGGACCCGAAGACGAATTCTTCAATCGCTTTGCAGCCCTCGCTAGAACCAGCCCGTTTTTGCCGCTGATTGGCGGTGGCCGAACCAAGTTCCAGCCGATTTACGTCGGTGATTTGGCACAAGCGGTGGTTGCGTCCATCTCGGGCGTCGCGAAGCCCGGCACGGTCTATGAGGTAGGTGGGCCGGAAATCCTGTCGTTCCGCGATTTGCTCGATCGGACTTTGGCTTATACCGATCGCACGCGCGGCTATCTTCCGTTGCCGTTTTGGCTCGCCAAAGTTCAGGCTCTGGCGACTTGGCCGTTGCCCAATAGTTTGCGGCCTGTCACGGTCGATCAAGTTCGCTTGTTGCGGTTCGATAATGTGGTTTCGGACGCGGCCAAAGCTGGCGGCAGGACGCTTGCCGATTTGGGCGTCAGCAACCCGGCCACCGTGGCCGCCATCGTTCCGGGATACCTTGAGCGGTTCAAAGCCCGCGGGCAGTTCGCGCATTACAAAACCTGACGCGGCGCGCCTCGACGCCAGACGAAGAGACGCCAGACAACGAAAAGGGCCGACCTTTCGGCCAGCCCTCGCATCGTGGTCAAAACTGCTCGACACCTGACTGCGCACTTTCAGCGCAAAGCCCACGCGGTCAACGTGACTGGTAGTTTGCGCCTAATTCAGTGCTGCGATGGCCAGATCATCTTCTTCGGCATGCCCGATGGCGGCCTGCAGTGTGTCGGTCAACGCGATTGGCGTGCCGTCGGCTGCATGCAGCGAGAACAGCGGAATTCCTTTCGGCAGACCTTCAACCGTTGGAAACATGCGGTTGGCTTCGTCGGTCGACAGCGTCTTGATATACGCCACCTCGCCACCACCCAACCGCGCCAATTCGAGTTCACTCATGACCGCTGAAACGGAAGACGGCACGCTGGTATGCTTAGCCGTGGACTTACTTGTCATAACGCTCTTCCTCCATATGGACTGAAGCAACCGCCTGCGCGGCGCGTGCGATGGGGTCGGGCTTGGGTCACGTGAGTGACGATGTTGAATCTTTCGTGTGTTCGCAAAAAAATCAACGGGCCCGCGTAGTGTCGAATGATTCGGACGATTAAGCTGTGACGCGAAAGGCGCGCTTGCCTCAGCTCTTTGCATTATTTGCGCCGTTGGCCTGCGCCAAGCTCGGTATCGCAGCAGGCTCTGCTGCGGTTGATTGGCCAACTCCAATGTCTATACGGCGCACGCGGCGTTCAGGTTCCAATCGAACGAGGTCAATGGACAAAAGGCCGTTGGCCATGTTGGCTGCGCGTACCTCGATACCGTCAGCCAAAACGAATGTCCGGGTGAACTGTCGGGCAGCGATGCCGCGATAGAGATAGTCGCGCGATTTGTCGTCGTGCTGCTTGCCACGGATCGTCAATTGTTTGTCTTCGACGGTGATCTCAATCTGGTCGCTCGCAAAGCCGGCCACCGCGAGCGTGATGCGGAGTGTCTCGCTGACGGGCTCGCGGCTCAACGACGTTGCCAGCGGGGCATCGTCCGACGCGTTCAACATGCGCTCAATGTTATAGGGTGGGTAGCCGTCGCCGGCGCCTTTTCCGGCTCGGTCGATCATGCGCTCGATTTCTTCAAAACCGAGCAGCAATGGATTGGACAAGAGTGTCATACGCGTCATCTGAAAGCCCTCGCTGAGAAGCGACCTTCCGGTGCTGTTAATGGCCTACAATAATTCGATTTTGAGCCACCTCATGGCCAGCTCAACAGCCGATGCGCCTCGAACGTCGAGCGCGCAGCCGCCTGAACCAGATATGGGAACAGCGATGGCTGTTTCAAGCATCGGTAAACCGTCGACGGATGGGGCGTTTAGGCCCCCGGGCCAGGGTCGTGAAAATCCGATGTCGCAGGGGCAGCCTCACCCATTACGGCGCCGTAATGGCGCTCTAATGTCTCACCTTTCAAACTGACAGGGCAAATATCATGACGCTTCATGCAGCTTTTCCACCAACGCCCAAGCCAATTTTGCAGCGCTCTTTGGTTTTTGCCTTTGCGCTAACGATTGGCCAATTGTCGCCACATGCTTTCGCAGCCGAGCCGACCCCGCAGCCCGCGGCAACCGTGACGCCTCAAATGTCAACCGCCGAGGTCAAGCCATCCGACAATCCGCCAGATATCTCACTGACACCGGAAGAGAAGGCCGAGCGAGAAGGTCGCAAGGCGTGCAAGATTGCGATCTGTGCAGCGTTTCGCGCCAAGCAAACCACCGGCAGCGATATCGCGTGCGACATCACCAAGAGCTGGCGCAAAGAACAACTCGCCAAGTTGGTCGGCAAACTCAAAGTGTCATGGCCTTACGAGGGCGTGCGCTGCACGTCGAAGGTTGCGCTGAAACGTGCCGACCTGATCCGCGCCATGACCGAGCCCAAGCACGAGTTGACGCTCGACCCTCATGCTGTCGCGTGCGTCGTCAACCGCGACAAGGAAGAGCCAACGAAAATCGCTTTTGATTTTTCGCCCAAGGTGACGTTCGAGAATGGCAAGGCGACGTCGGCTGAAATGAACTGGGGCAAGATCGACGCGCCGACGTTGATCAAAAGCGGTCTGTGGACCGCGACGGCAGCCGACAACACCGTCAATATTCTGTCGGGCACACTCGTCCAAGACGTCAACGACTTCATCGGCAAAAAGTGCGACGAGGTCAAAGACTCGTGGGCCCAGAAGTAGTCCGTGGCACGTTTTCGACGAATTTATTACGAAGCGACGTTAACGCGGTCCGCCGTCCGCTACTGTTATATTGTTATCAGGTGAACTGATGATCGAACTGCCAAAATCCGATTGGCGGTTGTCACGGTACCGCGGTATGTCGGCGGCGGAGTGAAGATCAACATCTCGCTCGTCTATGGAGGAAATCATGAAAATTTGGTCAAAGCCTGCAGTTCGCGAACAGGAAGTCGGTCTCGAAGTGACCAGCTACCTCCCGGCTGAAATCGACGTCATCTAACTGACGTCGGCTCATCGGTTGAGCTAACGAGCAGCGGTCGGGATCCCCGGCCGCTGTTTTTTGTGTCTAATCCAATTCGCGTTTGGCCATTCAACACCGGTCATCACGAGAAATGGCGATCCCGCACTCATCCGTCGATTGAAACGCGCCGCTCTTCAAGTTCGAGCCACTTCACTTCCAGAGCTTCTAATTCGGCTTGCGCTGCCGACAACCGCGCCGTCGCTTTGTCGAACATCGCGCGATCCTTGGAGTATAAGTCGCCGTCCGCCAATTTTTGATTGAGCGATTTGATCTCACGCTCAAGTTTGACGATCTCGCTCGGCAGCGATTCGAGTGCGTGCTTTTCTTTGAATGACAGCTTGCGTTGCGCGGTTTTCACCATCGGTGACGACGCTGGAATAGCTGCGTGTCGCGGCGGTTCGTCATCATGGGCTGACGTGTCAGCGCCGTTGCGCGCCGCGCGCAGTTTTTTTCGTGACGCCAGCATGTCGGAATAACCGCCGGGATATTCTGTCCATTGGCCGGTGTCGTCGGGCGACAGCACGCTTGTCACGACGCGGTCGAGGAAATCGCGATCATGGCTGACCAGCAGCACGGTCCCTGGATAATCGGCCAGCAACTCCTGCAGCAGATCCAACGTTTCGAGATCGAGATCATTGGTCGGCTCGTCGAGCACAAGCACGTTCGATGGTTTGGCAAGTGCGCGCGCCAGCATCAGCCGTGCGCGTTCGCCGCCAGACAGCACCCGTAACGGCGTCAAGCGTTGCTCAGGCTGGAACAGAAAATCCTTCATGTAGCTGGCGACGTGTCGCGCCTTACCGTTGATCACAACCTGATCGCCGCGACCCCCCGTCAATGCTTCAGCCACGGTCCAGTTTGGATTGAGTTCATCGCGCTTTTGATCAAGCGCCACCAGTTCGAGGTTGGTGCCAAGCCGCACGCTGCCCGCATCGGGATCAATCGCGCCGGTGAGCAGTTTAAGGATCGTGGTTTTACCGGCGCCGTTCGGGCCGATCAATCCCAGCCGATCACCGCGCATGACCCGCAGCGACAGATCGGTAACAATCGAGCGATCACCAAAGCTTTTCGAGATTTTTTTAGTCTCAGCGACCAATCGGCCTGAAATGCCGCCTTCGGCCACGTCGAGGCGTACATTGCCGGTCACTTGGCGTTGTTCGCGAACGCTCTGGCGCATGTCGCGCAAATCGCGCACGCGGCGCACGTTGCGTTTCCGCCGACCCGTCACGCCACCGTGCATCCATTGATTTTCACGGACGATTTTGCGGTCGAGTTTGTGGCGTTCGAGCTCTTCTTCTTCCAGCACCTTGTCGCGCCAGTCTTCGAAGGCTGCAAACCCCTGCTCAAGTCGCCGCGCCACGCCACGGTCGATCCACACTGTGGAGCGCGACAGGTTTTCGAGAAACCGCCGGTCATGGCTGATCAGCACGATGGCTGACTTGACGGATTTCAGCTCACTTTCGAGCCATTCGATGACAGGCAAGTCGAGGTGGTTGGTCGGCTCATCGAGCAACAAAACGTCGGGCCGAGACACCAGCACGCGCGCAAGGGCAGCGCGGCGCGCTTCGCCGCCCGAAATGGTCGCTGGATCTTCTTCGCCGGTCAGCGCGAATTCACTCAGCATGTAGTCGGCAAGGTAGGTATCGTCGGTCGGCGCTAGGCCTGCTTCAACGTAAGCACGCGTCGTCGCAAAGCCGGTAAAATCGGCTTCTTGTGGCAGATAGCGAATGCTTGCGTTGGGATGCGCGAAGCGCTCACCTTGGTCAGGCTCAATCATGCCGGCAGCTATTTTGAGCAGGGTCGATTTGCCCGACCCGTTGCGGCCAACAAGGCAAATGCGATCGCCGGGCGCGACGGTGATGTCCGCGCCTTCAAGTAGCGGCGTGCCACCAAATGTGAGGTGGATATCTTTGAGCGTCAAAAGAGGTGGAGCCATAATCAGCGGGTGTACTGGCGTCCGCGGTGGCGGTCAAATGGCAGCCGTGCGTTTGGCGTCGTAAACACACAGATGCAGGTGATGCGGTGTCACTTCGTCACGGTTTCAGGTGAGGGACCGTCAGCGGTCGCGGCTCCAGTTGGCAACTCAGCTTCCCCGGCGGCAGCTTCGGTTGGGCGCTCGTCGGTGCGGTCGACACGCGCCAGCGATGCGAGATCGTCCGACATTTCGCTAAGCACCTTCGAAATCTCAACGCCAGCCGACATCTGCGGCTCCGACGGTTCGATGGCGTCCTTGCGCTCCCACTCGGCAATCCGCTCGCGAGCCTTGGCGAAGGCTGCCGGGAGCGAAACCGTCTCGCGCAAGGCGTGATTGAACAGCGCATCGCCGAAGTAGGTCCATTCGCGTTCATTCGAGCAGCCAAACGATGTGCGGTCTGCACGCGAGGCTGTCATGATGAGTGTGTTGTCGCCCTTGAGCATGGGAATGAAGCTGCCCGAGTAACACGCAGAGATAATCAAAACGCGGTTCTTGATACCGGCGCGATCAAGGGCCCAAAGCAGTTGCTCCGGGCTCAGATCATTGAACGAGAACCCTTCAAAACGCATCGACAGCCGATCAACGTCGCCATGGGTTGTGACGAACAAGATCAAGACGTCGTTGTCGACGTCCATCTTGTTGGCAAGACCGAGCAACAGCGCTTTGAGGTTTTGCGTATTCGCGAGAGGAGCCGTGTCGACAGTATCGCGGTGGTTGATCGCCACGAGGGACCGCCCGCGGGTTTGCAAGCGTTGATCTAGAATGATCCGGGCTTTTTCGACTTCACTCTTAAAAACGTTTTGCTCGGCGAAGGCCGCCAGCGAAAGCAGATAGAATTCGCGACGCTTGGGGTCGGACGCTACGACCGTGGCGAGAGCGTTGGCCACGAGCGTCGGCTGCTTGTAATACGTGCCTTCGACATCAACCGTTTGCACGGGCTCGGGTTGGTCCGTCGCTGCTGCAACGTCGGATTGCGCTGCCCAAAACGCGTCAGCGAATTGCCAAACATCAAAGCGCGCTTCGGTCGCGGCTCCTGAAACAATTGGGTTCGATGGCGAAAGAATTGCGACGGTCAGCGCAAACGCCAACGGGCGGTAGCCAAACCGCCAAGTCGAGCCCGTCCAGGTTTCGTAGCCGATGCGAAGTAGAACGATGAAAGCCCACACGATGATTGCGACTGTCGCAACGTCTGAAAGCGATAGGCTCGATGTTGTCACCGCCTCGTCAGTCGGCCCGGCTGTGTCCTTCGCCAAGACCAAGAGAGCTGTGATGGGCAGTGCAAAAAATGCTGACACCGCCGCGCAATCGGCAACCACACGACCAAGCCCAAAGCGTGCTTCGCTCGGCTGCGATAGCCACAGCCAACCGATCAGGATAGCTTGGCCTGCGGCCACAATAGCCAAGCCGGTGACGGAAAATTCAATATCGGACCCGGCGGAAGCGGCGTCCATTAAAGTGATGGACCCCAGTTCAGCCGCCAGCATTACTCCGACGCATTCAAGGGTCGGGTCAGGCTGATAGCGGTCGACGGTTCGAAATGTGATCAAGCGCAGCGCGCGGCTCGCGGTGCTGATAATATCGCGCAGAGTTTCGCGCATGGTCTCTCTCCTGTGTCGGCCAAGAGTAGCGTTAGGGCATGAGCGCAACTTTAAGCGTTTTGGTTAAACGCACAAATGACGACGGCGGGCGTAAGATTGCACCGACCCGCTTTGGCAGATCGCGCGTTTTACCGTTGCTGGACTGTGTCGAGCGCGCTGCCTAGCGATTGCCAAACGCTTCAACGCGAGCGATCGCGTTGCGACGAATGCTTCCGTAAAACAAACTGTAGTCTTGATTGTGGTAGCTCCCAAGTGTCGTCAGCGGATCCTTGAAGCCGGCCCGCATGGCGCGGGGAATGGAAATCACCAGCCGCCCGCGTGAACACTTCGCGCCTGTGACACCCGCCATCACGCGCGGCATCGGCTTGCCCAATTCGACCAGTGGTAGTGCACCTTTGTTAGCTGACGCGGGCGTGATGGTCGTTCGATCCCATGACAGCGGATTGACGCACGACCAAGTTTTTCGACCAACGGTCTGATAGCGGCCGTCGTCGTAGGTCATCATCATGCCCCGCCCGAGCGCCAGCGGTGTCAACGCCGTCACGCTGTTCCAATTGACAAGGCATCGCGTCTGACGCGGCGAATTGCAAATCGGCAAGCCCGTCTGCTCGATGGTGTCGGGGAGTGCTGTGCCAATGACGTAGGCGACGACGATGCGCTTGCGCAAATCGCGATCAGCGAGGATCCGATCCTTCAGCAGGCGGGTCGCGTGCAACGAGCCTTGGCTGTGGCTGGCGAGAATAAACGGCCGACCGTTGTTTTCCTTCGCGATGAAATGATCAAACGCGCGCAGCACGTCCGAGTAGGCGAGGTCGTAGGCCTTATTGGCATCGGCGCCGGGATTGAGAAATGCGCTCAGTGTGGTTTGGCGATAACGCGGCACAAACATCCGACAGCAGCCATTGAACACAGAGGTCTGATAGCGCAGCACGCCGTCCTCAAGTTGC
>JANMII010000041.1:0-2275 GCA_031375665.1 Hyphomicrobium sp.
CGCGCACTTGCGCGCCCGTGAGGGCTTGGCCTTTACGGTGTCGAGCACGGTGGCAAGCTTGAGGTGTCGGGTCGAAACTGTATCGACGCGCGTTTCCTTTCGTCACCTGAGAAATTCAGACAACGGCGCAACGTCTACGAAGCGTCGCTCGCTGATTTACGCGGCAACGATCACAACCCGCATGGGCCGAGACCATCGCCCCGCTTCAATCGACGAACGCGAGGGGCTCGGTCGCGCGGCTCTTCAGCCGTGCGATACGAGCGTGGCCCGACCAAAGGGAGGGAGCCGCCCAAGTCCTTCATGTCGTGCACTGTATACATTTGTAAATGACGACCATTGCCGGGCGCAAGGTTCTTTACGAGGTCGGATTGCCCGCCTCAGGATGGGCTGCGTCGAGAAGATGCCTCAGAGGTTACCCACGCGGTGCGTCACCAGTTTTTAAGGCTGGGGCCCGCGACGATCGCTACGAGGTCAAACTGCCCGTCGTCCCGGCAGGGACGCCTTCCGCTTACGCGGAAGCTCGGTGATTGTTCAGGCTGGATCAACCTTGGCTGTGCTCCACTCAAAATCAGTGCCGTCACGCCAGATGGCATGAAGGATGACCGCCAGCTTGCGCGCAACAGCGATGGATGCACGTTTCCAGCCGATCCGTTTGGCGAGCCGCATGGCCCAGTCCTTCAACGCGCAGTTCCGGCGAACGCGTGTCATGAGGACACCGGCGGCCTCGTACAAATAGGCACGGAGCAATGGATCATTGGTACGACCGATGCCGCCCATCCATTCGCTGTCTCCAGATTGATGTTGTCGTGGAGTGAGCCCGAGGTAAGGGCCAACTTTTGCCGACGACGTGAACCGCTTCGGATCATCGATGGCGGCCTTGAATGCGAGCGCCGTTATTGGGCCGACGCCCGGTACCGTCATCATTCTGCGGATATCGGCGTCAGTGCGGGCGGCATCGACTACGCTCACCGATACGATCTTCAACTGCTTGGCGATGGCGGCATGGGCGCCGATCAGCGGATCGAAAACGGGGCCAAGCCAATCATTGTCAGCACGCATCTCGATAACGCGTGCCATGAAGCCCCGACCTTTGGTCGAACCAGTCATCACGCCCAATGTCTTGAGCGCACCGCGCATCTGGTTCTCAATAGCGCGTCGTGATTGCAGCAACTGCTGCCGCGACAACAGCATCGAGCGAACGAATTGAGCATCCAGCGATCGGACCCGGGCTTCGCGGTACCAGCCCATGCGCACAAGGTCGGCAAGCCCTCGTGCGTCATTGCGATCGTTCTTGTTGCGCTTCATCGACAGCACGCGATGAGCATGGCGGCTGTCGAGGCAGACGACCGGCAAGCCAAGTTTCTGGAACTCGCGCCAGAGCCAAGCCGATGTCGCTCCGCTTTCCAGGCCGAACCGCTCAATCCCTTTGGCATGCTTGGCCAGGCACTTGGCGATCACGTCGGGATCGGTTCGTATCATGCTCTCGTGAACGATCTTGCCGCCGTCATCGACGATGCAAACCGCCGTCTCTTTCAGAGAAACATCGAGACCGGCGTAAAACTTCCTGGCAGTAGTGCTCGCGATCTGCGTCATGGGGTTACTCCTGACCAACTGTTGGTGCGGTCAGGTGGGCACGTAAGAGTGCCCTTGATACGACCAGCCACCATCACCCCATGTCACCCGTCAAGTATGAGACTCTCCGTAGCCTCGTGGTGTTTCCCCATGCGAACGGTAAAGACCCCGGATCCGCTTCGGCGCACCTGCGCCGGGGCGGTCCGGGGAAACGAGCGAGGGCAGACAGGCCCGAGGATGACATCGAGGCGAGGCGGGTAGCGCAACGCGCTCGACCTAACCTCTGTCATGGCCGCCGTCACGCTCCGCGTGCTCCGCACGACGCGGCCATGATGAAAGCGAGAGATGGGGTGCCGACGTAAGAGACGTTTCGTGCGGCATGCAGCCTTAAGCATCGAAGTTAGCCAACTGGCTTAACCATCTGATTTCACTTGATAAGTGAATAACGTATTTAATGCGATCCTGGCGCTAAATTTGGCCGCTGGTGCGGTTTTGGCTCACTTGGCTACACCCCTAGCCACCGACATCGCAAGGCCACTCAGCGCGCGTCTCTGTGGCTCTGGAGGGCTGTCTACGAGGTGGCCGGCGCAACATTCCGGTGGCACGCACCAAATCGTCCGTGCGTGCGTCCCGTGCGCCACCCCCGATCCGAAAATACGCCAGATGACCGCTGCGACCCGCCGTTGCCGGCTAGGGTCGTTCC
>JANMII010000051.1:0-4746 GCA_031375665.1 Hyphomicrobium sp.
CGCGAGCTTGCTGCCGGTATCGTCTTTTTGGCTGGTGGGTGACACCACTTCAACGACGATGATGGGCTGGTCTAAAAAGATTGCGTCGGGATCAACGGTTGCGCCGCATTGCACGGATGCGTCAGGTTCCCGCGCCGTGAAAGCGTCGATTTTAACGCTCATGCCATCGGTGAAAACTTCACAACGCAGTCCAGCTTTTTTTATCGCTGCGCCCAACACTCGGTAAGCTGCGCCTTTAGCTCGGTTATGAGCCGCGCGCTCCGATGCTTGTGCATAGATCTCGCCATTGACCAGTTCATAACGACCGTCCGGCTGCCCCATGGACCAGGCCGCAAATTCATCGACTGTCATCTTAGGCTTGGGCTGCGCGGTCATCTCTTTGGCCTACCATGAGCTCAAAGTTATAATCTAGCCGTGGATACGGTACCGCAAGACCTAATCTTACCAGCGGTTACTGAGAACACCGCAACACCGACTTTCGGGCGTTGGCTTGTGCAGTTTAAAGCCGATGCCGCTGCCTGCGGACGAGCACCAGCCGCATTGCCCAACCTGACGATTCAATGAACTATCGCGACAGTTCAACGAAGGAGAGACCCAGCGCACATGGTCGACGCATCAAATCGGGTCAGCGCCGTAATCGCTGCGCTGACGAAAATCCGCGAACACGTCACCGCGCTCGACGACGCAACCGATGTATCGACCAGTGCCTACAATCGATGGATCGGCATGTTGGATGGCAGCGCCGACAGTGATTGGAAATCACTTGAACTCGACGATGACGAAATCCTGGCTGGGGAATACTTAATGCATCTCGACGCCGCGATCGCGTTTCTCGAAGTCCACCAAAAGACCTAGGCGCTAGCGCGGTGTATGGCCTCAACCCGAGATGTTTGATTGGCGGTCGCCGTCCCGGCCTACCGATCAATCTCACCGAACACAATGTCGATCGAGCCGAGGATCGCCGACACGTCGGCCAGCATGTGGCCGCGGTTCATATGGTCCATGGCGGCGAGATGCGGAAACCCGGGTGCGCGAATTTTGCAACGATACGGCTTGTTCGATCCATCTGCGACCAGGTAGACTCCAAACTCACCCTTCGGCGCTTCAACGCACGCATAGACTTCACCCGCCGGCACGTGGAAACCTTCGGTATAAAGTTTGAAATGATGGATCAGCGCTTCCATGGAGCGCTTCATCTCGCCGCGCGTCGGCGGCACGACCTTTTTGTTTTCGGCAACGTGCGGACCTTGGCCCGCTGGCAATTTCAACTTTTCGCATGCAGCCTTCATGATCTTCACGCTCTCGCGCATTTCCTGCATGCGGATCAGGTACCGATCATAACAATCGCCGTTCTTGCCGATCGGAATGTCGAAATCAAATTCGCTGTAGCACTCATAGGGCTGCGACTTACGCAGGTCCCACGCCGCACCCGAACCGCGCACCATCACGCCCGAGAACCCGAGCGCGAAACATTCATCTAGCGACACCACGCCGATGTCGACATTCCGCTGCTTGAAGATGCGATTTTCTGTCAGCAAGTTATCGATGTCATCGCAAACCTTCAGGAACGGATCGCACCAGGCGTAAATATCGTCGATCAGTTTCGGAGGTAGGTCCTGATGCACGCCGCCCATACGGAAATATTTAGCATGCATGCGCGATCCCGACGCGCGTTCGTAGAACACCATCAGTTTTTCGCGTTCTTCAAAACCCCAAAGCGGTGGCGTTAGCGCGCCAACATCCATGGCCTGGGTCGTCACGTTGAGCAGATGCGATAGGATGCGTCCGATTTCTGAATACAGCACGCGGATTAACTGCGCGCGATAGGGGACGTCGAGGCCGAGTAGTTTTTCAGCAGCCAAGCAAAACGCATGCTCTTGATTCATTGGAGCAACGTAATCCAGCCGATCAAAATAGCCGATCGCCTGCAGATACGTCTTGTGCTCGATCAGCTTTTCGGTGCCGCGATGCAGCAGGCCGATGTGCGGATCAACCCGCTCGACCACTTCGCCGTCAAGTTCGAGCACCAGTCGCAGCACGCCGTGCGCGGCTGGATGCTGCGGACCAAAGTTGATGTTGAAGTTGCGGATCTCAGTTTCGGCCATGGCGGGAATGTCTCAGTTTCGGTTTGACGTTTGGGACCAAGCAGTCGTCAACTCGTCTCCAGTCCTTGTCCTAAATTTGTAAGCGCAGACACCGTCTGGCAGTAAATCGGCGATACATTTTTCTCGGGAGCGCTACCATCTTGCGACGGCTTCGCTTGCACGGTACTGACGGACCCAGCGTAAACTCGCGTGTTATTCAGCCTTCCGACTGATTGGCGCTAGCCGCGCCAACTTCGCTTTGTCGTTAACGCGCTGCTCGAACTTATTCCAATCGACAATCATGCGTTCATGGTCGCCTTCGCCAATGAGATCGAGGCCGTCGTGTGCCCTGACGTGAAAAGATAGTCGGCGCCCGTCTATTTTCGTGCACTCAGCCTGGACGGTGACTGTCTGGCCCGGCACGGTTGCAGCCGTGTGCGAAACGTCGATGTGCACCCCGAGCGACCCCTCGCCCTCATCCAGATGCGGATCGATAATTTTGAGGCATGTCCATTCCATCAATCCGACCATGAATCCGGTCGCGAACACCGTCGGCATCAGCTGAAATTCATGCGCTTCGGGAAACAAATGAGGCACCGTTTTGGTCGCCGGAATGCGAAATGAGAATTCAGTTTTCGCGCCCGGTTGCAACGATTGTTTCATGGCGCTCAAACCTTACCCGACGCTGACCCGCCGCCAGCCTTTTCATCACCAGGCAGGATGTAGTTTGGCCCTTCCCACGGCGTTTCGAAATCGAAATTGCGAAAATCCTGATTGAGCTTCACGGGCTCGTAGACAACGCGTTTTTGGTCATCATCGTAGCGCACCTCGACGTAGCCGGTGAGCGGGAAATCCTTGCGCAACGGATGGCCTTGAAAGCCGTAGTCGGTGAGCAAGCGGCGCAAATCAGGATGGCCCGAGAAACGGATGCCGTACATGTCGTAGGCCTCGCGCTCATACCAGTTCGCTGCCGGATAGACATGGTTGACGCTCGCAACCGGTGTCGTCTCATTCGTGGTGATTTTAACGCGAATGCGGTGATTAAGCCGAGCCGACAGTAAGTGATAAACCACCTCGAAGCGCTTGGCCCGCTGGGGATAGTCGACACCGGCAAGATCGATCAGGATCTCAAACTGACACGCTGCATCATCGCGCAGGTATGTCAGCAACTCGACGATGCGGGATGCGTCAGCAGTGAGTGTCAATTCACCATGCGCCACCGACGTTGTGATGTTGGCTGCTGCATTGGCGGTGGCGATGCGATGGCCCAGATCAGCGAGTGCGGCGGACATTGTGTTGACCCTCAAGTGAGCGGCATTGCGCGACACGTAACGCAATCATGCCGCAGCACAACTTAGCGCTCAATCGTGCCGGTGCGTCTGATCTTGCGCTGGAGCAACAAAACACCGTAGAGCAGCGCCTCGGCGGTTGGCGGACAACCCGGCACGTAAACATCAACCGGAACGATCCGATCGCAACCACGCACGACGGCATACGAATAATGGTAGTAGCCGCCACCGTTGGCGCACGACCCCATCGAGATGACGTAGCGCGGCTCGGGCATCTGATCGTAAACTTTGCGCAGCGCTGGCGCCATTTTGTTGGTCAACGTGCCAGCGACGATCATCACATCGGACTGGCGCGGCGACGCTCTCGGCGCAAAACCGAACCGTTCGAGGTCGTAACGCGGCATCGACGCCTGCATCATCTCAACGGCACAGCACGCCAAACCAAACGTCATCCACATCAACGACCCGGTTCGGGCCCAATTGATCAGGTCATCGGTCGTGGTGACGAGGAAGCCCTTATCAGCGAGTTCGTTTGATACCTCGGTGAAGAACGGATCATCGGGCCGAATGATACTGCTGCCCGCCGCCGAACCATCACGAACTTTATCGAGAGCGAAGCCAGCGCCGATCAAGCCATCGTTGCCGATCATTCCCATTCAAGCGCACCCTTCCGCCATTCGTAGATGAATCCTATCGTCAATACGCCGAGAAACGCCATCATGGACCAGAAGCCAAACGCACCGATCTCTTTAAAGGCAACCGCCCAGGGAAACAGAAACGCGATCTCGAGGTCGAAAATGATGAACAGGATCGACACCAAATAGAAGCGAACGTCAAACTTCATGCGGGCGTCGTCGAAGGCATTAAACCCGCATTCGTAAGCCGAGACTTTTTCGGGATCGGGATTGTTCACTGCAACCAAAAATGGCGCCAACATCAAAGCGCCAGCAATGAACAGCGAAACGCCGAGAAACACGATGATCGGCAAATATTGGGTGGCAAGGTCGGTCATCACAATTGGTCCGTCTGGAGCAGCGCTGCTGCGGATCGCACATTCCTGCGCGATACCGCACCTCGTGTTAACGCACGGTCCCGAATGGCGCAACGGATTGAGCCAACATGAACGAACACCGTGACCGTTGCGACAGACGCTGATGGCAATGGGCGCTGTCGTGATCGAAGTTTTGAACGACCGCGCCCTGCACGTTCGGCACATGCGCCAACACGGGATGGCCTAAGCGGCCGTGAGACACAGAGCATCTGGTGAATAAATGGCGCGAGAGACGGGACTTGAACCCGCGGCCTCCGCCGTGACAGGGCGGCGCTCTAACCAACTGAGCTACTCCCGCGCAACAGGAGTGGGCAAGTGTTCG
>JANMII010000063.1:0-4633 GCA_031375665.1 Hyphomicrobium sp.
GACATTTGCATTTCCCGAATCAGTAACGCGCACTGGTGTCTATTCGACGGCAGGTTGTGATACTTGCAAGGGCTGGTCGGCACCGGCACTTGGGTGACTGTGCAAATCAGCAAATTGAGAACGGTTTGGCTAAGGCATACCAAAACGCTAGTTTTGGGCTGAAGCCGCTAGGTTCCTCAGAGATCGTCGGATCCTGAGCTCCAACCACTGCCAACCTGCCAGCCCGAAATCGGGCTTTGGAGACGCGGGCCGCAATCACAGGAGAAAAGTGCCGGTAGGAGACGATGCGTTATCCCGTTGGCCAAGCTCAGTCACGCTAACATGCGGAATTCGCGCGGTAATTTGGCGCTTCTCAAACCGCCTATTGGAGACGTCTCTTACCGGCAGACTGGGTGGCTGGGGGACTAGGATTCGAACCTAGACAGGCAGAGTCAGAGTCTGCAGTCCTACCATTAGACGATCCCCCAATGCAGCCGAGCCAATCGTCCGCACGTCAGCAGGCGATGGAGGGGTGTGTTGGCCGACAGGTGATAGCAGCCACGCCAACGCTGCGCAAGGCGAGACCCTTGCCAGGCGCTATGTCTGTCTCCTTCTACTTTGCACCAATAACCGACGCAGGGTCGCTGAATAACTCAGGCCGATACTCAAAATGCATGGTGTCGTAATGATGCCAGCGGCCGCCCCAGATAAAGCCGTGCTTTTCAAAAATTCGGACAATCTCGGGCGGCACTTCGTTGCGATACGGCGGTGCGACAGCGTCGCGATCGCGAGCCAGATCCCAACGCCAGTAATTGGCATGCCGAACTGCAACGTCGACGGCGATGCCGTAGCCGTGTGCCGATGGGTTTGTAGTGCCAGCGATCGATCGACAAACGTAGCCCCCGGCCGGTGGGTGAATGAACCGGTCGAATGACGATGGCAGGGCATCGAGCGCGTCGCTTATTTTTTGCAATCGTTCAGCAACACCGTTGCGCGCCGTTACTGTAACAGTCATCGGCACGCGCTGCTGCGCGCGCGATTTCAACCAAACAATATCGACCATTACATCGCGCGTTTTATGATCGCCACATCGTCCATAAATTTTCTCGAAGAACCGGGCGTTGCGCGCGCGGCCTGGATCGGAGTGGACCTCGGGTGTCGAGGCCATGGCACCCACTGGGTAGGCAAATCGAAACATGTCTTTGATTGATGGCCGCGCCAACCACGCAGTGGCATCTTTGTCGTTGTCACCGTCGTCGATTGGCAAACGCGTGCCATCTCTGAAAACAACGTCGTTGCCGTCGATCGTCTGAATGTCGTTTGGATATGCAGCGATCAGCCGCGAAGCGATTACACTCTTGGTTAGGCCCGCGGCATCAGCGGGTTCAGATCGTGATAAAAGGAGCAATACGAATGCTAAAAAAAAATAGCGCATGGACTTGAGATCTCGGTCCAGCCGCTGTCGTGATGACGCGCTTTTATAATGACCGTCGTCCAATTTGGGCCTTTGGAAGTGACGCGTGGGCAGACGGTCAAACAGTCCGACAGTCATGGATAATAACAGCTCTATCAGGAGCCGCTCGGCTTTACGCCGACAACTAACCTGATACAGTTGTGCCAAGTAGAGGTCCAGACAATCCACCTGTTGAGGCTGACGACCGGGTTATCCGGTGGTCAACGGTCCAGGTGCTGGAGTGGTAGCCGTGAATTGCGAATATGACAAAACGTATGCCGCTGGCCGCGATCGAGCACGCCACGGCAGCGCGATGCAGGGGTGGCTCGGCACAACTGCTCTTTCGGCACAAGCTCCAATAGCTGCGCTAATAAAATCGCAGGGCTTTGTCTCGCACCCGCTCGGCGCCACTGGTCGATTGGCTGTGAGCGGATCATCTGGCAGCGGTACAAACTCGCGCTCTCAGTCCTATCGCGGCGGCAGCGACGGTGGCGCGAGCGAGGGAGCAGCGGTCTATGGCGCGCTTGACCTTGGTACCAACAATTGTCGTTTGCTGTTAGCCCGACCCTCGCGCCGGGGTTTTCGCGTCGTCGATGCCTTCTCGCGCATCATTCGGCTCGGCGAGGGCGTTGGCCAGTCGGGCCGATTGTCAGATCATGCCATGAGCCGCACGCTTGAGGCGTTAAAAGTGTGCGCGGGTAAACTTGATCGTCACCAGGTACGCCGCGCGCGGATGGTCGCGACTCAGGCCTGCCGGGTTGCTCAAAATGGGCCAGAGTTCATCGACATCGTCAAAGCGCGGTTTGGTTTGGACATCGAAGTGCTAACGCCGGAAATGGAAGCGCGGCTGGCCGTATCGGGATGCGCAACTCTGATCGATCCAACGGCTGACTATGTGTTGGTGTTCGATATCGGTGGCGGTTCGTCGGAGATTATCTGGCTCGATTTGACCAAACTGAATGCGCGGCGGCCCGCGCAAGGTCGCATTGATGTCGACGAGGCGATTGTTGCGTGGACGTCGTTGCCCGTCGGCGTCGTAACTTTGTCAGAGCAGTTCGATGGTCGGGCAGTGACCGATGAAAGCTATGCGGCGATGTCGAACGTGGTCACGGCGATGCTGCAACCGTTCGAAGCCGAGCACCGTTTTCGCGACAAGCTCGCCGGACGCAAAACCCATTTTCTAGGTACATCCGGCACGGTGACGACGATCGCTGGTATCATGCTGAATCTGCCGCGCTATGATCGCAATAAAGTCGATGGCCTGTGGCTTGACGTGGCGAGCGTTGACGCGATCAGCCACCAATTGTTGAAAAAGAGCTATGATGAGCGCATCGCTGAGCCGTGCATTGGCCGCGAGCGCGCCGATCTCGTTTTGGCTGGCTGCGCGATCCTTGACGCGATTTTGCGCATGTGGCCTGCTGACCGACTTCGCGTTGCCGATCGCGGCCTGCGCGAAGGCATATTGACCCGATTGATGATCGAAGATGGCGTGTGGCGTTCGGCCAGAAGACGGCGCGGCGGCGGTCACCGTGAAGGCGCAGATGGTGGACGATGAGTAAAAAAGGCCCAACCGGCGGCAAAAGTAAATCTGGCACGAAATCTGGCACCAAAGGTGGGATCGGCGGCGGCCAGCGCGAGCTGCGCGTCAACGTCAAGACGGCGCGTAAGCGGTCGGCATCGTCTGCCCGCTGGCTCGATCGTCAATTAAACGATCCGTATGTTGCTGCCGCCAAGCGCGACGGCTTTCGCTCGCGTGCAGCTTTCAAACTTCAAGAGATCGATGAGCGCTACCACTTTTTGAAATCTGGCCAGCGCGTTGTCGATCTGGGTGCAGCGCCCGGTGGGTGGTCGCAGATTGCTGCCGATCGCGTCAAATCGCTTGATGGCAAAGGGCAGGTGGTCGCCATCGACTATCTCGGCGTTGAGCCCATTCCCGGTGTTGAAATTTTTGAAATGGATTTCACCGATCCAGCGGCTGACGCTTTACTAAAATCGCAGCTCCGCGATGGCCGCGCCGATGTCGTGCTGTCGGATATGGCCGCGCCGACAACGGGGCACACGCGAACCGATCACATGCGCATTATGGGGCTGGCTGAGATGGCCGGCGCTTTTGCAGCGGATGTCTTGGCGCCAGGGGGAACATTTTTGTGCAAGGTTTTGCAAGGTGGAACTGAGCGCGAATTGCTCGACGGCTTGAAGCGCAATTTCGCCGTTGTCCGTCACGTCAAACCGCCAGCCAGTCGATCTGACTCGGCTGAACTCTACGTGCTCGCCACAGGATTTCGCGGAACCGGGCGTGCCACAGGATTGGCGTCAGAGCCGGGTCCTGAACCAAGGACAGAACAGGATCCTGCGATCTGAGCCGCACTGAATGAGATCCGGGACCTGTCGCGAGCGAGCAGGTTGGTCGGCAACTGGCGCTACTCGAGCCCGCGCTTGCCGGTGAGATTTCCAAAAAGGATGCGGTCGCCGCGATCTGGCGGCGACAACGCAGCATCGATCATAGTGCGAGCAATCCGTACGGCAACCGCACACGCACGCGCTTGGCCTTCAAGCTGTTGGACGGCGTCGAGGCGCGCGGTGTCGATATAAAGCCGATCTGCGACAACCACCCCGTCGCGATGCGCAATCGGTGGCGCGTGTGGACAATTCAGGCGCACCCACGCCAATGCTCCAACGCGGCTGATATCGACACTCGTTACCGTGTCAGTCGCTAAGGCACCGGCTGCTAAAACGTCGATGGATGGCGCGCGCCCGTCTCCATCACTGGCGCGCGGGCCAACGAGCCAAATTGCGGCAAACCCCGCCGCTGTCACAATCACCGATGCGGCAGCGCGCGAAAACCGCATATCGTCTCCTCGCTTCAGTCAAACAGACCAATCTCATAGGGGCATAGCCCCGTGGCTCGAGAATGCGCAGAGTCGCGCGACGGGTATGTGACAGGTGGCATGTGACAGGTGGCATGTGACAGGCGACATGTGACAGCCGCCTTGAGACTCGTTGGCGCGTTCGGGGAGAAGCGAAAACGCGATAGCGATTTCAGCGCTTTGCCAGACTGCTCAGAGATCGTGAGGCGCGGCGTCCAGCCGCTGGCAACCGACCCACCTTGGTGCTATAGACCCCGCGACAGTGTTCGCCCCAGGGGGCGTGAACGTGTCGCCCCCCAAAATTGGAGACATCCGCATGACCTCGAGCCCCTTC
>JANMII010000076.1:0-8134 GCA_031375665.1 Hyphomicrobium sp.
GCCGCCGAGCGCGTGCAGAAAGCACACAAGGCTGCCGCGTCGGTCATCTTCGGTCAAGACCAAGTGATCGAGCGGACGTTGATCACGCTGCTATCGGGCGGTCATGCGCTGTTGATCGGCGTGCCCGGCTTGGCCAAGACCTTGCTCGTAGATACCCTTGGTCGCGTCTTAGGGTTAGATGCCAAGCGCATCCAATTCACGCCTGACCTGATGCCATCCGATATCATCGGATCGGAAGTGCTTGAAGATGAGCCGGGCCGTGCTCGCGCGTTTCGCTTCATCAAAGGCCCAATCTTCACGCAGTTGTTGATGGCTGACGAAATCAACCGCGCGTCGCCAAAAACGCAGTCGGCACTGTTGCAGGCCATGCAGGAGCATCACGTCACAGTCGCGGGTCAGCGCCATGATACGCCAACTCCGTTTCACGTTCTCGCAACGCAGAATCCTTTAGAACAAGAAGGCACCTATCCGCTGCCCGAGGCCCAGCTCGACCGGTTTTTGCTGCAGATCGACGTCGATTATCCCGATCTGATCGCTGAGCGTAAAATGCTGTACGCAACCACTGGAACCGACAGCCAAAAACTCGAGGCCGTTTTGTCGGCGCAAGATTTGATGGCGACGCAGCGCTTGGTTCGCCAGATCCCGGTGCCCGACAAGGTTGTCGAAGCGATTTTATCTTTGGTCCGATCGGCGCGACCGGGCACCGGTGCGAACGCTGAAACCGATAAGTTCGTCGCCTGGGGTCCAGGGCCGCGCGCGAGCCAAGCGCTGATGATGGCGGTGCGCGCTAAAGCGTTGATCGACGGTCGCCTCGCACCTTCGGTCGATGATGTCGTGGCACTCGCCGAACCGGTGTTGAAGCATCGCATGGCGCTGTCATTTGCGGCCCGCGCGGAAGGTGAGGATCTGTCGAAGATCATTAGCCGCCTCGCCGCAGCAGTGGAGTAATTGACACATGGCTGGCCCGTCGGGGCAAGGTATTCCCGGGGCGAACGGGCGCCAGGTGCTGGCGCTTGAGCGCGAAGCGGTGGCAATCGCCGACCGGCTCCCGGAACTGTTGATGGAAGCAGACCGCATCGCATCGACGGTGGCACACGGCATCCACGGCCGACGGCGTGCCGGTCCCGGCGAAACGTTTTGGCAATTTCGGACCTATCAGCCCGGTGAAGGCGCGCACCTTGTTGACTGGCGACGGTCGGCAAGCTCCGACCATCTGTATGTGCGCGAGCGTGAGTGGGAGGCGGCTCACACACTATATCTCTGGCCGAACCTGTCTCGGTCGATGCAGTTTAAAAGCCATCTCGGTCATGTCTCGAAGGCCGATCGCGCGCTGGTGCTGATGCTGGCTGCGACCGAGTTGCTCGTGCGCGGTGGCGAACGCGTCGCTTATTTAGGTCTGACGCAACCCACCGCCAGCCGTCGAGCATCGCAGAAAGTCGCTGAAGCCCTGGCCATGAACGGTGCTGCTGCAGCCCTAGCAACCGAACCACCGACAACGCGGCTGACACGATTTTCGACAGTCTTGATATTTTCTGACTTCCTCGATCCCATCGAGACCATCCGCGCGACGATTGAATCGCTGGGCGCGGCCGGCGCCAATGGGCACTTAGTGCAAATCCTTGACCCGGCTGAAGAGACGCTGGCCTACGCTGGACGGACAGAATTTTTGTCGCCCGATGGGTCTGAGCGTTGGATCGCGGATCGTGCAGAAAGTTTGCGCGCCCGCTATCAGGCGCGGCTGCAGGCACATCGCGCTGCCGTTCAAGACATCGCCCATCGCCTCGGCTGGTCGTTTCTCATTCACCACACGGACCGCCCCGCCTCTGAGCCGCTGCTGTCACTGTTGATGCGCTTGCAGGGCCAAACTGGCGGCTATCGCTGGATGGGCCCGTCATCGCAACCGCCCGAGGGTCCTCTATGACCCTTGGACCGCTCGCGTTTCTCAACCCGTGGCTGCTTGCAGCGCTCATCACCTTGCCCGCGATCTATTGGCTGTTGCGCGCGGTGCCGCCGCGACCCGAGCAGGTTGAATTTCCGCCAACGCGGATTTTGATGGGTCTCTCGAACGACGAAAAGACCGCCGATAAGACGCCGTGGTGGCTGACGCTGATCCGGCTTCTCGCTGCTACGTTCGTTATCTTGGCGCTCGCTGATCCGGTGCTGAACCCAACCAAGGACGCAGCGCTGAAAGGCAGCGGTCCGTTGATTATCGTCGTCGACAATGGATGGTCGGCCGCGTCGCGATGGCCAGACCGTGCAAGCATGATGTCCCGCTTAGTTGGTGAAGCTGAAAGCGCGGGTCGCGGGGTCGTAGTCGTCGCGACAGCCGCTAATGCAAAATCACAAACTTTGAAACTCGAAAGCCCGGCCGACGCGCGCAGCACGATTGCAGCACTTGCGCCCCAACCATTTGCCCCCGACCGGTTAGCCGTTGCCGATACGCTCGCGACTGCACTTTCCGCTGCCTCGGTCAAAGATCCCAACATTGTCTGGCTACACGACGGCATTGATCACAAGTCACAAGCCGGGGCCTTCGTTGAAAAGCTGCAACAGTTAGCTGGCACTGGAATGCTTGCCGTGATTGACGAGAGCAAAGGCGGTGAAGCGCTCGGCTTGACAGCACAGCTCGGCGAAAAGGGCGTTTTAGAAGCCAACGTACTATCGGCTGGCGGAGCAGCGCGATCGGGCACCGTACAGGCCTTCTCGGCCCGTGGTGAAAGGCTCGGCGACGCTGCCTACAAACTAAATCCTGGCGATACTCAAACCAAAACAACATTCGATCTGCCGCTTGAATTGCGCAACCAAGTGGCCCGCATTGAGATCGCGTCAGAACGGTCGGCGGGTGCTGTCCACCTCATTGACGCCGCCACGCAATGGCATCGCATCGGTTTGATTTCGGGCGAAAGCCGCGAGCAAGCCCAACCGCTACTCGCGCCGCTGTACTACATTCAAAAAGCATTGAGCCCCTATGCCGAACTGGCCGTTTCAAACGATGCCAACCTCGCAAAAGGTCTCGACAATGTTTTGAATCAGAATGTGTCGGTCCTCATGCTCGCCGATATCGGCACACTGACGGGTGAGGCTGGCAAGAGGATCGAAGATTTTGTGGCGCGCGGCGGATTTCTGGTTCGCTTTGCTGGGCCACGCTTAGAAAAAGCCGGTGACGATTTGCTACCGGTTCAATTGCGGTCTGGCGGGCGCTCGCTCGGCGGCGCGTTATCGTGGTCATCGCCGCAGCCGCTCGCTGCGTTCGACGAAGCCAGCCCGTTTGCTGGTCTCATCATTCCATCAGACGTCGTGATCAACCGACAGGTACTCGCCGACCCAGCGCAAATCACGCCAGACGTCGAAATCTGGGCGCGGTTGAAAGACGGCACGCCACTCGTCACGGCGAGCAAGCGCGGCGATGGCAAGTTGGTGTTGTTCCACATTACCGCCAACTCTGATTGGTCCAACTTGCCGATCTCGGGGTTGTTCGTCGATATGTTGCGGCGCTTGTCGACCATGGGACGCATTGGTGCCAGTGCGACGGGCGGTGGGACCACGGGAACGACTGGCGCAACAGACGCCACACCAGCTGCCGCTCCGGCAACGGCTTTGGCAACGGCTCCAGCAGCGGCTCCGACAACCGCTCAGGCAATAGCACTCGACGCCAACGTGCTGCCTCCGCTGCGCACACTCGACGGTGTTGGAGTTTTGAAAGCGCCGCCACCAACGGCTGAACCTCTGAAGTCGAGCGTGCTGGCCACCGCCGAGCCGTCGTTGCTCCATCCTCCGGGCTATTACGGAGGTGGTGCCAGTCCCCGCGCATTGAATGTTCTGACACCGAAAAGCAAGCTCGTGCCAATCGGCGCCGCGTTGCCCGGCGGGATCCAACGCTTGACCTACGATAACGCCGCCAGCACTTTTTTGAAGCCGTGGATGGTCGCGCTCGGCCTTGCACTTTTGTTTGCCGACATCATCGCCGTTCTTGCGTTGCAAGCCGGCGGCCTGCGCAATCTCGGTCGCCGATTACCGGTCCGGTCGCCGACCCGCGCGCCAGCCCAAGCCGTTGTGCTTGCCCTATTCTGTGTTAGCGCGCTGGTGGCGCGTTCGCAGACCGCTTCAGCGCAAGATTATGCGCCGTTCGACGCCCCCCTGACACAACCCTCAACACAGGCCGCGGCTCCACGACCAACTGGCCCCGACGGCACCGCCATCGGATCGACCAGTAAGGTGACATTTGGCTATGTGTTGAGCGGCGATCTCCAAACCGATGAGACCAGCCGAGTTGGACTAGTCGGGCTCGCCAAAGTGTTGGAAGCGCGAACGGCCGTTGAACCTGGCGAACCGGCAGCCATTAACATCGCAAACGACGAAATCGCGTTCTATCCGGTGCTCTATTGGCCAGTGCTCGAAGACGCCGCCGCGCTGCCCGATGCGGCTATCGCCAAAATCGACGCCTACATGAAAGAAGGCGGGCTGATCATTTTTGACACGCGCGACTACGGCCAGGGCGGCGCCAACTTACTGCCGATGGCCGGCAAAGGTGGCAACGCTCTGGAGCGCTTGTTGAGCAAGCTCGACGTTCCGCGCCTTGAGCCGGTGCCCGAAAACCATGTCGTGACCAAATCGTTTTATTTGTTGCGCGGCTTCCCCGGCCGTTGGGACGGTGGCCAGCTGTGGGTTGAAGCAATCGCTGACAATGGCGGCGACACCAGCCGTGGCCGCGTTGCCGATGGCGTCACCTCGATCATGGTGACATCGAATGATTTTGCCGCCGCCTGGGCTCTCGATGAGCGCGGACGCCCCCTCTACCCCGTTGTGCCGGGCGGAGAGATGCAGCGCGAAATGGCCTATCGCTCAGGCGTCAACATCGTGATGCACGCGCTGACCGGCAATTACAAAGCCGATCAGGTTCATGTCCCAGCGCTCCTCGAGCGGCTCGGACAATAAAATTCGAGTGAGGCACTTTGTATGAACTGGTCGATCGATCTAGCGCCACTGTTGCCCATGCCGGTCATTTGGGGCTTCGGATTGGTCGCGTTGTCGCTGGCTTTGCTGCTGATGTTCCGCCGCGCGCGGGGAGCGCTTCTGCGCACAGCCGCACTTGCCGCCATGATCGCGACGTTGCTCAACCCAACGCTGCGCGAAGAACAACGCGAAACGCTGGCCAACGTCGCCATCGTGGTGCTGGATGAAAGCACGAGCCAAAGACTGTCGACGCGGCCGGAGCAATCGGCGGCAATCAAGGCTGATCTCGAAGTCAAGTTGGCCAAAATTCCCAATCTGACGATCAAATGGGTGACAGCGGGTCAGCCGGGCGAACAAACGGCTGGCGGCACCAACTTGTTCACCGATCTCAATGCAGCTTTGAGCGACACTGCGCCCGATCGCATCGCGGGCGTTTTGTTTGTCACGGACGGGCAAGTGCATGACGTTCCAAAGACGGCATCGGCGCTTGGTTATCAGGCCCCCGTTCACACGCTTCTGACCGGCATGCGCGGCGAATTCGATCGCCGTGTCGAGATTATCGAAGCTCCGAAATACGGCCTCGTAGGCCAAACGCGTCCTATCAAATTTGCGGTGCGCGAAACGGGTCAATCGCCCGGCGGACCTGCTGCTGGGCCAGTGTCATTGAAAGTTCGCCGCGAAGGTCGTCCGGATGAAACGGTGCGGGCGGACATAGGCCGCCCGATGTCGGTTGATATGCCCTTCCCCCACACCGGCCAAAACATCGTCGAGATCGAACTCGATCAAACGCCGGGCGAACTGACGCCAGCTAACAATCGCGTCGTCATCGCAGCAGAAGGCGTTCGCGAGAACCTGCGCGTCTTGCTCGTCTCGGGCGAGCCACATGCTGGCGAGCGGACATGGCGCAATTTGCTGAAATCCGACGCGGCTGTCGATCTTGTCCATTTCACAATTCTGCGCCCGCCCGAAAAGCAAGATGGAACGCCGATCAATCAATTGTCACTGATTGCCTTCCCAACGCGGGAGTTGTTCTCGGAAAAGATCAAGGATTTCGATCTGATTATTTTCGATCGTTACGAACACAAAGGCATTTTGCAGCTGCTCTACTACGACAACATCGCCCGCTACGTCACCGAGCATGGCGGCGCGTTGTTGGTCGCGGCCGGAGACGACTACGCCAACGCGTTTAGCATCCACCGCACGCCGCTAGCGTCAGTGTTGCCCGCGTCGCCGACGGGCCGCGTCATCGAAGCGCCGTTTCGCGCCAAAATTACGACCGCGGGTATGAAACATCCAGTCACTGCCGGGCTGCCAGGCTCGGCCACCACGCAGGTCGCTGACGCCTCGAAAGAGCCGTCGTGGGGTCGCTGGTTCAGACAAGCGGAAGTGCGCGCCGAACGCGGCCAAGTGGTGATGTCGGGTGCCGAGGATAAGCCGCTGCTGATCCTTGATCGCAAGGGCAAAGGTCGCGTCGCGCTTTTGACGTCGGACCATGCGTGGTTGTGGGCGCGCGGCTATGACGGCGGTGGACCGCACACGGATTTGCTGCGCCGCCTGTCGCACTGGTTGATGAAAGAGCCCGATCTCGAAGAAGAGCGTTTGCTTGCAACCGCGCGTGGTCTGAAGCTCACAATCGAGCGCCGCTCCATGGAAGAGACGGTTGCACCGGTCAAGCTGATGGGACCGGGCGGCGAGGTCTCAACTGTCGATCTACAGCCGGTGCCATCAGAAAGCGGGGTCTGGCGATCGGCGGTCGATGTCAAAATTCCGGGGCTGTATAAGGCCGAAACTCCAGCCTCATCTGGAACCCTGAGCGCGGTTGCCAATGCTGGCGTTGAAGATCCGCGCGAAATGAGTGAGGTCACCGCCACAGACGAAAAAATGAAGCCAATGGCTGACGCGACCGGTGGCGGTGTGTTCTGGACCAAGTCCAGCGGGCTGCTCAGCGCCAGTGCCGCGACGTCGATCGACATGCCCCGCATCTCGATGATGTCGAATGCGAAGGTGATGGCAGGTTCCGGCTGGCTCGGCCTCCGTGATCGCGAGGCGTTCGTCACGCGCGGCGTAAAGCTGACGCCGATGTTTACAGGCCTTGCGGCCCTGTCGGCGTTGCTGGCCTTGATCGCACTCGCATGGTGGCGTGAGGGACGCTAACACGCGATGAGTGCAACCGAATTCGGTCCGGTTGGGATTATCGGTGACAGTGCCCGCGTCTTGTCGCTAGCCACCAAGCTTGCAGACGGCGGGCGACGCGTGCTGCTCCACCTGCCGCGCGTCATTGCGCTAGCTCAGCCGATCAAACGCGTCGAACGCGTTGCAACGCCGACCGACATCGCATTCGAATGCGCAATCGTGCTCATCGATATTCGAGACGACGCAAATTTCCGTGATGTCGTCATTGGCACGCGCGATTGCATGGGCTTAGGCGCCGAGATGCAGCCGGGCACGCAGGTTGTCGACATGGCGGTGAGACCGCCACGCGAATTACAAGCCATCTTAGGTTTGCTCGGCACGCGCGGCATCAGCGTCCTCGATGCAGCGTTGCTGGAGCCGAGCGCACTGAGACCTCATCTCGCCGATCAGATCATTCTGCTCGGCGGCTTTCCCGACGCAGTGGCGCAAGCAGAGCCAACGCTGACCTTGCTCGGTCGTGTTGTCAAAACTGGCCAGCTTGGTTCGGCGCACGCCACGGCTGCTATCACAGCCGCTGTCGAATTGCAGATCCGTCAGGCGATGCAATCGGCTGGTGAGCTTGCGGCCCATTTGAACGTGTCTGACGCGCTGTTGCGTGAATTGACTGCAACGCAGCGCGATCTAAACGACACTGATGAACTCGCCCATCGCGCACGTGTTGCGAGTTTGCTCGCCGAGCAGAGCGAATTTGAGTTTAGATCAGCGCCCCTGCCGATCACAGCACCGCGCAGCGCGTTAGACGCCGCCCACGCCGAGCCATGACGCTGACCCGACCCTGACCCTGACCCTGACCCTGCGGTAGCCCGGTGCGCGCGCGTCACTGCTCTCGATGCGTGGTGCGCCGAGTGCGTTATGCACAGCTTTGTTTGCGTTGTTCAGCTGTTTGCCAGTCCCGACCGGCGGCTGATCGCCAGCCCGATCCGACTCGTCTACCAATCGCTTGATCAATCAGTTGAGCGGGGCCTTGGACATGTCTGCACTTTTCCGC
>JANMII010000127.1:0-6977 GCA_031375665.1 Hyphomicrobium sp.
CTTGCCGTCAGGGACTGCGTACGGCAAACGCAGTCAGTCGCCCAAGCAAGAATCGCAGCGATTAAGCCATCGCAACGCCAGGACTTACTCGATGACGGACCCCGTTCTGAAGCCCGTTTTGTTGATCGTGCTTGCCGCCGGCAAGGGCACACGGATGAAATCGGCGATGCCAAAAGTGATGCACAAAATTGGTGGCCGGTCGATGCTTGGTCACGTGCTGGCAGCGGCGGGTGAGGGCGGCCCGGCGTCGATCGCCGTGGTGGTTGGCCCCGGTATGGACGCAGTGGCAAGAGAGGCGGTCGCTGCGGTGCCAGACATCAAAATTTTCATGCAGCATGAGCAACGCGGCACGGCTGACGCTGTGTTGGCTGCACGCGACGCAATTGCGCTACACACCAGTGGCGACGCAACAACCGACGTGATTGTGCTGTATGCCGACACGCCGCTCATCACAGCCGACACTGTTAGCCAGTTGCGTGGCGCGCTGGATCAAGGCCTGGACATCAGCGTGCTCGGGTTCCGCGCCCGCTATCCAAGTGGCTATGGCCGCCTGTTGACCGATGCTGACGGTGCATTGCTGGCCATTCGGGAAGATAAAGACGCGACGGCGGCCGAACGGCAGATCGATTTGTGTAACTCCGGCGTCATGGCATTTCGTGTCGCCAATCTGCACGGCCTGCTTGAGCGCATTTCGAATAGCAACGCTAAGAGCGAGTATTATCTGACCGATGCCGTCGAACTAGCTCGCGCCGACGGACTGCGCGCTGGCGTTGTCGAATGTGCCGAAGATGAGGTCTTAGGCGTTAACGCGCGCGATCAGTTGGCGGCTGCCGAAGCGATTTGGCAGCATCGTCGCCGCAATGCCGCAATGGCGTCGGGTGTCACAATGGTGGCGCCTGAAACGGTGTGGCTGTCGTTTGATACGGTGCTTGGCCGCGATGTCGAAATCGAACCGAACGTCGTATTCGGTCTAGGCGTCGTGGTTGAGGATGGCGCCGTCATTAAAGCCCATTGCCATATCGAGGGCGCACGGATCGGCGCTGGCGCGCGGATCGGGCCGTTTGCCCGCTTGCGCCCGGGCGCGGATTTGGGTGCCAAGGTCCACATCGGCAACTTCGTCGAAGTCAAAAACACCGTGATGGGCGAGGGTGCCAAAGCCAATCACCTTGCCTACCTTGGCGATGGCGCAATCGGCGCTGGTGCCAACATTGGTGCGGGTACGATTTTCTGCAATTACGACGGCTTTAATAAAGCCAAAACTGAAATTGGCGCCAACGCATTTATTGGCTCGAATTCTTCGTTGGTCGCCCCCGTTAAGATTGGGGATGGGGCCTATGTCGGCTCGGGGAGTGTCATTACCAAAAATGTCGCGTCCGGCGCCTTGGCGCTGGAGCGCAGCGCGCAAGTTGAGCATCCGGGGTGGGCTGCAAAGTTCCGCACCATGATGGGCCGACGCAAGGCTAAAGCGTAACCGAGATGGGGCGGCGTCAGTGCCCAGACACTCATCGGTGGCAACGGCATTAATGCTGCACGAGGTTGGCAGCTCACGCGTCACTATGGACGTCGATCGTGCAGCAGCCGCCTAAGATGTGCCGTTTCGATACGAAGCGTCACACTCTGTGATTTGAGCCGGTGGCGTCATCTCGCCATCGTTTGGGGCGAAACGCTGCAAAAACGAGTCGCGGTCTTAACGCGCTAATGTGTGCGCTGGTGCAGGCCAGCAAAACGTGACCGCGCGTTAGGGCTTGTCCCGAACGGGCCAACAGAGATCAGGATTAAAAACGCATGTGCGGCATTGTCGGCATACTGGGCAAAACGTCTGTCGCGACAGACCTCGTCGATGCGCTGCGCCGCCTAGAGTATCGCGGCTACGATTCAGCGGGCATCGCAACGATCGAGGCCGGATCCTTGGAGCGCCGCCGCGCTGAAGGCAAATTACGTAATCTTGAAACGCGATTGTTGGCTGAACCGCTGGCCGGGCGCACTGGCATTGGCCACACGCGCTGGGCCACCCACGGCCGCCCGACCGAGCGCAACGCCCACCCGCATATGACGGCGAAGGTTTCCGTGGTCCACAATGGCATCATCGAAAACTTCCGCGATCTCCGCCGAGACCTTGAAGCCAAAGGCCATCGGTTTGAAACCGAGACCGACACGGAAGCCGTTGTCCACCTGATCACAGAGCAGATGCAATTGGGCTTGCCGCCCATCGACGCCGTGCGCGAAGCTTTGAAGAAACTGCACGGCGCTTTTGCCCTCGGAATTATATTCGCTGGCAACGACGATCTGATGATTGCAGCTCGCCAAGGTTCGCCGCTCGCGATTGGGCACGGCAGCGGTGAGATGTATTTGGGGTCGGATGCCATCGCCCTAGCGCCGTTCACTGACGCCATCACCTATCTGGATGAAGGCGATTGGGCCGTCATGCGCCGCAGCGGCGTCGAAATTTATGATCGTGACGGCGCCAGCGTCCAACGGCCCATCGTCAAGTCGATCGCGTCATCGTTGCTGGTCGACAAAGGCAATCACCGCCATTTCATGGCCAAGGAAATCCACGAGCAACCGGAAGTCATTTCGCACACGCTCGCCAACTATCTCGACATGGTCGATGGCCGGGTCAACTTTCCAGACCTCGGCATCGACCTTTCGTCCGTCAGCCGGGTGACGATTTCAGCTTGCGGGACGGCGTATTATGCCGGGCTGGTCGCTAAGTACTGGATTGAAAAAACGGCCCGCGTACCGGTCGAAATCGATGTTGCGTCTGAAATGCGCTATCGCGAAGCGCCGATGCCGAAAGACGGCTTGGCAGTGTTCGTATCGCAGTCGGGTGAGACCGCCGATACGCTCGCGACGTTGCGCTATTGTAAGGGCAGCGGGCAGCGTATTGCGTCGATCGTCAACGTCAGAACCTCGACGATTGCGCGCGAATCCCATGCGGCGTTGCCAACGCTTGCCGGTCCGGAAATTGGCGTCGCGTCAACCAAAGCTTTCACGTGTCAGTTGTCGGTGTTGGCCTGCCTTGCGCTCGCCATCGGCCGCGCGCGCGGGACCATCACGGTGGATGCCGAACGAGAGATCGTTGCAGCGCTGACTGAAGTGCCGCGCCACATCTCGTCGATCATTCGCAACGAACAACCGTTCATCGATATCGCGCACGATCTTTCGAAGGCGCGCGACGTGCTCTATCTCGGGCGCGGCACGAGCTATCCGATCGCCTTGGAAGGCGCGCTGAAGCTGAAAGAAATCTCCTATATTCATGCCGAAGGCTACGCGGCCGGTGAACTCAAACACGGGCCAATCGCTCTCATCGACGAATCGGTGCCGGTCATCGTGGTCGCGCCGCAAGATGAGCTGTTTGAAAAAACCATGTCGAACATGCAGGAAGTGGCGGCGCGCGGCGGCCAGATTATTTTGATCTCGGATGCCGATCCCGAGACCCTTGGCTGCAAGGTCGCGGCACACATCCGGATGCCAAAGGTTTCAGCCTTCGCAGCGCCGCTTGTTTACGCCGTTCCAACGCAGCTGTTGGCCTATCACACAGCGGTCATCATGGGCACCGACGTCGATCAACCACGCAACTTGGCGAAATCTGTCACGGTGGAATAAATTGAATTTGACAGAATCGAGCCGCGAAGAGCTCCGGTGGGCGAATGAAGGCTGGTGACAAGTTCGGCTGCGACCCACGAAACTGCGGAAAACGCAGTTCATCGGCGGGCCGCGAATTTGCCTCTATCGGGTGTTTCTCATACAAGCTCTTCGAGGGTGCAGCGTTTGCGATACGTAGCGACCGGGGAAGGTAACGCCAAATGAGCCAGTTCAACAGGATTGGGCGTGCGACAGGTGTCGCCGCCGCAACGTTGGCGTTGAGTGTATTTGCCGTTGCGGGCGCGGCCCACAGCCAGACTGCTGCCCCAAAAGCCGCAGGCACTGCGAAACCAAAGGCCGCCGCCACCGCTGACGATCCCGTATCTGAAAAAAAGAAAACGGCTGACGCCGGTCGAGCGTCACTCGATGCCGGTTTGAAATCCCATGCCAGCGCCAAGCATCAGCTCGCCGCCGACCAACTCTCAAGCGCACTCCGCACCGGGGGATTATCGAGCGGAGACATGGCGCGGGCGCTGTACACGCGCGGACTGTCGTACAAAGCGTTGAGCAAACCCGGCCTCGCGATTTCAGATTTGACGAGTGCGTTGTGGTTGAAGAACGGGTTGTCCGAGGCTGACCGGCAGGCGGCCATGGCACAGCGCGCGGAGGCTTATCAGCTCGCCGGTTTATCGGACAACGGTCTGGGTGCTGAACGCGCCGTGGTTGCCAATCCAAACCCGCCTGCGGCTGCGGCAGCGCCTCCGGTTAAAGTTGCGACAGCGCGTGAGCAACAAGCAGTCGCGCCGCAGATTTCCGCGTCATCGGATGGTGCGTCGAGTGGGTCAGCCACATCGACGTGGTCAAGCACGCCCCAACAGGTCACCCGCCAGGCACCTGATAGCGAAGCTGCTTTGGACGCGGCTCGTGCGCGCAAACTCGCCGCAGCGCCGGTCGAAACGAATGGGCTCGACGCAGCGCTGGTCTCGCGCGCGGTCGCAGCTGTGCCAGCGCCGGTGCAAAATGAGGTTTCGCCGATGGCGATGGCGATGACGTCGGATGCGGCAACACCGCCACCGGTCGCCCCTGCCGCAAGCCGGTCTGACGCCAGCGCTGCGTCGCCGCAACTTTCAGCACTGCCGACCGACGCTTCAGCGAGTGATGGGTCAACCCCGACTGTCGCTGCGCCATCGCTCGGCGGATTGCCGAGCACGGTCTCCGGCTTCTTCTCGAATATTTTTGGTGGTGGCAATCAACAAGCTGCAACTGCTGAACCGCCGTCAGCGATTTCGACACTGCCGGGATCGCCGATCCAGACTGCCGCTATTTCGCCAAAAGCCGAGGCAGCAAGCAGCGCTACAGCCGGATCGGCAAACGGAGCTGGCAACTCGTCGGGATCATCATCCGTCGCGATGACGGCCCCGCCGGTGGTGCCGAGTGCTTTAGCGCAGCCACCAGTCAGCAAGAGCAAACAAGCCAACACAGGCGGCAAGTACAAACTGCACATTGCAGCGTTGCGATCACGCGCCGAGGCTGAAACATTGGCACAGCAGTTAGCGTCGAAGCACGGCGGCGATCTCGCCCAACGCGCGCCAACGGTCGATGAAGCGGTCATCGGTAGCATGGGTACATTTTATCGCGTCCGCGTCGGATCATATGCGAACTCAGATGAGCCACGCGGCGTTTGCAACAAGTTGCGCATCAGTGGCTTCGATTGTCTGGTCGTGACAAACTAGCAGCTCGCTTGTGCCATGTCGGGCAGGCGTCGCCCGAAGGCACTGCAATGACCAAACCGCCTGCACCTATCGAAACGACGGTCGGAGACGCTGAGAGCGCCCGCCGAGTGATTGGTACCGAGCGGCGTGACGCTGAGGCGGCCCGTTTGGCTGCCGATTTGCAACGGCGCGCCCGCGTCGAGAGCGAACCGCGAAGCCGTATCGGTGCTCGACTACGAACAGCGTTTTTAACCGGCCTGCTGATCGTCGGCCCGGTCACGCTAACGGTGTACATCTTGTGGGGGCTGATCCACTGGATCGACGCCTGGATCAAACCATTGCTGCCCACGGCTTATAATCCAGACACCTATTTGCCGTTTCCGCTACCCGGCCTTGGTCTGGTCACCGCAATTATTGGTTTGACCGTCATCGGCGCGCTGGCCGCCAACTTGCTTGGCCGCACTCTGGTGTCATCCGGCGACATCATGCTGTCGCGCACGCCCATCGTTCGCAATGTTTATGGCGCGATCAAACAGATTTTCGAAAGCGTCATCCAGACGGCAGGGCCGGGCGAGAAATTTCAGAAGGTCGGGTTGATCGAATTCCCGTCCAAGGGTCTGTGGTCGTTGGTGCTCGTGACCGGTGAAGCGAGCGGCGAGATTTCCGACGCGAAACCGGGCGGTGAAACCGATTTGCTGACCGTCTTCATGCCAACCGGAGTGGTGCCGCCGACCGGCTTCATTTGCTTTGTGCCCCGTCGCGACGTGACGTTTCTGAAGATGACGGTGGAAGAGGCAGCGAAGCTGATTTTGTCGGGCGGCATTGTTGTGCCGGATGTTGACCCCAAGCCCTTTAAAGCAACGGCCTGAAATTAAAGACGTGCGCGAGGAGATGTCAGGCGGCGCGAAACAGGCGCACGGCGTCGTCGCATTCAAACAAGTAAAGCAATGTGCGCAGCGCTTGACCGCGCGGGCTCGCGAGATCGGGGTCGGCTGACAGGATCATCGTCGCATCGTCACGGGCAGCCGCCAGTAACATCTCGAAGCCCGGCACCTCCGCCACACGAAAGCCCGGCGTGCCACTTTGGCGGGCGCCGAGCATCTCGCCTCCACCGCGCAGTTCGAGGTCCTTTTCAGCGATGAGAAATCCGTCTTCGGTTTCTTCCATCATGGTCAGGCGCTTTTCAGCCGTCTCGCCGAGTGGCGATTTGAACAGCAAGACACAAAAAGATTCCCGTGCCCCGCGCCCAACCCGGCCGCGCAGCTGATGCAGTTGCGCTAAGCCAAAGCGCTCTGCGTGTTCGATCACCATGATGTTGGCGTTGGGAACGTTGACGCCGACTTCGATGACGGTCGTGGCGACGAGGATTTTCAGCTCACCGGCGGAGAACGCCGCCATGGTTTCGTCTTTGTCTTTGGCGCTCAGAGCCCCATGCAAGAGACCGACGGTCGTGCCGAAAGACTGGGTAAGGTGGGCGTGGCGTTCTTCGGCGGCTGCGAGGTCGCTGAAATCGGATGATTCAATCAGCGGGCAGACCCAATACACCTGCGCGCCCTCGGTCAGTTGCACGCGAATGCGATCGATCAAGCGCTCGAGTGTTTCGAGTGGGGCTTTCTTGGTGATGATGGGTTTTCGTCCGGCCGGCTTCTCGGTCAACTTCGAAACATCGAGATCGCCGTA
>JANMII010000159.1:0-4321 GCA_031375665.1 Hyphomicrobium sp.
CGGCGCCCCATCGGATGGCCCAGACCATTTTTTCGACTTCTTCTTCGATCGACGATGAGATCGCTGAATTGCCGATATTGGCGTTGATCTTGACCAAGAAGTTTCGGCCAATGATCATCGGCTCCAATTCACCGTGATTGATGTTGGCTGGAATAATGGCGCGACCGCGCGCGATCTCGTCGCGAACGAATTCAGCGGTAACGTGCTGGGGCATCGCTGCGCCGAAGCTCTCACCGTCATCCAAGCTGGCGCCAGCCGTTTCCAGAGCTGCCGCGCGGCCGAGATTTTCCCGGTGTGCGACGTAAATCATTTCGTCAGTGATGATGCCTGCGCGCGCGAATTCAAATTGCGTCACGGGTTGGTCGCCTGAACCTCTCAGTGGTGAGGTTGTTTGAGGAAAAACTCGCGCAGCACTCGCGCCGCTGACGTGGCCGTTGTCCTCGGGCTTGATCGCGCGACCGGGATAGGTTTCCACGCCGCCGCGCCATTTGATCCAGTCGTCTCGATGCCGCGGCAAGCCACGAGCTACATCGGCGGTGGTTTCGCTGTGCGTGTAAGGGCCAGACGGATCGTAAATTCGAAACGGCGCTTCGCCGCTTTGTGGTGACAGCACGATCTCGCGGAACGGGACAGCCAACGTGCCGCCGCGTTCGATGCCCCCGACACCTGCAATCTGGTCGTAGATCTTGCGTGATCCCTGGATTGGCCCGGTTGTTACGCGTGGCGTAACGAGATCGTTTGCGCGCGTTGGCTTGTTCATCGGGTGTCCTTTACGTTTGGATAAGGTGTTGGGTCGACGCCTTTAGGCATCAATACGTGGCATCGCAGTGAGGAACGCCACTTCGAATTCGCTCGATGTAATCAAGCTGGCTTGCACTTCACCGGGCATCTCAATGGCGGCAACATCTGGCATCGCGCCATCGACTAAACTCTGGCCCGCAAAGCGCGGATACTTCTGACGTTCCCAGGTGAGCGTGTTGGCAATGGTGCGACCATCGCTGAAGACTTCGATCATGCGGGGAACGGAGCGGTCGGGCGCGACCTCGTAGAGCACGACAATGGGGTGCTCGGCATCTCTGTGGTGCCAAAGCACCCTGATGTATTGCAGCATGTTCGCTCTCCGTCCCTATCGCCGGCATGATCCGGATCAGGTGCAAAGGGTGCTTGCGGTCACATCCGCAATCTCAGCCAGCAAAACCGGCGCCCCTCGGGTGGTCGGAGTGTGCGGCCGTCGGCTGATAAACGCAAGTCAACTCGCGATCGACGTGGTAACGGCGCTCAATCGCGCAAAAGAAATGCCGCCAAAGTTGATCTTTGGCGGCATCTCAAAAGTTTGGTCACGAGATCGGGCCTACGGGAGTTGCGCGCCCCACCGCGGATCAGTTTTTACAATTTTTCTGGCTTCAACGATGCGCCCATCGCGGTGGGCATGAACTTCGAAGTATTCACTCCCCCTCAGTGCCAGTGCTTCAAAGTGTTTTTTGACCAGCGTGGGCTCGCCAATTACGTCATAGCCTTTGGCTGCGATTTGCGTCTTTGCGTCAGCCATTAGAAAGGCTTTTTGCGTGTCGATGCGACCATCCCGATGCAACACGAGATCATACGTCACGCCGTCTTTTGTTGCTCGAGAGATGAAGTGTTTTTTATTTGCAACGGGATCATCGCTGACGACGTAGCCTTTTGAGATGGCAAGCGTCCGCGCGTCGACAACTGTAGATGGCTTCGTTGGCGATTTGTCTTCACCCAAAAACCACTGTCGCCACGTCTTGCGGTCCTTGGCGATGGTGATGGTTCGTCCATCCCCAACAACCACACTGCGGGCGCGAACCTCGCCGCTGCGTTTTTTCTCGCCAATCAATTCCACCGTATCGCCAATCTTAAGTGTGACGACTTCGTCACCTTTCGGCCCGAGATTGACTAAATATTTGATTGTATTGGCCTGGACGACAATGCGCTCTCCGAAAATGTCGACGATCGGGCCTTTGAACCGAACGTCCTCTGCGATCGCGGCCATAGTTTGTGCGGCAAGCGCAATACTAATTCCACACGCTAGACGCAGGTTGTGTTTCACTGGAAACTCCTTGGTGCAAAGCGATGTCACCGGCAATCTCGAAGATTGCTTGTCAACCGCCGGCAGGATGCAGCGGTCGCGCCTTGGCGATTGTTTGTTGACGAAAGCGGAACGCCAGCGGCTATCGAATGTTCCGCAATCCCGCAACTGGTCATCACTTCACCGCAGAGCACCCTGACCTGCTGCAGCACCTTGACCGTCCAAAAAATCGTCAACGATTATGCGGCGATTGCCTGCTGGGCCATGTCGACCCACTCTTTGATTTTTCCAAGATTTGGAGGATTGCCATCGCGCAATACGCGTCGGCCATCTGACGAATTGGCGAACGTCAGCACGTCGGCCGAGAGCTCGACGGGATCAGCGTCGGCAATCGCGTCGGCGGTTCGATAGCCAGCGCCGACCAACAATTGCGCATGCGTACCGCGCAACCCCGGGACTTCGATGACGAGTTGCGCCTGATCTTGCCAGTCTGTCAGGGTCTCGCTATCGCATCGGCTGTCGTCGAGCAATTCGGCCATGTCACTCGGGTTTTGGCCCAGAAACTCAGCAACGGTCGTGATGTCGAGTGCTGCAAACGCCTCCGCCATGCGCGGGCCAATGGAGGGCGCGGCTTCCAGATCGTCGGTCAGCGAGAGATAGCTTTTGCGCGGCTCTGGTAGCTTCGCAATTTGGGGCACAGATTGTGTGGCAGTGATACTGGCGAACGGCTGCAGCGCTGCCGCTTTCGGTGTAGAGGGAGAACCCACAACCGTCGCGCGGGCGGCTTCGACCGTTGTGGCGGGCTCAATTTTTGGATCGGGTTGAACTCGTGTGATAGGCTCGACTTTTGTCAGCGGTGCCATCTGCGTGACAGGCGGCGTGTTACCCACTGGCTGTTGCGGTCCTATTGATGCGAATGCTGGCTCGTCTAAGCGTTTTGATTGTGTAGCCAGCGGCTGGTGCACTTCCCCAGCTGATGCCGCAGGCTTGACTAACGCCACGGCTCCCGGTGCCGCTTCAGCGCGCCGCTGGACATCTGACGGATCGCCGGCTGGCACGCGCTGCGCCCGAGTCGCACTCCGTGCCGCAAGTTTGGGAGCCAGCACTTCGCGCGCATAGAGATCGCGCACCACACGATCGTCTTCGGGTAGAGCATGCTCGACGCGGCCGGTTGCTTTCAATTCATCGTACATGGCGCGGACGATGGCTTTATCGGCATCGTTGGAAAGCTTTTTCTCGACCCACTTGGCTGGCACATTCATGGCTGCCAAGACTGTGTCGATGGTTAGGTTGACCTGCGGCGGCGCAACGCCAGCCTCGGATATGGCGCGATCGAGAATGTGGCCGAAGCCCTCGGCAGCGTAGAACAACAACTCGGCGACACAGGTGCGCGCAATGTCGTCGAGGCCTTCTTCAGGTCGCACGGTGCCGACGTGAATGTCGTAATGGGCGATCAGCTTTTCGTAGTAGCGGTGGGCGTACTCGGCCCCATCGCAAACCATCTCACGCTGCCAGTGGGGACCTTCGGGAACGACGACATTGAGGTCGGCGAATTTACTTTCAGCCAAAGCGCGCAAAGAATTATAGGATCGACTGATGCTCCATTCACAGGCCCGGTGGATGGCGTTTTCTGCCTCCGTCTGGCCGGTATGAAATGGGTGGATCGGGTCCGTGTAATAATGGCTAAGCACGCCAGCAGCATAGGCGGCATCAGCCCATTTTTCAGCGCGCAGCGCATCGACCGTGTGGCGGTACCACGCTTCGACTTTTTCCGGGGCCCCGCCCCAATATTTGTCGCCAACGTGGAGAACGTGGTTTTTAAAATCCTTGAAACTGGTGTCGGGTGCTTTGGAGCCTTCCAAGTATGCCGCGACATGCTTGAGGAAAACGCGCTGCCAAGCGTCCGCGTCACCGCGCTGGAGATGGCGTAGGGCATCGAGTGCGAGTTTGTGGTGCGTGCCGTTAGCGTGCGCTGCATAAACGATGCGGAAAAGTGCAGACATGTCCAAGGCCCCGCTCAACTGATTGATCGAGCGATTGGTAGACGAGTCGGATCGGGCTGGCGATCAGCCGCCGGTCGGGAATGGCAAACAGCTGAACGAGGCAAACAAAGCTGTGCATAACGCACTCGGCGCACCACGCATCGAGAGCAGGGACGCGCGCGCACCGGGCTACCGCAGGGTCAGGGTCAGGGTCAGGGCTCTGCGTGGGCGGCGTCTAACGCGCTGCGCGGTGCTGTGATGGGCAGCGGCGCTGATCTAAATTCAAATC
>JANMII010000189.1:0-1918 GCA_031375665.1 Hyphomicrobium sp.
GGCGCAAACCTCGATGCAGCGATTGGGGTTTATGGCGTCATGCCGCTACCGCCGTACATCGCGTTGAAACGTGCGCCTGATGACGCCGACCGTGAGACGTATCAAACGATCTATGCCGCAAAGGATGGCGCGGTGGCAGCACCGACAGCGGGACTGCATTTTACGCCGGAGCTTTTCGAACGCCTCGATCAGCGCGGTGTATCGCGTCACTTCGTTACGCTGCACGTTGGCGCGGGCACGTTTCTCCCCGTTAAGACCGACGACACAACCGATCACGTTATGCATGCCGAGTGGGGTGAGATATCGGGCGCGGTGGCCGCAGCGCTCAATGCCACGCGGGCTGCGGGCGGTCGTATCGTGGCTGTCGGTACGACGTCGCTGCGGGTGTTGGAAAGCGCCGCCAGCGACGATGGGCAATTGACACCGTGGCAGGGTGAAACGTCGATTTTCATCACGCCTGGATATCGCTTCAAGGCGATCGATCTGATGCTGACCAATTTCCATTTGCCGCGCTCAACGCTGTTCATGCTGGTGGCTGCGTTCTCTGGACTTGGCACGATGCGGGCTGCCTACGGTCATGCCCTTGCGTCAGGCTATCGCTTCTATTCATATGGCGATGCGTCGTTGCTGTATCCGGCGCGATGAGGGCACCGGGATATGGCTGACGCCTTCGGCTTCAATCTGCTGGCGCAAGACGGTGCGGCGCGTCGCGGCGAAGTCGTAACGCCGCGGGGCGTTATCCGCACGCCAGCCTTCATGCCGGTCGGTACGGTTGCAACCGTGAAGGCCATGTATCTCGATCAGGTGCGCGGGGCTGGCGCTGATATCCTGCTCGGCAACACCTATCATTTGATGCTGCGGCCAGGGGCAGAACGCGTCGCCAAACTCGGCGGCTTGCACACGTTCATGAACTGGCCGCATCCGATCCTGACCGACTCAGGCGGATTTCAGGTCATGAGCCTGTCGAAAATTCGCAAGATCACCGAGCAGGGCGCGCAATTTCAATCCCACATCGACGGTTCTCGCCACATGCTGACGCCGGAGCGCTCGATTGAAATTCAATGCCTGCTCGGGTCGGACATTCAAATGCAGTTCGATGAGTGCATCGAGTTGCCGGCAGACGCCAAAGAGGTCGAGCGCGCGATGCAGTTGTCGTTGCGCTGGGCTGAACGTTCGAAGCGGGCGTTCGACGATCAGGTGACGGCGGGTGGCGCGACCACGGGGCAAGCGCTGTTTGCCATCGTGCAAGGCGGTGTCGATCTCGAGATGCGGCGGCGGTCGGCTGAGACGTTGGTCGATATGAATTTTCCGGGCTACGCGGTCGGCGGTCTTGCGGTCGGTGAAGGTCACGAGGCAATGATCAGCACTCTGGCTGGAACCGTGCCGTATCTGCCAACGACCAAGCCGCGCTATCTGATGGGCGTTGGCACGCCGCTCGATTTGATCGAAGCCGTACGCGTCGGTGTTGATATGTTCGATTGCGTGATGCCAACGCGCAATGGCCGCCATGGTTATGTGTTTACGTGGGGTGGCGTCATCAACATGCGCAACGCGTGCCACGCTGAGGATCCCAGTCCGATTGATGCGCTCAGTCGCTGTCCGGCGGCGCGGGATTATTCGCGCGCGTATGTGCATCATCTGATCAAATCGGGTGAAGCGTTGGGCGCGATGATTTTATCGTGGATCAACACAGCGTTTTATCAACACATGATGGACGAGATGCGGACGGCGATCAGCGAACATCGGTTTGACGATTGGGCGGCCGTGACGAAAGCGCAAATCGTAAAACCGGCCGCGCTTGCGGCTGGCTGACTTAACTCAAGCGGGCAGCCCGTTCACGGTGCACGAGATAAATCCCCGACGCGATGACGATCAGCGAGCCCGCGATCGTCCAGCGGTCGGGGACGTCGCCAAACAG
>JANMII010000279.1:0-4699 GCA_031375665.1 Hyphomicrobium sp.
AAGGCAAGCCGAGCCGCTCATTCACGCTCTATGGCCACGGTGCTAAAACCTGCGATGAAGTCTATGACTGAGCGGACGAGCGCCCGGCAACATCGCGTCAACGCTTGCACGCGCGGTGGGGAGAACATCCGTTGTCGGTTATGGCGGTCTTTTCACGCGCGCGCATATCGATCTCGCGAAAAGGACAGCGCTTCGTCGAGATCGTTACCGACTTCGTGCCGGGCGGTTGGTTATTTCCACTCGACCTTCAGAACTTGAAAGCCGCGCGACCCCTTGGGGGTCGTGACTTCGACGTTATCACCCTTCGATTTGCCAATCAGTGCGCGCGCGATCGGCGACGAAATTGAAATTTTGCCTTCTCGCAGATTGGCTTCAGTGTCGCCGACGATGGTGTACTTCACTTTGTCACCGGAATCATCGTCAGCCAGCGAAACGGTGGCGCCGAACTTGATCGTGGCACCCGACAGTTTCGACGTATCGATGACCTCAGCACGACTGATCTTGTCTTCAAGCTCGGCGACGCGGGCTTCATTTAAGCCCTGCTGTTCTTTGGCGGCGTGATACTCGGCGTTTTCCGACAGATCGCCGTGGGCACGTGCCTCCGAGATGGCCGCGATGATCCGCGGACGCTCGACCGATTTGAGACGCTGCAGTTCCTCTTCCAGGCTCTTGTAGCCCTCAATGGTCACTGGCACCCGTTCCATCGACATATCCTTCACGTCTCCTGACATCGCCATAGCGGGCTAAAGCACGCCGTCTAAAATCACAACTCTGGGGGTAGCGAGCTGATATGGCTGGCACCGACCATGATGCTCAACCAGACTTGTCTTACCGAAGGCCCCGCGCCTGCTCGCACCGAGCACGCCATGCGAAAACCCTAGTCATCTCACTCAACGGAAACCATGCGAGCACGGCTCAACGATGGGTGAAGGCCTGTAACGGCGAGACTTGAAGCGTGTCGGATCGCAACGCTTTGATGGCTCGTGTGACCGCAACCGCCCCGGCTAACGTAGTATAATATGGCACGTGGTGAAGCAAGGCCGAGCGGCGAATGTCCTTGCTATCGGCCAGCGCTTTGGAGCCCTCGGTTGTGTTGAAGACCAAGGCGATATCACCGTTTTTGATCGCGTCGACGACGTGCGGGCGACCCTCAAGAACCTTGTTGACGCCATCACATGTGATGCCGTTCTGTTCGAGGAAACGCTTGGTGCCACGGGTGGCGATCACCTGAAAGCCCATGTCGGCGAGGTCTTTCACAGGCGCAACGATACGCGCTTTGTCGCCGTCTTTGACCGACACGAAAACAGTGCCGCACTCGGGAAGTTTTTGGCCAGCACCCATTTGGCTTTTGGCGAATGCCATCGCGAAATCGCGGTCTATGCCCATCACTTCACCGGTCGAACGCATCTCCGGTCCAAGGATCGGATCGACGCCGAGGAAGCGCGCAAACGGGAACACCGCCTCTTTGACAGCGATGTGATCGTAATCGGGTTTTTGTAGGTTGAACGACGCCAGCGGCTTACCGCCCATGATCTGGGCCGCGATCGACGCGATCGGTAAGCCGACAACCTTGGCGACGAAGGGGACGGTGCGGGACGCACGCGGATTGACCTCCAAGATATACACTTTGCCGTCCTTGATCGCGAACTGGACATTCATCAGGCCGACAACGTTAAGCGCCAAAGCCAGTTCCCTCGTCTGGCGTTCGAGCTCGCTGATCATGTCAGCCGACAGTGAGTACGGCGGCAGTGAACACGCGCTATCGCCTGAATGGATGCCGGCTTCCTCGATGTGTTCCATGATGCCAGCGACGAACGTGTCTTGGCCATCCGACAAACAATCCACATCGATTTCGACGGCGTCGGTCAGGTAGCTGTCGATCAGCAGCGGGCGTTTGGCCGAGACGATCAACTCCGACGGACTGTCGAGCGTGGCTGACAGCCGCGTGATGTAGCGATCGATTTCGCTGCCGTCGTGGACGATCTCCATGGCGCGCCCGCCGAGAACGTAGGACGGGCGGATCACGACGGGATATCCGATGCGATCGGCGACAGCGCGAGCTTCGCCGGGCGTCTTCGCAATGCCGCTTTCAGGCTGCGCCAGTTTGAGTTTGGCGATCAGATCTTTGAAGCGGTCGCGATCTTCGGCAAGGTCGATGGCATCGGGCGAGGTGCCAAGGATCGGCACGCCGGCGGCTTCAAGTGCGCTCGCAAGTTTCAACGGGGTCTGGCCGCCAAATTGCACAATCACGCCTTTGACCGTGCCGTTGGTGCTTTCAGCCCGGATAATTTCGAGCACGTCTTCCGCTGTTAGCGGTTCGAAAAACAACCGGTCGGACGTGTCGTAGTCGGTCGAAACGGTTTCGGGATTGCAGTTGACCATGATGGTCTCAAAGCCAGCCTTGGTCAGTGCAAAGCAAGCGTGGCAGCAGCAATAATCGAACTCAATTCCCTGCCCGATGCGGTTCGGCCCACCGCCCAGAATTACGATTTTTTCTTTGTTGGTCGGCTGCGCTTCGCACACCGGCTCGTCGATCAAACCTGTCTCATAGGTTGAATACATATAGGCCGTTGGGGCTGCAAACTCAGCCGCGCACGTATCGATGCGCTTATAGACGGGCGCGACATTCAATGAGCGGCGCAGTGCCAGCACATCCATATCGGACAGCTTCGCAAGCTTACCAAGGCGGGCGTCCGAAAAGCCCATGGCCTTGAGTTCGCGCAACGTGCCAGCTGACGTTGGCAAGCCGTGTGCGATGACACGTGCTTCGGTATCGATAATGGTTTTGATCTGCTCCAAAAACCACGGATCGATCTTTGAATATTGGTGCACCTCATCGACGGAAAAGCCGTGGCGGAAGGCTTGGCCAACTTTCAGCAGCCGATCAAAGGTTGGCCGTGAGACGGCGGCACGAACGACATTTTTATCATCGCCCTGCCCCAAGCCTTCGAGTTGTACATCATCAAATCCGGTCAGCCCCGTCTCCATCGAGCGCAGAGCTTTTTGCAAACTTTCAGCAAACGTCCGGCCTATCCCCATGGCTTCGCCAACCGATTTCATGGCGGTCGTTAGCGTGCTGTCGGCGCCGGGAAATTTCTCAAATGCAAAGCGCGGGATTTTCGTCACGACGTAATCGATGGTCGGCTCGAACGAGGCTGGCATCGCTCCGGCCGTGATGTCGTTGTCGAGTTCGTCAAGCGTGTAGCCAACCGCCAGTTTGGCTGCGATCTTGGCAATCGGAAAACCCGTCGCCTTCGATGCCAACGCCGACGACCGCGACACACGCGGGTTCATTTCAATGACGACCAAACGGCCGTCCGCCGGATTGACCGCAAACTGCACGTTCGAGCCGCCGGTCTCGACGCCAATCTCGCGCAGGACCGCGATGGACGCGTCGCGCATGATCTGGAATTCTTTGTCGGTCAGCGTCAGTGCTGGCGCAACCGTGATGCTATCGCCGGTATGAACGCCCATCGGATCGACGTTTTCGATCGAGCAGATGATGATGCAGTTGTCGGCTTTGTCGCGGACAACCTCCATCTCGTATTCTTTCCACCCAAGCAGGCTCTCATCTATCAAGATTTGGCCGACCGGCGACGCATCGATGCCAGAGCGCGCGATCAGCTCGAATTCTTCGCGATTGTAAGCAACGCCACCGCCCGTGCCGCCCAGCGTGAAGGCCGGTCGGATGATGGCTGGCAGGCCAATGGTTTCGAGTGCCGCCATCGCCTCGGCGTGACCGGCGGCACGATCGTAACCAACGATTTGACCATTAGCGTTTTGGATGGGCGGCGAAGATGCAATCGACGCGCGCGGGCTCTCAAGGCCGATGCGGTCCATGGCTTCGCGAAACAGCTTGCGGTCTTCTGCCTTATCGATGGCCTCGGCTTTGGCGCCGATCAACTCGACACCATACTGAGCGAGCACGCCCATGCGCGCTAACGCCAGCGCCGTGTTCAGCGCGGTCTGCCCGCCCATGGTCGGCAACACCGCGTCCGGTCGCTCTTTTGCGATAATCTTGGCGACCACGTCTGGCGTGATCGGTTCGATGTAGGTCGCGTCAGCCAGATCCGGGTCAGTCATGATGGTGGCCGGATTGGAATTGACCAAAATGATCCGGTAACCTTCAGCACGCAGCGCCTTGCAGGCCTGCGTGCCGGAATAATCAAATTCGCACGCCTGGCCGATGACAATCGGACCCGCGCCAATGATGAGGATGGACTTGATGTCTGTACGTTTGGGCATGCTGCGGCTTGTATTGCCGAAAGCCGCGTTTGGCTATAGCCCGCGACACATCTGCCGCGCTCGGACGCCGAGGAAGCGCGGAAAAGTCGCCGAGGTGGAACGCAAAGCGGGTCAGCTGACAAAGTCGATGCGAGCCGATCACAGCGTTCCGGCTGCGAGTGGAACGATCCGACACACCTGTGACAACGATTGAACGCGGCGACTAGCCGCCAAGCATGCGCGAAACCAAATCCGGGCTCGACACCAGCCCGCATCTAAAAAGCTCACGCTACAATTTGATTGTGCCGCCTTCTCAGCAGCTTTGCACTACTTTGGTGGTGCAGGGGGCGTTGGCGGGGCAACGCTCGCTGGCTGCTCGATCTTCATGTCCATGGGATACGTGGCTTTAGGTTTAGGAGTCAAAGGCGAAGAATTCAACATCAGCAACCTGCGCTACCACCGCGTCTGCCTGATG
>JANMII010000280.1:0-4181 GCA_031375665.1 Hyphomicrobium sp.
GAGCTTGATCGGATTGCAGGCTTTGATCCACGCACTATCGTTCCACGGCATGATCAAGACATCCATGGCGGCCATGTAGTTGGCGATTTGCTCATAAGGCTTACGGCCGACCATGGTGACGTTCGTCGGCTGACACCAGCCTTCCGGTAGCGAGCATTCGCCGACCAGCACGAACGTCACATCCGGCAACCGTCTTGCCGTTTCAACAAAGAGCTCCGGATCAAACGTGTGGGCGTCAATTCCGCCAATGAAGCCAACACGCGGACGCGGGATTAGTGCCAGATCATGGGGATCTGTCGCAGGCTCGCGGCCCGCTGCCACAAAGAGATCGTAGTCAACACCATGCGTGATCAACACCTGGCGGCGAACCGAATTGGCCTCTTCCATCATCAGGTCGCCGTTGCAGTAGACGGTGAGATTGGCTGCCGCCTTGAGTGCTGAAATCTGCGCGCCTACTATGATTGGGTCAGCTTCGGGGAAGGCTTCAAAGCGGTCGGTTCGTTGCAGCACCAGCGCTGTATGAGGCAGCTGATCGACGAGTGCTGCCCCGGCTGGGCAATGAACCCATAGCAACGGATTTGCGATCCCAGCGCGTCGAGCTGCTCGGCGGAGTTGCGGCGCCAGTGCCCACCCCGAGATGCGTTGCCCGGCCTGACCTGGAACAGATAACGGCGACACCACCCAAAAGTTGGGTTCAACTTCAACCAGTCCGCGCGACAAACTTTTGAGCTTGCGGCCAACGCGGGTCGCGAACTGCCCTCGCTCGGCCAGCGACGGCATCCGCACAGCGAGCGAGTTAACGAACAAAACCGGGGTTTTCTTGGCAAGTCGGCGCATGATCTGGAAATCGAAGTGGCCCCGATTGTGATACCACCAGTCTTCGCCGCCGATACAGATGATGCCGTCGAAGTCTTGCTCAACCGACCTATGCGTTGCTGTCATTGTCCTCTGTCCCCAAGCCCGTCCGATCGCTCGACAAACATGACCTGATCCGCGTTAATCAGTCGTTAGTCGCTTTCGCACCGCGGACGTTTGTTAACGACCAGTTAACCCGACGCACCTAGCGTTGCGGCTCTACGTCATTGCGAAGGTCCGCCAATGCTCGCGCTCCGGCCGATCGATGTCTCGATCATCATCGTCAGTTATAACACCCGCGCCATGACGGAAGCTCTGCTGACGTCGCTCAAGGCACAGACCCGCTCGACCGCTTACGAGGTGATCGTTGTCGATAACGCTTCGAGCGATGGCTCGGCGGACATGATTGCAGCCCATCCTCTCGCGCCGACCTTGATCGCGCTGTCAGAAAACATCGGCTTTGCCCGCGCCAATAATCTTGCCGGGCTCGAAGCTCGGGGACGCTATGTCTTACTGCTCAACCCCGACACCGTCGTTCTCGATTTCGCGATTGACCGTCTCGTCGCCTTCGCTGCGGCCCAACCGCAGGCCCGCATCTGGGGCGGGCGCACAGTGTTTGCAAATGGTCGTCTCAATCAGGCTTCGTGCAGGTCGCGGATGACAGTCTGGAGCCTGCTGTGCCGCGCAACCGGTCTCGCAGCCATTTTTCCCAAGAGTAACGTGTTCAACAGCGAAACGATGGGCGGCTGGCAACGCGACAGCATCCGCCATGTCGATATTGTATCGGGCTGCTTTTTCTTGATCGATCGCGATTTGTGGGCGGGATTACGCGGCTTCGATCCAATGTTTTTCATGTACGGCGAAGAAGCCGATTTTTGCTTGCGCGCGCGATCGTTCTCGGCCCGACCGTTGATCACGCCTGATGCAACAATCGTGCACCACGGAGGTGCTTCAGAGCGCGTCCGGACTGAGAAAATGATTCGGTTATTGGCAGCAAAGGCGTCTCTCATCGAGCGCCATTGGAATCTTACGACAGCGCCGATCGGTCGAGCCTTATTGGCTGCGTGGCCGCTGTCGCGTTTGATCGCGACGACGGTCCAGGCTTCGATCTTCAAGAGCGCATCTGCGGTTGAGGCGGCGGCGACGTGGCGAACGATTTGGCATCGACGCCATGAGTGGCAAGCAGGTTACAACCAGTTGACGCCACACGCTTCGCCGCGAATCGCGCGCAAACTCACTCCCGACATCACAGGCTATGTCCGGAGCGCTCCATGACAAACGTCAGCATCGCTGGCGTTTTTAGTATCGGCACACGACCGCTGTCGCCGTCGTACAGCATTGGCACGCTGGTGACCGATCGGCGACAGCACGCTGAAATGCGGGCTTCCTTGCTGGCTGGTGGCTTTTCAGAGGCCGACTGCGAATTTCTGGTTATTGATAATTCGGGCGTGGTCCAAACGGATGCCTACCGCGGTCTCAACGCGCTTCTGAACGCTGCGGCGGCTCCGATTGTCATCCTATGTCACCAAGATATCCGCCTGCTGCAAGATGGACGCGCCGATCTTGACGCGCGTCTTCAAGACCTCAACACGCACGATCCGATGTGGGCTGTGGCTGGCAACGCCGGTGGTGTTGCGCCAGGTGTGCTCGCCATGCGCATCACCGACCCCCATAGCCGCGATCGAACGGTTGGCGCTTTGCCAGCCAGCGTTCAGTCGCTCGACGAAAATCTGCTGATCGTTCGGCGCGATTGCCGTATTGGCTTTTCCGTTGATCTAAGCGGATATCACTTTTACGGCTCCGATATCTGCCTGCACGCTAAAAATTCCGGCTACTCCGCTTACGTCATCGATTTTCATCTCGAACATCTCTCACCTGGGCGAAAAGGCGCAGACTTCGCCTTAGCTGAAGCGGCGTTCCGGACCAAATGGTCCCGCGCGATCGCGCCGCGTTGGTTGCAAACCACCTGCAGCTTGATCCGCTTGTCATCGGGTCCGGTCAATTGGTCAAAGTCTGGAACCATCAGCGATCGGCTGGCCCGCACGTTCGAGCGATCGGTTGCCAAGGCACTGCGTCGCATGCCACGCGCGCGGGAATCGACGAAAGTCAGAGCCGTTCAACGATGACCGTTATCATGTCTCATTCTGCAACCGACGCGGCAACAGCGCCGCCAGGCTCCGCGGTCCCGGCAGCCACCGCGTTTTCGCGCCGGGTCGCAGTGCAAGGATCGATGCTCTTTGCCGGTTTCGGATTAGCGCAATTGTTCTCGTTCGGTCGCAACGCGCTCATCGGACACGCCCTCTCCCAATCCAACTTCGGCATCGCAGCAACCATCACACTGCTCCTGCAAGTCACCGAAACCCTATCGGAATTTGGCTCCGATCGGATGATCGTCCAAGCTGCCGATGGCACAACAGAACGCTTCTTCGCCACCTCGCACTGCATGCTTGTGTTACGCGGCATCCTGATCGCATCGGTGATGTTCGTCGCCGCGCCCCACGTTGCAGCTTTTTTTCAAGTGCAGCATGCGACCCAGGCCTTTCAGCTTGCTGCCTTCGGCCCACTCCTTAAAGGCTTTACCCACCTCGACTATCGCGCAGCCCAACGCAATCTGAACAACCGGCCGTTCTTAATCATCGAAGTGGCCCCGCAAGCCGCAGCGCTCGCTATGACACCTGTGATGTTGGCGCTCGCAACCGATTACACGCTGGTGGTCTGGCTCGCGATCATCCAGTCCTCTGTCTCGGTAATGCTTGCTCATGCCTTGGCACGGCGGCCCTACGTCATTGGCTTCGATCGCGAAATCTTCATGCGCCAGTTCGCATTCGGTTGGCCGATCTTACTGGCTGCCCTGCCGATCGTCGCTGTGTTCCAAGGCGACCGCATTATCATTGGCCGGATGTTCGGCATGGAAACCCTCGCCATCTACAGCGCTGCCTTCATGATCGCGATGGTGCCTGGGTTGGTCGTTGGCAAAGTCAGCCACGCGTTAGTCTTGCCGTTGTTTGCCGATTGTCTCCGCTATGGCACTGGTATCAAGCAGCGCTTTCAATCGGTCACCGAAGCAACGGTTGTCTTTGCGGCACTTTATCTTGCGGCCTTCTGCGCCGCGGGCGCGTGGGCGCTGCCGATCGTGTTCGGCGATCAGTATGTCGGCCATGGCGGAATCGTTGTTTGGCTGGCCGCCATGTGGGCAGTCCGAATGATCCAAGCGGTGCCGGGCGCTGGTCTTATGGCCTACGCCACAACCAAGCCGTTTTTAGTCGCTGGTATAATCCGGGCACATGCGCTGCCCTGCGTTTTATGGGCGGCAGCCATGGGCAGCA
>JANMII010000289.1:0-3705 GCA_031375665.1 Hyphomicrobium sp.
GTCTCAGCGCCGCGCTTCTTGACGCTCGGTGACACCGTCGATCTTGGCTTCGATGTTCACAACATTGAGGGTCCGGATGCAGCGTACGGTCTCAAGCTCGCTGAAAAGCAAGGCGATGCCTCAGCCGAGCGGTTGACGGCAATCGGCGATCGTTCGCTACAGCTCAAGACAGGTGCGCGCGTGACGGAGCGCGTTCGCTTTACGCCGAAAGACATTGGCACGGTCACATTGCAAGCAACGGTGAAAGGCCCAAATAACATCGCCATCAAACGTGACATGACGTTCGACGTGTTGCCGCCAGCTGGCGACATCAAACGAACCACCATCTCGTCTCTGAAGGCCAACGGCGGCACGCTGACGCTATCACGTGATCTTGTGGCCGACATGATTGCGTCGCGAACCAAAATCAACGTGTCGGTTGGACCAGCGGCGCGCTTCGATGTGCCAAGTTTGTTGACGCAGCTCGATCGCTATCCGTATGGCTGTGCTGAGCAGACCGTCTCACGGGCTCTGCCGCTGGTCTATGCCAACGCGGTGGCAGCGCAGATCGGTATCGGTGCCGATCAAGCGCTGAAAGATCGCGTGCAACTGGCCGTCAATCGCGTCTTCGATATGCAGGATTCATCCGGCGCATTCGGCGTCTGGGGTCCGTCGAATGGTGACATGTGGTTGACCGCGTACGTCACAGACTTCTTGACCCGTGCCAAGGAAAACGGCGCGACGATGCCGAAAGAAGGTTACGGCCGCGCGCTTGAACGGTTGCAGAACTTCTTGAGCTATGCGGAAGACTTCGAGAAGGGCGGCGAGGATCGGGCCTATGCCATGTATGTCTTGGCCCGCAACGCGCGCGCGCCGATCGGTGAGTTGCGCTACTACGCCGACACCCGCATCGACCGGTTTTCGACGCCATTGGCCAAAGCGCAAATTGGCGCCGCGTTGGCGATGATGGGCGACAAAGACCGAGCTGAACGCGCATTCGCGGCAGCCCTCGCCAGCATGGGAGATGCAGCGACCGACACCGGCTATCGCAGTGACTATGGTTCGACGTTGCGCGACAGCGCGGCTCTCGTGACTCTCGCTGCTGAAACTGGCATCGCAAAAAGCGAAACACCGAAACTGGCGGGCGTAATCGCCAAGGCGTACGAAACCCGCAGCTACACCTCGACGCAAGAACAGGCGTGGATGCTGTTGGCTGCGAAGGCGCTGAACGATGAAGTCAAGTCAACCACGTTGTCAGTCGACGGCAACCCGGTGACCGGGCCTGTCTTGCGATCGTTGACGCCAGCCGACCTGATCAACGGCACACTAACGATCACCAACTCAGGCGATGCGGCAACCGACGCCGTCATCTCGGTGATTGGTGCCGCGCTGACACCGGAGCCTGCCATCGCCAAAGGGTTCACGATCGAACGCACCGCCTACACGTTGGATGGCACCAAGGTCGATCTCAAGAGCCTCAGCGGCGGCAAAGCCGACGTCAAACAGAACGACCGCTTCGTGATGGTTGTGCGCGTGCAATCAGAAGAGGCTGGCGGCCGCGTCATGGTGGTGGATCGGTTGCCGGCAGGCTTTGAGATCGAAAATCCGAAGCTGGTGCAAAGTGGATCGGTGACGGGATTGAACTGGCTGAAATCGACGGTCGAGCCTGAGCACACCGAATTCCGCGATGATCGGTTCGTGGCTGCGTTCAACTTTTCATCAAGCGCTGCGCGCAACGAGGGCGATGCATCAACGGAACAAGACGTTGGCGGCGAAGGCCAAAGCGAAGGAGACGACGCGATGGCACAGTCGACTGCAGCAACACCGGAGGGCGCAGACATTGCAAAGCCACCGGCTGTGACGGCAACCGTTGCCTACATCGTTCGCGCGGTTACACCCGGTACGTTCGTTCATCCAGCCGCGACGGTTGAGGACATGTATCGCCCCGAGCGGTACGCGCGGACGGCTGCTGGAACGCTGTCAGTTGGCATCAAATAAAGCTGGATGACCATGAACCATCAAAGCACCAGCGAAGACGACATCAGAGAGAGCGGCGACAGCGCCGCTCTTGTCTCGCAAGCCAAAGTTCCGCGTCAGTGGCGGCGCGTTGCGATTGCCTGCATCGCAATTGTTGTTGGTTTAGCTGCATCAGCTACGGCGCTCTATCGCCAGACACTCAACGAGATCGGTCCGCTTTCGCTCACCGAAGCTGAAAAATTATCAACGACTGTCGTCGATCGGCAGGCCCGGTTGCTGCGGCCTTTCACGACTGCCGACGGACGATGGCGGTTGCCCGTTGAGGTGGCGGACGTTGATCAGCACTACATCAATATGTTGTTGGCCTTTGAGGATCGTCGATTTTACGACCACGGCGGTGTCGATGGTCAGGCCATCGTTCGGGCGGTTCTGCAGGCCGCAACGCACGGCCGTCTGGTCTCGGGCGCATCGACATTGACGATGCAGGTTGCACGCCTGCTGGATGGCCGGCACGAGCGCTCTGCCGGCGGAAAATTGCGCCAGATGGCACGCGCCCGGCAGCTTGAAGCCGCCCTCAGCAAGACAGAAATCTTGCGGCTCTATCTCAGGCTCGCGCCGTTCGGTGGCAATCTCGAAGGTGTGCGGGCCGCAACGCTTGCCTACTTCGGCAAAGAACCCCAACGGCTGTCGATCGGTGAAGCCGCACTTCTGGTCGCGCTACCACAGGCACCCGAGACCCGCCGCCTCGATCGTCATCCGAAAGCGGCCGAGCGGGCGCGCAACCGTGTTCTCGACACAGCTGTCAAAGCCGGCGTCATTTCCATTGCCGAAGCAGAGCGGGCGAAGACCGAGCGGGTGCCGCTGAGCCGGATCGAATTTCCAAAGTACGCGCCGCACCTCACCGAAAGTGAAGTGGCGCGCGATCCCGCCAGCACCATGTTTCGCTTAACACTCGACCGAACGCTGCAAGCAAGCCTTGAAGATCTGGTCCGGCGCCAAGCCCAAGTGCAGGGCGAAAAGCTCTCAGCCGCGATTGTCGTTGCCGATCATCACACGGGCGAGATTTTGGCCCAGGTCGGTGCGTCCGATTATCTCGATACGTCGCGCCTTGGTGCGGTTGACATGACAACCGCGATCCGCTCGCCAGGCTCGGCTTTGAAGCCGTTCATTTACGGATTGAGTTTTGAAGCCGGTCTCGCGCACCCCGAAACGCTGATCGACGACAAGCCAGTGCGCTTCGGTGATTATGCGCCAAAGAATTTCGACGAGGGCTATCACGGGCAAGTGTCGATCCGCGAGGCACTGTCGCAATCGCTGAATATTCCAGCCGTGCGCGCGTTGGCGCGTGTCGGACCCGGCAAGCTCGTCGGCCGTTTTCGTCGAGCCGGTGTGATGGCCCGCTTTCCGGATAAATCCGAGCCGACGCTGGCAATGGCGCTTGGTGGAACCGGTATGAGCCTGCTCGATCTGACGCAGCTTTATGCAGCACTCGCGCGTGGCGGTGACAGCATCACACTCTACAATCGCGCCGGCGCGCGGGCACAGGCGCTCGCGAAGAGCAGAGTGAAATCGTTTGTCAATGCGCGACGCCTGATGTCGCCGCTGGCTGCGTGGTATGTCGGCGATATTCTGAAAGACGCGCCGCCGCCGATGAATGCGAAGGGTGGCCGGTTCGCGTACAAAACTGGAACATCCTACGGCTATCGCGACGCCTGGGCGATTGGCTATGACGGCCGCCATGTCATCGCG
>JANMII010000292.1:0-1793 GCA_031375665.1 Hyphomicrobium sp.
CCTCTAGTTTGCCAGCCTCTAGTCGAACAGGCTGTCGATATTGACCCGGCTTACCGCCCCCGACATGGAACCGTAGGCCGCTGTTCGCGTTCTATCGGTGTAACCTGCAGCACAGACCAAAGCTGCGTCGTGGCTCCGCGCCCCCCGTGCGACCTTTACCACGACGACCACTAGCTAGGCTTGGCGCTGCAGCGTCAAAGACGATTACGGTTCACCCAATTGAGGAGAGACCCCCATGAGCAGCACCACCGATAAAATTAAAGGCTACGCCAACGACGCAGCCGGTAACGTCAAGCAGGGCGTTGGCAAGCTGGTCGGCTCGGAACAGCTCCAGGCCGAGGGCTTGGCCCAAGAAATCAAGGGCGAAACGCAAGTTGCTGTCGGCAAGACCAAGGACGCTGTGAAAGACGCAGCCCACAAGACCGCCGACACCATCGACAAGCTCTAAGTTTTCACGCTTGCCACCTTGGATACGCATGAAGACGGGCGCCGATCCTTAATCGGCACCGAGATTACGTTTTGCTCACGCAATCACCGTATCAAAACGACGAAGGCCGATCCCGCATTACGCAGGATCGGCCTTTATTTTATTCACGCGGTGCTTTGCACGCCGACGTCGGCTGTCACTCTAGAACAATGACGCCGCCATCCAAATGACCACCACCGCCACAACCGCAATGACCGCGATCCGGCTGGCGGACAATCCGCTGGACGCTGCATCTTCGATCGCCAGTGTGCGTTCGAGTTGGATGCCGTCGATCACGTCAGAAATTTCCGGATTGATGTCCTCGTCGTCAAACGCGCGCTCGCGGACCGGGGGCAACGGAGATCTGGCCATCGATCGGTTTCCTATTTTTCTAACGCGAGCCGAAGTTGCGCTGCTCAATCGACGTGAACCAAGCGGCAATCTACTAAGCTTTGCCGCCCGACTTTTTAGATCCGGCTTGGCCTTTGCTAAACGGTGACGCGGTCGGCGTCGTCTCGGATTTCTGCGCAGCCGTCTTCTTTGGCTTACGTTTCTCGCGGGTTGACCGCACCTGACCTTTGGCCATCGTCGCGTCTCCTGTTGCGGTCCCGTTCACCCTGAACGATCCAACGCTGACGCGAACCTTAGCACAATCTACTCGAGAAAATCACCGGCCTGACGCGCGCGCGGCACCAATTCGCTTTCTTTGGCGATGCGATCAAACACCTCTGCGATCGTCTTGATGCGATACTGCCGCTCGCCGCTGCCCTCGTGCGGCATCATGCGCAGAACTTTATATTCGCGGATCGAGGCTGGAATGGTCGCGCGGGCTGGATTGAAATCGACCGACTGACCGGCTTTGAATTTCGGAAGGCTCATGACGTGGTCTCCTGATCGTGTTTGATGGCGCGCGCGAGATCATCGGGATCGACTTCGATGATCTGGCGTTGCCGTGCGGATGTCGTGGCATCACCCAGTTGGGCATGTGCGACCGCGATGGTCGTCGAAACGCGGCGATAGGCGATAAACGACAGCCCATCGATCGGGTCTTCGTAGGTGTCGATGTCATAATCGCCAGCTGGCAGAGCAACCTGGCCGTGCGCGAGCACAAACGGATGCTTGAACGAGACCGTCGTGCTGGTCATGCGCGTGGTCATTGCGATAGCTGGAGCGGCGACTGAAGCGGCGACCAAGACGACGCGCAGATTTCGGCATCCAGATGCAGCTGGCGCGTATTCAATATGTTCGATCCATACTGGTCGCTATACTTTCAGTGGAAAACATACTACCGCGTGATCGTCGCAACGAAAACTGCCCAAGCCGAGAT
>JANMII010000313.1:0-7081 GCA_031375665.1 Hyphomicrobium sp.
CTTGACGACAATGCAGGCGTCGGGTTCCACGGCCGACGTCACTGGAGCATCGAAATAGACTTCTTCACCCCACGTGCGCGCTGAAGCCTCGATGGGCAGTGCCGCCCATATCCGCTCGGCTGTCGGCGTATCGCGCAGGCGCGCGCGAACCTCGACCGAACCAGCTCGTATTAAAACAGCACGCATCAAAGTGGACCCCGGCTAATTCGCGCCAATGTCGACGCTGGTGAGGGCGGAAGGCTGCTTGGGCAGAAGACGGGCGGCGTAAGACGGGCGGCATTGGTCCGAAGAATGGCTGGCACGGCAGCTCGAGGTCGCGATTGGAATGGTCGCGCTAGACGACGTGTCCATCTTGCGATGAGTGTGTCAGGCGGGGCCCAGCCGTGCAAGTGCGACCGGTGAACATTCGACATCGACCGCCGCGTAAAAACGAATTGCGTTTACGCGCAACGGCCAGCGCCGCATTTGCAGATGGCAATGAACAGTCAGGCCAGCACAGCGAGCACGAGTGAAAGTTGCAGCGTGCTCGGCGTTAAGCTGGTGGCGGTCCAAACACCAACACAGCATTCAAGCCACCGAAGGCGAACGAATTCGACATCGCGTAGGTGACCGTTTTATTGCGCCCGACGTTTGGAATGTAATCCAAATCACAGCCCTCACCCGGCTCGTCGAGACCGATCGTCGGCGGTACCCAGCCGTGCATCATCGCCTTGATACAAGCGACAGCCTCGATGCCGCCGCCCGCGCCAAGCGGGTGGCCATGCATCGATTTGGTTGACGAGACAGCGAGCTTTTCAGCGTGTCCCTTGAAGACGTTTCGAATGGCCCGCGTCTCATTGATGTCGTTGTCGGCGGTTGCCGTGCCGTGGGCGTTGAGATAATCGACGTCGGCCGTCGTAATACCGGCATCGTCGAGCGCGTTTTGCATGGCGACGCTTGGGCCCTCCACGGTCGGCTTGACCATGTCTTGGCTGTCGGAGGCCATACCGAACCCGCAGAGCTCCGCCAAAATGGTCGCCCCGCGATCCTTGGCATGTTCGTAGCTCTCAAGAACCAACACGCCAGCGCCCTCGGCGAGCACCGTTCCGTTGCGCTTTTTGGCAAACGGGAAACAGCCTTGCGGCGACAGCACGTGGAGAGCCTGCCACGCTTTCATGGTGCCGTAGTTGATGACGGATTCAGACGCACCCGCGATCGCCACATCGACCATCCCGTCACGGATGTAGTCGCGAGCCAGGCCAATAGAGTGGCTGGCGGTCGAACAAGCCGAGCACGTCGCGAACGTGGGACCCTTGACGCCGAACTCGATGCCAACGTGGGCTGCCGCGGACGAACCGATGATCCGCAGCAGTGTCAGTGGATGCGTCGCCTTCTTCTTTTCGATGAACAAATCACGGTAGGAATTCTCGAACGTGACCAATCCGCAAGCGCCAGACCCGATGATGCAAGCCGAGCGGTAGGGGTCGGCAAGTGGCATTTGCAAACCCGACATGGTGACAGCTTCGTCGGCCGCGACCGCTGCAAACCACGAGTAGCGGTCGGCCAGAGAAATGATGCGGTCACGCTTGAAATGTTTCAAACGGGCTTTGTGGTCAAAGTTTTTGATCTGGGCCGCGATCAGGATTTTGAGATCCTCGCGCGGGAAGCCTTCGATTTCGCTGACGCCGGACTTGCCAGCTTTCATCCCGTCCCAGAACTCAGGCACCGTGGTGCCGATCGGCGTTACAGCACCAAGGCCGGTCACGACGACGCGGCGCCCAGCTTTTTGTCTGGCCATTCGAGAAACTCTTTCTGTTCACACCGTCATAGACGTGGTGGTTTGTGCGCGCCCGCACGGGTTGGACCAGCTGCGGCCCAGGCTCCGCTTCGGGCTTGAGCACCTCGTGAGCCGAACCCGATGACCAGTAGGCCTAGATAAGGGTGGGCCCGTTATGAGTTTGGCCCATCTTGAAACATGCGAGTTGCACGGCAAGGCAGCGCTAGGCTCGGGCCAAGTTCGACGAGTGCTTAACGTCGTTTAAGCCTTGGCGGCTGACGCACCTTTGGCCGCCATCAGCGACTTGACACGCTCGACAACAGAGCCAACCGTCTTAAAGTCCTCGACATCTTCATTGGCATTGTAAGGAATTTCGATCCCGAATCCGTCCTCGATATCAAACACGATCATGGCGAGGTCGAGCGACTCGATTTTGAGGTCGGTCAAAGCCGTATCGAGCGAGATATCGTCGCGCGGTTCTTTCATGTGCTTTTTGAGAATGTCAGTAATCTTGGTCGCGACGTCGTCCATATGCCTCTCCCACCTTCGCGAAATCCGCGATAGGCCCGTTATGCTTGGGTTCTACCTAGTTGAATACAGTGTCCACGGCAAGCAGCGTGGGTCGGTATCCTTAAACTGCAATCAAGTCGAAAATTGAAGTCCGTGACCATAACAAGCGTCGTTCGGCTGCTAACCCCCGCTATTGCATTAAACTATTGAAGACTTGGTTAGTCCTGGACCGATCTGGAGCGAAACCCCTAGCAAAACTGACCCTCAAGCCACGGTCGAAGCTCGGTCTACCCCTGGCGTTCGACGACGAAAAGTTGTTCACTCTGCGACAATTGTTACCATGGGGCAAATTAGGGCAGCGCGAGGCCAGATGGGCTGTGGGGCGGGGTCAGCGGTCTCGCCGGGCAACGAGATTGTTAATCGGGGTTGATCTGCCGGAGGCTGGGCTGGCGTCGAGGCTGATGGTGGGAGCTAATCGTGAGAGCTGACCGTGAGAGCTAACTGTGAGGCGGCAGTGCGCAGCCGCGGCGCGAGGCAAGATCGCCCGTGGAACTGCGGCATGTAACCTCCGGCAAAGCACTCATTTGCCGACTGACCGCAGGTCGACGACATCGACCAGCGCCGCAGCCAACACACCCGCTCCGCAAGTCACAAAATGTAGAGGCTACAACCGAGCGGACCTGACGCCATGACCACGGAATTCACGACCCGAGACACGCGGGCTGACGCGGAACTCCCATCGGCGAATGCTTTGCCATGGGTCGCCAATTATCCCGAGGGCATCTCGTGGTCGATGGAAATCAAGCCCGAACCCTTGCCAGCTTTGGTGACAAAAGCGGCGCGTCAGTTTCCAACCCATCCAGCGCTGACGTTCCTTGGCCGGACCACGACCTACGCCGAACTCGCCGCTGAAATCGACCGGGTTGCGACCGGATTGCAGAACGTTGGCGTGACCAAAGGGACGAAGGTCGGGTTGTTCCTGCCCAACACGCCAACATTTGTTGTCTACTATTACGCAATCCTGAAAGCGGGCGGCACGGTCGTCAATTTCAACCCGCTTTACACGATCGAAGAACTCACCTTTCAGGTCCGCGACAGCGAGACCCGCTTTATGGTTACGCATGACCTCGCCGTGCTGTTTGGCAAGGTCGAGCAACTGGTGGCGGCCAACCACTTAGAGCGCGCAATCGTCGTGCCGTTCGTCAGCGTGCTGCCGACACTGAAAGCCAAGCTGTTTCCGCTTCTGAAGCGCAAGGAGCTGGCGAACATCGCCACGTCGTCGATCGCCGCGCGCGTTATCGATGGCGCAGTGATCGCCAAAACCACCGATCGGCTGGCGCCGGTCGCTATCGACCCGATCGAGGATGTGGCCGTTCTGCAGTACACTGGTGGCACCACCGGCACGCCGAAAGGCGCCATGCTCACGCACGCCAATCTCTACGCCAATACCATTCAAATCGACACCTGGGCGTCGGATCTCATTCCCGGCCAGGAACGTGTGCTTGGAGCGCTGCCGTTGTTCCACGTTTTCGCGATGACGGTGGTGATGAACCTTGGCATCTCGAAAGCCGCAAACATCATTCTGATGCCGCGTTTTCAGCTGCTCGATGCGCTAAAGCTGATCCACACGCTCAAGCCGACGATGATGCCAGCGGTGCCAACGATCTTTACGGCAATGTTGAATTACCCAAAGGTCAAATCCTACAAACTGTCGTCACTGCGGTTTTGTATCTCTGGTGGCGCACCGTTGCCGATGGAGATCAAGCAACGGTTCGAAGCGCTGGCTGGCTGCAAAGTCGTCGAAGGTTACGGGCTGTCTGAGGCCTCTCCTGTGTTGACGTGCAATCCGGTCCACGGGCTGGTAGTTCCGGGCTCGATTGGACCGCCAGTGCCCGGAACGGTGGTGTCGCTGCGGGATCTTGAAGATCCAACGCGAGAAGTCGCGCCAGGCGAACGCGGCGAACTGTGCGCGACCGGCCCGCAGGTGATGAAAGGTTATTGGAACAAACCCGCGGAAACGGCCGGCCAGTTTGTGGGACCGTTTTTGCGCACTGGCGATGTCGCAATCATGGACGAATACGGATTTTTCTCGATCGTCGACCGCATCAAGGATCTGATTATCTGCTCGGGCTTCAATGTCTACCCGCGCCGCATCGAAGAGGCGATCTATCAACATCCAGCCGTCGAAGAAGTGACCGTCATCGGCATCAAAGATGCCTACCGTGGCGAAGCGCCAAAAGCGTTCATCAAACTCAAAGCCAATATGACAGCAACCAAGGCTGATATTCTTAAACATCTCGAAGCTAAAATTTCGAAGATCGAATTACCCTCCGATATCGAATTTCGCGACGCGCTGCCCAAGACCATGATCGGGAAACTTTCGAAAAAAGAACTCGTCGCCGAAGAAGCCAAACGCAGCCAAGGCCGATGATGCTGAAGCGAGAGACCAAGCCCGCGAAAGCGCGAGCACCCGACATCGACACGCGCACGCCTCCTCGGGCCGACGTATCCGGCGACCGTGAGACATTCACCATTTCTGATCTCGCCAAAGAATTCGCCATCACCACGCGGACCATCCGCTTCTACGAAAGCCGCGGCTTGATCGCGCCGCTGCGGATCGGCACATCGCGGCGCTATTCAAAACGCGACCGCGCCCGCCTGATGCTAATCTTGCGCGGCCGCAATCTTGGCTTCACTGTTGAAGATGTCGGTGATTATCTGGCGTTGTATGACGCTGATCCCGGCCAACTTGCGCAAACGCGCTTACTGCTCGAGAAAATCGAAGCCGCAATCCTCGATCTGGAAACAAAGCGCGATGACATTGCGCGCGGGCTCCAAGAGCTCGACGAAATCCGTGTGCGCTGCCAGAGCCATCTGAGCGACCGCAAATAGCGAGGCGTAACTCAGCGATAAAGATCGGCGCGCGTCGGCGGCAGTGGCGTCGGGCCCTTCGCCGATTTCGAACACAGCGTTTGAAACAGGCGCGCCGTGCCGCGCTCAAACGAGATCGAACAGCCAGACAAGTAGGCAATGAAGATCCGATATTTTTCTTCGCCGACCAACGCGATGGCTTCGTCGCGCCGCGCCGTCAAACGCTCGGACCAAAGCCGCGTGGTGCGGGCATAATGCATGCGCCAGCCTTCGACATCGTGGACTTCAAACCCAGCCAATTCCATTTGGGCGACCGTGCTTCCAATGTCGTCGAGTGCGCCGCCTGGAAATATATACTTGGCCAGTGCGCGCTGCTCAGGCCGGACTTTTTCGGGCAACAGTCGGGACAACGGTGTTTGCCGCTTCGCACGCCGAGCGATGGCATGATTGAGGAACAATCCATCGGGTGCCAACAGCGAGCGGACCTTTTTCATATAGGCTGGAATGTTTTCGAGACCGATGGCTTCGTACATGCCGATCGACGCGATTTTATCGAAGGTGCCTGTCAGGTTGATGTAGTCGATGAATTCGAACGTCACCTGACCTTCGAGACCCAGTCGTTTGACCTTGGCCTCGGCGAAAGCCAGTTGCTCTTTCGATAGGGTGACGCCATGCGCTTTGACACCATAGTGCTTGGCTGCATGACACAACAGCGCGCCCCAGCCAGAACCGATATCCAAGAAGCGCTCGCCGGGCTTCAGTCTCAACTTGCGGCAGATCATGTCGAGCTTATCGACCTGAGCCTGCTCGATGTCGTTCGACCAATCGGTGAAATAAGCACAGGTGTAGACCATCTCGGGGTCGAGAAAGAGCGCGTAGAATTCGTTCGATAGGTCGTAGTGGAATGAAATGTAGGCGGTGTTGTCGCGGGCGGCCTGCTTGCGCCCGATGATGTCGCCGTCATAACCGTGTGCATCCTTCGCGGCTTGCTCTTCGGCAAAAAAGAACGGCGCTAACCGCGCGGCGTTTTTGATCGTGTCGAGCGTCTTGATTTTGATCGACCGATTGCGATTGTTGATTTCACGACCCAACTCGATCAGCGTGCCGCCGTCGTAGTCGATACCTTTTTCGACGTATTGGCGGATGATCGTATCGAGGACCGGTTTGCGCAAGATGGCGCGCAACACGCCGGGATTGGCGATTTTGATTTCAAGCGTGCTGGTCGGCGCTTTGCCGAGCGGCAACCGCGAACCGTCCCAAAGCCGGACCCAGGCATTGAGATCAAGCGATTGAGCGATGTCCCGCGTGACGGCGCGCACAGCGTCGAGCTGGCGTTCTTCTCTTCGTGCCATGAGCCGCGTCCCCCAGCTTCGCTTCGTATGTTTTGACGGCCCCGCGCGCCCGATGCCGATTCTTTAGCGCCCGTCTCCATCACAGCGGCCGCAAAAAATGATGCGCGACACCGCAGTGGTCCCACGCTTATTCGGCGGCGACCCGAATGTCAGCCGCTTTGGCGCTTTCCATAATGGCTGCAACGCCCATGCCGCCGGCGGTGCAAACAGAAATCAAGCCGCGACCGCCATGGATAGACAGCAGCTTCGCAAGGTTGGCGACGATGCGGGCGCCGGTCGCAGCGAACGGATGGCCGAACGCGAGCGATGAGCCCATCACGTTTAACTTCGCTCGGTCGATTGCGCCAAGCGGCTGATCCTTTCCGAGAACGCGCTTGCAGTAATCAGGATCTTCCCAAGCTTTGAGCGTCGCCAGGACTTGAGCCGCGAAGGCTTCATGGATTTCGTAGAAATCAAAATCCTGCAACGTCAGCCCCGCGCGATCGAGCATTTTTGAGACAGCTATGGTTGGCGCCATCAGCAGTCCCTCACCGGCGACAAAATCGTTGGCTGCGTGCTGTCCGTAGGTCAGGTAAGCGAGCACAGGTATGCC
>JANMII010000329.1:0-1740 GCA_031375665.1 Hyphomicrobium sp.
CTTGATGGCATTCCGCTCGACCAGATGAACACATCTATGACGATCAACGCCACAGCGGCGTGGCTTTTAGCCCTCTATGTCGCCGTTGCCGACGACACCGGCGCGGCGCGCACCAAGCTGACCGGCACCATTCAAAACGACATCATCAAAGAGTACCTGTCGCGCGGAACTTACGTGTTTCCGCCTGAGCCATCACTGCGTTTAATCAAAGATACGATTGTGTTCTCCACCAAGCACGTGCCGAAGTGGAACCCGACCAATGTCTGCTCGTATCATCTGCAAGAGGCCGGCGCGACCCCGGTGCAAGAACTCGCGTTCGCATTGGCGACCGGCATCGCCGTGCTCGATACGGTCAAAGCGTCGGGCGAAGTTCCCACAGCAGAATTCAGTAACGTCGTCGGCCGCATGTCGTTCTTCGTCAACGCGGGCATGCGTTTCATCACCGAAATGTGCAAAATGCGGGCGTTCACTGAGTTGTGGGATGAAATCACACGTGAGCGCTACGGCGTCACCGATCCCAAGCACCGGATGTTTCGTTACGGAGTCCAGGTCAACTCACTCGGGTTGACCGAACCGCAGGCTGAGAACAACGTCTATCGCATCCTTCTTGAGATGCTGGCCGTGACGCTGTCGAAGGACGCCCGCGCTCGCGCTGTGCAGCTGCCAGCCTGGAATGAAGCGCTCGGATTGCCGCGACCATGGGATCAGCAGTGGTCACTTCGGATGCAGCAAATTCTCGCCTACGAAACTGACCTGCTCGATTACGGCGATATTTTCGATGGCTCGAAAGAGATCGCCCGCAAGGTGGCGTCGTTGAAAGAAGAAGCCAAAGCCGAACTCGCGACAATCGAAAAACTCGGCGGCGCGGTCGCGGCCATCGACTACATGAAGCGTCGCTTGGTCGAGAGCGGCACCGGACGACTGTCGCAAATCGAAAGCGGCGAGATGGTCGTCGTCGGCGTCAATAAGTACCTTGAAACAGAACCATCGCCATTGTCGACCGGCGCTGGCGCCATCATGGTTGTCGATCCAGCCGTGGAAGCCGAACAGGTGGAAAAACTCAAAGCTTGGCGGGCTAATCGCGACAACAAGAAAGCCGACGCAGCGCTTGCCGAAGTCGAACGTGCTGCGAAAGAAGGCCGCAACATCATGGAGCCGTCGATCGAAGCCGCCCGCGCGGGCGTGACCACCGGCGAATGGGGCACGGCGCTGCGCAAAATCTTCGGTGAGTATCGCGCACCAACTGGTGTGGCACAGGCAGCGGTTGCCCGCGATGGCGCGGCGTTGGATGCGGTTCGCAAACAGGTCGAAGCGGTCTCGAACGATCTGGGTCGCCGCATCAAGTTTTTGGTCGGCAAACCAGGTCTTGATGGTCACTCAAACGGCGCTGAACAAATCGCCGTTCGCGCCCGCGACGTTGGCATGGAGGTTGTCTATGAGGGCATCCGCTTAACGCCCGCGCAGATCGTGCGCGCCGCAGTCGACGAAGCCGTCCACGTTGTCGGCCTCTCGATCCTGTCGGGCTCGCACGTGCCGCTGGTGAAAGAAGTCATCGAGCGGATGCGAAAAGAGGGCCTCGACGACGTGCCACTCATCGTTGGTGGCATCATTCCACCCGATGACGAAAAGACCTTGAAGGCCTTCGGTGTCGCCGCCGTCTATACGCCGAAAGACTTCCAACTCAACGACATCATGGCGGACATCGTGCGCCTCGTCGACAGCCATGCCAAGGCCGCCTAA
>JANMII010000023.1:0-18879 GCA_031375665.1 Hyphomicrobium sp.
TTACTGCGCGGCGTCAACGACACGCCCGATGCCATGGAAGCGCTGCTGCGCGCGCTGGTTGAAGCCCGCGTGACACCGTATTATCTCCACCACGGCGATTTAGCGCCCGGCACGGCCCATTTGCGGACCTCCCTTCGCGACGGTCTCGCGTTGATGCAAACGCTGCGACAGCGATTGTCGGGCTTGGCCTTACCTAGCTACGTTCTCGATATTCCAGGCGCGCACGGCAAGGTTGATGTCGCGAGCGCTGTCACACTTCAGGCCGACGGCAGCTACCACGTCCGCGATCGCAGCGGACGAACACACGTCTATCGCGACTGAGCTGGTCCGGCCCAGGGCGCTGCGAGACGCCATCGTGGAAGGTAACCAGAACAAGTTGCCGCACCCGCCAGACGATGCCACACTCGATCGATAATTGCGGCGCGTATCACAAGGCCAATCAGGCCCCGTCTGTCATGTCTGAAGCGCCAGCGCCGCGCAGTCTTTGGAGGACCCCATGAACGAGCAACTGCCATCGACGACATTTCACGGCGCCTGCCCGCATGACTGTCCCGATACGTGCGCCATGGTTTACGAGGTCAAGGGCGGCAAGCTCGTCGATGTGCGCGGCAACAAAGATCACCCGATGACGCGCGGTGGTTTGTGCGTGAAGTTGAAAGACTTTCACGATCACCACGCCAACCCAGACCGTCTGATGTACCCGATGCGCCGCACCGGCCCGAAGGGTTCAAAACAATTCGAGCGCATCACGTGGGACCAAGCGATTTCAGAAATCGGCCGAAACTGGCGCGAGATCATCGCCAAGTACGGCGCTGAAGCCATCATGCCCCAAAGTTATCTTGGCAACATGGGGCTGGTGCAGGGCATCAACTCCGGCGATCCGTTCTTCAACAAGCTCGGCTCGACCGTCAACGAAAAAACATTCTGCGCATCGGGGTCATCGACGGCCTGGCTGATGACAGTTGGACCGACGGGCGGTGTTGATCCTGAAAGCTTCGTGCATTCGAAGTTCATCGTCATCTGGGCCTGCAATTCAATTTCGACCAACCTGCATCACTGGCCGTTCGTGCTCGAAGCCCAAAAGCGCGGCGCCAAGGTCGTCGTCATCGACAGCTACAAATCACGCACGGCGAAAGCTGGCGATTGGCACATCTGCCCGAAACCCGGCACCGATGGCGCGCTCGCCATGGGCTTCATCAATTCGATCATCGATCAGGGCTTGGTCGACCAGGAGTACGTCGATCAACACACCTTTGGGTTTCCTGAATTGAAAGCCCGCGCGAGCGACTTCACGCCGGAGTACGTGGAAAAAATTACTGGCGTCAAAGCCGCTGACATCAAAACATTCGCGCGCGAATTCGCGACGGCGCAGCCCTCCGTCATCCGCATTGGCGTCGCGTTGGAGCGCAGCGCGGGTGGTGGCCAAGCCATTCGCGCGGCCTGCGCATTGCCAGCGCTCGTTGGCTCGTGGAAGCACGTTGGCGGCGGCTTGCTGCAAATGCCGTTGTGGGATTTCCCGGTCGATTGGGCCAAAGTCTCGCGCGCCGATTGGATCAAACCTGGCACGCGTGTTGTCAATAATTTGCGGCTAGGCGCAGCGCTCACCGGTGAAATGCAGCTCGATCCGCCGATCAAATCGCTGTTCGTCTATTGCACCAATCCAGTCAGCCAGGCGCCTGAAACCAACAAGATCGTCGCCGGCTTACAGCGCGAAGATTTGTTCACGGTTGTCGCTGAACACTTCCTTACCGATACCGCCAAATACGCCGACATCGTTCTGCCTGCCGCGATGGCGGGCGAAGCCGAAGACATGATGTGGTCGTGGGGGCATTTCTATTTCACCTACAATGAGAAGGCGATCGAACCGCCTGGTGAATGTAAACCGACATCCGACATGTGGCGCATGCTGGCCAAGGAAATGGGCTTCGATGAACCGGTCTTCAAAATGACCGACAGTGAATTGGCCGCCCACTACATCAACTGGGACGATCCCAAGATGGCCGGCGTCGACATGGCGTATTTCAAACAGCACGGCTATTTCAAAATCGACGTCGGTTCGGCCGATACGCGCACGCCGCACAAAGACGGCAAGTTCCCGACGCCATCGGGCAAGGTAGAATTTCTGCTGCACGACGCGAAGAACTTCGTCGCGGGTCCGTTCCGCATGATGTACGACGGCGAGCAGGATGGTTCCCCCGTCGATGCGTTGCCGGGCTACATCCCGCCGCGCGAAACACCCGACACCAATCCCGATCAAGCCAAGCTCTATTCGCTCAACATCATTTCTCCCAAGAGCCACGGCTTCTTGAACTCGTGCTACGCCAATGAGCCACACAAAATCAAAGGCCAAGGCGAGCAGTTCGTCATGATCTCGCCAGCCGACGCGACTAATCGACAAATTCGCGATGGCGATCCGGTCCGCGTTTTTAACGGCCGCGGCGATTTCGAAGGCGTTGCTCGTGTTACCGATGACGTCAATCCCGGCATCGTCGTTGCGACGCTCGGCTACTGGCGATCCCTGAACCGCTCGGATGGTTCGGTGAATTCGATCTCCTCGCAAGAATGGGGTGGGCTTGGACGGTCGCCGTCGTTCTCTGACAACCTGGTTGAGGTTGCCCGCGTCAATTGACGCAAAGTGAGAAAGCGTCAATTGACGCAAAGTGAGAAGGCGTCAATTGACGCATGAAAATTTTGTCTGTTACCGGGGGAACAGCCAGCGCTGTTCCCTTTCTTGCATGCTGTGAAACGGCTGTAAGATGGCGTCGTACCTGGGTTCACTTTGGTGCGAATAAAAGGGACCCGGACATGCCACCAGTTTCCACCGTCATGACGGTTGAACATTCCGTACTGATCGCCGTCGCCTTCCTGATGGCGAAACACGCGGCCGCTGATTTCTTTTTGCAATCACCCCGCCAACGGCTCGAGAAGGGCTTTTACGGCAAGCCCGGCGGACTGACCCACGCACTGACGCACGCGGTGTTGACGGCGCCTGTGTTCGCGCTCTTACCTGCCGTCCCAGCAACCGTGGTCATCGCGCTGCTCGCCGCAGAATTCGCCGCTCACTATCACATTGATTGGGTGAAGGAGCAGGTCGTTCGCCGCCGCCAATGGACGTCGCACGACACGTCGTTTTGGTGGGCGCTCGGCCTCGACCAAATGCTGCACGGTTTGACGTATGTGGCACTGCTCTGGGTTGCCTACACGCCCTAGGCACCGCGCGGTCGACAGCCAAAAATGCGGCGACCAAAGCGACCCTAAAAGCTTGGGCCTTCCGATTTTGCTTCGGACCCTGTAACACAGCCGCAATCGGCAACGAACAATCCCATACGAGGCGGATTTTGGATCGGAAAGCGCGCGAGGCCGAATGGTCACACCTTATGCGCTCCGCGATCGACGGAGATGAAGCGGCATACCGGCGCTTCCTCACCGATCTCTCGCGGGCTCTTCATCCCATTGTACGGCGTGGTTTTTCCGGTGTCAGCGCGGCGCCCAGCGAAATTGAGGATGTCGTCCAAGAAGTGATGCTCGCAATTCACCTTAAGCGCCACACCTGGGATCAATCGAAGCCAATCGGACCATGGATCATGGCGATTGCCCGCAATAAAATGATCGACGACTTACGCCGTCGCGGGCGACGCGGTGAAGTTCCAATCGACGGCATGCTCGATATCATCGAAGCCGGCGGTCACGAAGATGCGATCCACGCCTACGACGTCGGCCGGGTGCTGGAAAAACTTAACGGCAAAAGCCGAGAAATCGTGCAGGCCATTACCATTGACGGTCACTCAGCTCGCGATGTTGCAGCCAAGCTCGGAATGACGGAAGTGGCCGTCCGCGTCTCGCTCCATCGAAGCCTGAAAGCCTTGGCGCAAGCCTATCAAGAGTTGAAGCCATGAAGACCACGGACCTGATCAATGCGCTCGCTGTCGACACAGCCACCCGCAAGCCGCCCGTATCGCGCACGGCGTGGATAGCCGCGGCCATCGGTGCCGTGATTTCAGCCGCTGTTCTTGTCGCAACCATCGGCATCCGTGACGACTTGATCGCGGTTGCCTCTCAGTCTTTGGATTTCGTGCTCAAAGTCGTGTTCACTTTGGCTGTCACCGTGCCAGCCTTTTTTGTCTACAAGCGCAGCGCACGTCCGGAGGGCAATCCGGCAGGTTTGACGCCTGTCGTCATCGCGTTGCCGCTGGTCGTACTCGCTGGCGGCGTCGGTTATGCGATGACGACCACATCGATCAGCGACATCGGCGATATTGTGATGTCGCCGAACTGGTTCCGCTGCATGTTGGTCATTCCAATGCTGTCGATCGCACCGTTGGCTGCAACACTGTACGCCTTGCGGCAGGGTGCGCCCGCCAACCCGACTGCCGCTGGTGCCGCTGCTGGGCTGTTATCGTCGGGACTGGCTGCCACGCTTTACGCGACCCATTGCGACGCCGACAGCCCTTTCTTCTTTGCCGTTTGGTATCCAATTGGGATTGCGGCCGTGACGATAATCGGCGCTGCCATCGGTTCGCGCGTGTTGCGCTGGTGATCGCAGCCCATTCGCCAAACTGGGCTGCGCTCACAACAGATCGCGCAACCGATAATATAGCATTCCGAGCGCCAACATTTGATTGCCAGCGAACTGCCCAACGGGCAGGCGAACGTGTTTGATCCTATCGAACAGATCGAGCCGTTCCATCGTGCCGCCGATCGCATCCGACACGATGTCAGCCGCAATGTGCGTGGCGTTGACGCCATGCCCGCAATAACCCTGCATGTAGTAGACGTTCGGCTCCAAGCGACCGATGGCTGGAATGCGCGTGATGACGATGCCGATCTTGCCGCCCCAAGCGTAATCGACGCGGACGTTCTTCAGCGTAGGGAAAATTTCGATGAGACGGGGTTGCAAGGTCGCTGTCAGATCTTTCGGATCGCGATTTGAATAGTTGCAGCGCCCGCCAAATAACATTCGCCGGTCAGCCGACAGCCGGAAATAATCCAGCACGACGTTGCTGTCGGCGACAGCCAGATCCTGCGGGTTGATGGCGCGCGCCGTCGCTTCATCCAACGGTTCGGTGGCCATGATGTAGCTGCCGGTCGGAAACAACAGACCGTTCAAACGGCCACGTTGAAACGGATGATCGGTGTTGCCAGCCAAAACAACCGACGCGGCGGTCACGCGGCCCTGAGCCGTCACAACATAAGGGTTGGCCCCACCGACAATTTCGGTGACGGGGCTATCCTCATAAATCTGAACGCCGAGGGATGCTGCCGCGCGAGCTTCGCCGAGCACCAGATTGAGCGGATGGAGATGACCGCTGCGGCGATCGATGTAGCCGCCGTGATAAGCATCGGTATCGAGCACACTGCGAATATCTTGCGGTTCGACAAGTTCGAGCGTGTCGCCGTCGGCGTTGCAATCGCGGACATGAGCCCGTAGCGCTGCCATGTGGCGCGGCTTTGCGGCAGCCTCCATCCAACCTGGTTTGTAATCACATGCGATGGCGTATTTTTTGATCCGGCGCAGGATGATGTCGTGGCCGAGATAGCGAATATCGCGCACCAGCTTTCGACCATCCGCACCAAGCTGACGCGCGATGGCAGCCTCACCACTGATGCCCGCAATCATTTGACCGCCATTGCGGCCTGATGCACCCCAACCAATGCGTTTGGCCTCGATCAGCGCCACCGTGTAGCCGCGTTCAGCGAGCGTCAGCGCTGACGCAACCCCTGAAAATCCACCCCCAACCACCGCAACATCCACTGAGACATTGCCGCGCAATTGAGGATAGCGCGTAAGATCATTGCGTGTTGCAGCGTAATAAGAGGCGATATGGCCATCAGCCTGTGTCGTCATCGCGGGAGACATTGAAGTGGACACGATTAAATCACTCGCATTCGCGCTGAATACCAGCACACCGTGGTTTGGAAATCGAAATCGCCAACCGCTGGCGTCACCATCATGGCTTCGCTCAAAACAGCGAGGCGCTACTTTGCTTTATTCGCGTCAGCGGCAGCCTTCACCGACGATCGCTTTGTGATGTAACTCGCAGCTAGTACGCCGAGTGTTACGAAGGCGATCATGATCGTTGAAATGGCGTTGATCTCTGGCGTCACGCCCAGCCGCACTTGACTATAGATTTTCATCGGCAGCGTCGTCGCGCCGGGTCCCGTCGTGAAGCTCGCAATCACCAAATCATCGAGCGACAGTGTAAAAGCCAGCAGCCAAGCCGAGACAACGGCTGGCGCGATGATCGGCAGCGTCACCTGAAAAAATGAATTGACCGGCGTGGCGCCCAGATCCATCGCCGCCTCCTCGACTGATTTGTCGAAATCGAGCAAGCGCGATTGGACCACGACGGCTGCAAAGCACATCGAGAATGTGATGTGCGCGATCGTGATGGTCCAGAACCCGCGATCCATGCCAATGGCAACAAACAGCAAGAGCAGTGACAGTCCCGTGATCACCTCTGGCATCACCAGCGGTGCAAACACAAGGCCTGAAAAGAGCGTGCGTCCGCGAAATCGCCCAAGCCGCGTCAATACGATCGCGGCCAGCGTGCCAAGGATGGTTGCAAAGGTCGCCGACAAAAACGCGACTCGGATCGTGACCCAAGCTGCCGTCAGCAGCTGTTCGTTGTCTAGCAAGCTGCCGTACCACTTGGTCGACCATCCGCCCCACACGGTGACCAGTCGCGATTCATTGAATGAGTAAATCACCAGCAATAAAATCGGGATGTACAGAAAAGCGAACCCGAGCGCGATCGACGTGACGTTGAACCATGAAAAGCGCGATTGCATCTCAGGCCTCCCGCTCACGTTGCTGCATGCGTTGGAACAGCATAATCGGCACCACCAGCGCCAGCAGCAGGATCACAGCCACCGCCGACGAGACCGGCCAGTCGCTGTTGTTGAAGAACTCACTCCATAACGTCTTGCCGATCATCAGTGTTTCCGATCCCCCTAGCAGATCTGGAATGACGAACTCGCCGGTCGCTGGAATGAACACCAGCAGGCAGCCCGCGATAACGCCCGGCAGCGATAGCGGAAACGTCACTTGCCAAAACGCGCGCCAGGGTGGCGAGCCGAGATCTTCCGCGGCCTCATTGAGGGCTGGGCTGATCTTTTCGAGGCTGGCATAAAGCGGCAGGATCATGAACGGCAAATACGAATAGACGATGCCGATGTAGACCGCCGTCGTCGTATTCATGATGGAGAGCGGCTCGCTGATGATGCCCCAATTCATCAGGAACAAATTCAGCAGCCCTTCTTTTTTCAAAATTCCGATCCAGGCATAAACGCGGATCAAGAAGGACGTCCAGAACGGCAAAATAACCAGCATCATCAGCGTCGGCCGCCACGCCGCCGGTGCCCGCGCCATGCCGTAGGCGATCGGGTATCCAACCAGCAGCGTCAGGAACGTCGCGACGCCCGCGATCTTGAGGCTCGACCAATAGGCATTGATGTAGAGCGGATCTGAAAAGATGAAGCTGTAATTTTCAAAATCGAGCTGCGAAAAGAAAGCTGATAATCCGAGCGACCAATCGAACACCGGCACGTAGGGCGGCATCGCGCGGGCCGTATCGGACAGCGACAGCTTGAACACGATGAAAAACGGTACGAGGAAAAACAGCAGCAGCCAGATGTAAGGCGCAGCGATCACATACCAACGACGCATTCGATGATCCTTCTGGCGTCTTTGGCAGCACGTCGATCAGTGCCGCCGACTTCGTGTCTCACATCTGTTCTGCCCGGCCGACACTCAGTTTTGCGCGCGTTGCCGCTTCACAGGTCCTCATTCATCATGCCGCTTAAGCCGTCAGAACAATTCCGGCTTCTGGCGGCCAGTCTAACCAGACGTCGTCTTCCCAACTGATCGCTGGTCCATCGGTTGCCGCCGTATTCGCCCGCAGCGCTGTCACGCGTTGGCCGTTGGCGATCCGAACGTGATAGTGCGAGATCGAGCCGAGATACCCGACATCGTCAACCTTGCCGCTGACTGCATTGATAGGGCTATCGGGTTTGCCATGGCCGATACGAATTTTTTCTGGCCGGATCGCGAGCCAGACCTGTTGGCCGACCGTCACCGGCTCTGAACTTCGGGTTTTGAAACGGCAGCCATTGACCGTGCCTTCGATATCGATGACGCCGTCGGCAATCGCGCTGACCTTCCCCTCCAGAACATTGACATCGCCAATAAAGCTCGCGACGTAGCGCGATTTTGGCGCTTCATAGATATCGCCGGGCGTCGCCACTTGGATGATGTTGCCCTTGTCCATGACGGCGATCCGGCTCGCAACCGTCATAGCCTCTTCCTGATCGTGGGTCACGATGATGAAGGTTGTGCCGGTGCTCTCTTGGATCCTCATCAATTCGAACTGCGCTTGCTGGCGCAGCTTTTTGTCGAGCGCACCAAGCGGCTCATCCAACAGCATGATGCGCGGCTTTTTTGCAATCGCGCGGGCGAGTGCAACGCGCTGCTGCTGGCCGCCCGATAGCTGGTTTGGCTTGCGCTTGGCGAAAGGTTTGAGTTCAACCATCGCCATCGCTTCTTCGACGCGGGCTGCAATTTCGCTCTTCGCCATTCCTTCTTGGCGAAGCCCAAAGCCGATGTTGCTTTCAACGGTCATATGCGGAAACAGCGCGTAGGATTGAAACATCATGTTCACGTCGGAGCGCTCGTAGGGCGCAAGCGCGGTGATATCTCGCCCCTGGACGATGATGCGGCCTTCGGTTGGCTGCTCAAATCCCGCGAGCATCCGGAGCAATGTTGATTTCCCGCAGCCCGATGGTCCAAGCAGCGCGAAGAATTCACGCTCGAAGATATCGAGGGTGCAGTTTTTCACGGCAACAAAATCACCAAACTGCTTGGTGATATTCTCAAATCGAACGATCGGCTTTTGGCTTGCGTCCTTCCAGGGCGCGAAGCCAGATTGGGGTGCGTATGATCTGGGGCCTGCCCGCGTGTGGCCAGCGGGTGCTGCAATGGCGGGCGACGGCGAGAGATCAGACATGAGACGCTTTCAGAAAAAATGCTGAGTGCCAAGACAGCGCTTCGGTGTTCAGCCGCCTGCGCGAAGCTAATTTCCGACGCGCTGCTGAGACGACGCTGCTGGACCACCCGTCAAAGCGAAAACGGCGCCGGGATGATTGTCATCCCGGCGCCGATTTTAACTATTGTCCCGTCACGATCTTAGTCCACGCGCGCGTCACGATACGCTGCGTTTTGGGATCGTAGGGCGTTTTGACATAGAGTTTTTTTAAGGTCTCAGCATCGGGAAAGATCGACGGGTCACTCTTGATCTCGTCGGTGATGAACTGCTGTGACGCCAGATTGCCGTTAGCGTAATTGACGAAGTTTGATGCCTTGGCAATCACTTCTGGCTTCAACAAGTAGTTCAAGAAAGCGTGGGCTTCTTCGACGTTTTTGGCATCAGCGGGGATTGCCATTTGGTCAAACCACATCTGCGCGCCTTCCTTCGGGATTGCATACTTGATGACATGGCCGTTCTTTGCCTCATCAGCGCGATCGCGGGCTTGCAGAATGTCACCTGAGTATCCAACAGCGATGCAAATATCGCCATTCGCAAGCGCGTTGATAAATTCAGACGAGTGGAATTTTTGGATGTTTGGCCGAACGGCGGTCAACAGATCAGTGGCTTTCTTCAGCACTTCTGGATCTTTGGTATTCGGATCGAGGCCCAGATAGTTGAGAGCTGCCGGGACAATGTCGTCGGCGGCATCAAGCAGATAGATTCCGCAATCTTTGAACTTGGCTGCGATCTCGGGCTTGAACACAAGATCCCAAGAATTGGTTGGCGCATCCGCCATCCGCTCTTTGATCTTGGCCTCGTTGTACCCAGGGCCCGTCGTGCCCCACATATAATTGATCGAATAGAGGTTGCCGGGATCGTAGATTTCGACCCGCTTCGACACTTCCGGCCACGTATTGACGAGGTTTGGAAGTTTGGCCTTATCGAGCTTTTGGAAAACTTTGGCCTCGATTTGGCGCGACAAGAATGCGCCAGTCGGCACCACGATGTCGTAACCACTGCCGCCAGCCAGCAACTTCGTCTCCAGCACTTCGTTGCTGTCGAAAACGTCGTAGATGACTTTGATGCCGGTCTCTTTGGTAAAATCTTCAAGGACCTGCGGGTCGATGTAATCGGACCAATTGTAGACCCGCACTTCCTTTTCTTTCGCGAACGCCTGCGGCGCCATCGCGATAGCGGCGCCAACCGCAAAGCCCGCCATTAAGCCTGCAACGCTGCGACAGGCTTTTTGGAAAGACACCATAAACAACCTCCTAAGGACACCGGCCAACGAAGATCCGCCGCTCGTCAAGCACCACGAACCGAACGTCACGCCATTTTATGGGCTGCGGATGGGGCAACCCCCCACCATTGTGCGCACAAGAAACGCGAAGCACAACGGGATCGGTAATAAAACATCTCAGCCAGGGTGTTCTGATCAATCATGGATCACCATTTTTCAGGTCTGCCCGCTGATTGCTCAAAGCCGCCCTGGACCTGCGGCCAACGGGTTACGCATGAACCGTTTCCGCCATAGATGACCGCCGCTGCAACGCCACCGTTCGCTGATCACTAACGTTAAGGCGCCACGTCTTAACTCGCGATCCGGTCCATCTAACGCTCGTAATCCGCCTAGTCCCCCCAATTGCTAGGCGACAAGACCCCGTCCAATGAGCCACAGTTGAGGTGGCGGCTGCGGCCATGTTCGCACGGCTGACCTTCCGCCCTAGTTGTCGCAACCTTTCTCGCCAAAGCCTTCCATCTTCCGCAATCTCAGGTGCTCAATGGCTCCCCGTTCCGCCGGCAAGACTGACGAAACTGATAATCTGCACGCAGGCTCTACCCCCCAACACCTCCGCGACTGGCTCCGCCAACATCGCATTGAAGAGATCGATTGCGCTGTCCCCGATATCGCAGGCGTCGCCCGTGGCAAAACCATGCCGGCTGAAAAATTCGTCAAGCTCGATGCCGTCCATTTGCCGATTTCGATCTTCCATCAAACCATCACCGGCGATTACGTCGGCTTTGAAGAAGACGGCCAAGCGCTCTATGCCGAGAGCGATTTGATGATGGTGCCCGATCTCGCTACCATTCGCCCAGCGCCATGGGCGTCAAGCCCGACCGCGCAGGTCATCCACGATGCGACGTGGCAAAACGGCGATCCCGTCGAGATCGCGCCACGCAACGTTTTGAAGCGGATTGTTGGCCTGTATGCCAAAGAAGGCTGGGTTCCCGTCGTCGCGCCAGAACTCGAATTCTATCTGACCAAAACCAACCCAGACCCCGACTATCCGCTAGAGCCGCCGATGGGTCGGTCGGGTCGGCCGGGCGCGGGTCGCCAAGCCTACAGTCTTGGCGCGGTCGACGAGTACGACAAGATCGTCGACGACGTTTACGATTTCGCCGAACGCCAGTATCTCAAAATCGATACGATCATCCAAGAAGGCGGCGCGGCTCAACTCGAAATCAATCTGCTTCACGGCGATCCGGTTAATCTCGCCGACCAGGTGTTTCTGTTCAAGCGCACCATTCGCGAAGCCGCGTTCACCCACAATTGCTACGCGACGTTTATGGCCAAGCCGCTCGCCAACGAGCCGGGCAGCGCCATGCATATTCACCAAAGCATCGTCGACAGTAAAACCGGCAAGAACATTTTTACCGATGACAAGGGCGAGCCGAGCCCTCTGTTTTACGCGTTTCTTGCGGGCCAACAGACGTACTTGCCCGCCGCCATGTGCCTGCTTGCGCCCTACGTCAATTCGTATCGTCGGTTGGTGCCAAACGGTGCAGCCCCCATCAACGTCGAGTGGGGCAACGACAACCGCTCCGCTGGCCTGCGCGTGCCGATTTCGCCGGAGAGCGCGCGCCGTGTTGAGAACCGATTGCCGGGATCGGATTCAAATCCCTACCTCGCGTTGGCTGCTAGCCTCGCCTGCGGCTACCTTGGCATGAAGAACGCTCTGAAACCGCGCCCAGCCGTCGTCGGCAACGCCTATCGCAACTCGCACCAATTGCCGCGCGGTTTGCTCGAAGCCTTGACGGAGTTCGAAGACAGCAAGGAGTTGCACGACATCCTCGGCGCTCGCTTCTGCCATGTTTATTTGGCGTTGAAGCGCTCAGAATTCGAAGAATTCATGCGTGTCATAAGTCCGTGGGAGCGCGAGCATCTGCTGCTGAGCGTCTAGGCGTCGCCTCACGCTGCCGCGTCATAGCGGTTGCTACAATCGGCAATGGCGGCTGCAACAGCGTCTGGGGGAACAGGCCGACTGTAATAATACCCTTGCGCGGCATGGCACCCGGCATGGCGGGCTGCATCGCGCTCTGACAGTGTCTCAATGCCCTCGGCCACCGTTGTCATGCCAAGCGTGTTGGCGAGGTTCACGATTGCTCGAACGATCGTCGCGCTACCGGAACCATTTTTCATGTCGCGAATGAACGACTGGTCGATCTTGATTTTATTGAACGGGAACCGCCGCAGATAACTCAGCGACGCGTAGCCCGTGCCAAAGTCGTCGAGCGCGATCGAGATGCCGAGCGCGCTGAGCGTGTTGAGCGTATCTAGCGTGCTGGCGTCGTCGCGCAACAGCACCAGTTCAGTCACTTCGACTTCAAGCCGCTCGGGCTCCAGACCGCTGGTCGCTAATGCAGCCAAGGCTGCCGACACCAAATCGCGCGAGGCAAACTGGCTTGCTGAGACGTTGACGGCAACTTTTGTTCCCCGCGGCCAAGTGGCGGCGTCAAGACATGCTTGTTTCAGCGCCCAAGCACCGAGGTGTTCAATCAGGCCCAAATCCTCAGCCATCGGAATGAAAACGGCCGGCGAGATCATCCCTTGGTCACGGTGGCGCCATCGCATCAACGCTTCGCACGACACAACCTGACCGGTTTGAAGATCGACGATCGGCTGATAGTGCAACATCAGCTCGCCCTTTTCGACAGCCAAGCGAAGATCGCTTTCGAGTTGCCGTTGCGCTTTGATGGTCTGCTCAAACTCTGTTTGATAGGCCACCACCGTTCCGCGACCCGACGTTTTGGCTCGGTACAAGGCGATATCAGCATTTTGCAGCAGATCGTCAGCAGTTGCGCCATGCACCCGCGCGATCGCAACGCCAACGCTGGCGCCGACTGTAATCTGGCGGCCATCAATATCGAACGGCTGCGAGAGCGCGGCGATCACGCGACGACCAACAATTTCTGCAGCGGCAACTGGCTCACCCATCGGCTCTAACAAAATAGCAAATTCATCGCCACCCAGGCGCGCGATCAGATCATCACCGCGAACCGTCGCGCGCAACCTTTTTGCGACCAGTCGCAACAGCGTGTCGCCAACGGGATGGCCGTACGTATCGTTGACGGCTTTGAAGCGATCGAGGTCAAACCACAACACAGCCATCGGTCGGCTGTCGTCGGAGCCGTGATACCAAGCTTCCAGCGCGCCCATGAATTGACGGCGGTTGGCCAGACCAGTGAGCGTGTCGGAGCTTGCCAGTTCCGTAATCCGCCGCTTTGCGCGATCGGCCTCCGTGATGTCTTCATGCAGATCGACCCAGCCCCCGTCGTCAAGCGGCTGGACATGAATATCAATGGTGCGACCATCGGGAAGGATTTGTTGTTGGCTAAACGGCGTGCCAAGTGCGAGGCGTTGGCGCAGTGTGTCGAACCAAGCCACCATCTCAGCGCGTGTCTCCGCTTCGCAAGCCACGACAGCATCGGGGTGCGACCGCGCGGCGCGCGACATCGCGATATCGACAATGTGGGTCCCCGGTTGGCCTAACGCAGGGGTCAGCTGGTAGAGCTCAAGATATTGGCGATTGCAAACCACCAGCCGCCCGTGCGCATCAAACATCGACAGGCCGCGCGCCATGTTATTCAGCGCAATGTCAAACCACGCATTCAGCCGCTCGATTTCTTTGGCGTTGCGGACCAAGGTCTCCGCGTTGTTGCGGAAGACTTCCAGCGCACGCGCCATGTCGCCGATTTCGTCGCCATCGTCCAAGGCTGGCAGAGCTATGGTTGTATCGTTGAGGGCAACGCGGCGCATCCCGTATGTCAGCTGATTGATCCGTCGAATGATGCCAGCGACGATCAACAAACTGATGGGGCCAAGCAGGAGCAGAGCTGGCAGCGCGGTCGCTAAAATCAGGAATCGCAGGTCTTCGCCGCGACGTTCCAGCAGAATCAAAGTTTCAGTCGCGCTGCGAAGACTTGTATTGCGACTGCTGCGCACCGTTTCTTGAAGCCGGTTGGCCAGCGCAGTGTATTGCGTTTTGTGGCGCTGGACCTCGGACTGTTCCTTTTCACGAGCGGCGAAAAAAGCCGCCCGCGCACTCGCGGTTAGCGCGTCAAAATCATCGCGCAACAGACTAACCGACGTATCGTGATTATTGCTCAGGAGCGTGGTGATCAGCATGCCGATCCGTTCCGCACTCTGACGGCGCTGGTCGAGGGCACTCGGATCGCGATCCAACAGCGCGGTTTCAACCAGCCGACGGTGGCGCTCAAGCAAGACTGCGATGTCGGCCGCCGCGCCAGCCGCGACCGCATCGTGGCGTTTGATGCCACGCGCCGCTTCCTCAGCACTATGCAAATAGATTAAGGCTGCAAGCGAGACTGCGATGACGGTCGCGACGAGCAGTGCAACCGTCGCGCCCAACCGCACCGAAATCAGTTTCGAGATGGCCATGATGCCAGAGCGGCCCTCCCCGAACCGACCGGCTGCACCGTAGCTAGACATGCCGCGTCCCTCACTCTCGAGCCGTGCCACGACCGGATTGAGCCAGTCAATACGTGCTATCTTAGATTGTGGCCGATGAAGAGTGGGTTAAAAAAGCCGCCGCAATTCAGCATCCGCTGCGAGCACACAAGGCAAGCGGCACTCCTGACACGATTTGCTAGCCGACGTGTAGCCACCGATCAGATGGATCGTGACAGAGGTTTTCAAGAACGAGGGAAGGTAGCGACCCGAGCGATTTTTCAGAGGCGCGTGGCTATGACCGTCGTGATCGGGTCCGCCCGTTAGACTATGGCCTATGACCTATAGCCGGGCGCGAGACATCCAAACGACCAAACGCAACAGCACCGAACCCGCTGACTATTGAATCAACCTAGCTTGCTCAGTCAGTAAGGCAGGGGCTTCATCTATTTTCAGATTGCGGCTGTTTTCCTGCCAAACATCGATGATGCTGTTGTCTTGGAGCCATATTTTCTCGGCCACAAAAATGTAAGTTGGCGACCTCGCTTGGACAACCGAGCCACCGCCAATCCAGACGTGCTGCGTTGGAAAATACATAACGCCGTCGAAGCGCAATTTAACATTGCCCATGACGGTAACCCAACCATCAACGCTCGATGATTTGTCCTGCAAGAACTGAATGTTTTGATAGGTGCCCGACATCGGCGACGTCAAATTGATGATAGCGCCTGAACCCAGATACATCGTGCTGTCTTTGCCTTTGAACGCAATCACAACTTCCGATCCGTCAACCGTCGAATTGGAATCAACGCGGAACGGCCCATCGAGCATGAGATACTCTCCCGGCAGCATGATGATCTTGCTATTCGCCATGATGCGAATACCGCCGCAATATGTTCCCGGCACCAAAACGGCGGGTGTGTGTTGCAGTTTTGATGCGATGTCGACACACGCGCCGCTCGCTGGGATCGGGATGCTAGCATAGGGGTCGATAATTTCTTGAACGCCAACGACTGGCTTGGGTTGAAAGCCTGTCCCGCTGAAACCGCCCTTCACGCCAAATTTTCGCGCCTTAGCCGTCGCGTTGCCGTACGTTTTCATGCCCGCGCCATCGCGCGAATTGGCTTGAGCCGCGCAGTTGCGCGCTGTGAACTGTGCCGTGCCGTAGATTTCCAGCCCGCGGGAACTAGCGTTGTCGAGAGACAGGACGCAGACCGGCTCGGATGACGCGACGCGCGCCGCAGATCCGACAACGACTTTCACAGCTTTTTCACCGATAAAGCCCGAAAAATAGTTCTTAACATCGGCTTCGACGCGGCCAGTCAGCGTCACATCAGACAAGACGAATTGCGGCACCAACGACTGACTTTTGAAGTCAGCGCTCGCTGTTTTCGACAGTGCACTTTTTTGGATATTGGCCTCAAAGACTTTGTTTGCCAGCGCAATGCGCTCAGCGTCATCGACATTGAGGGCGCTCGCGCCAGCAAGAACCGCTGCATCGAGCGCGTCTTGATGATCAGAACGTTCATGGGTCGCCAGAGCGAACGTCACCGTCAAACCGATCACGCTCATTAGCACCGCCATCAGCAGCGCCGACGCCAACAGGACCGAACCCGATTTATCGCGTGCAAATCGTTCGCGAAGCGCAACAGACATAGGCCGATCCTTGGTATGGCAAGAGGCAAGTTTCCATCACCAACCTGGACGCCAATCCCTAAAGGCCCATAAATGTTTATACTTAATAAACACATTAAATTCTCGCCTGAGCATATGCAGGCTGGTTGCAGCTCATCAATGTCGGTGAGGGCCAACCATCACGCTGGGCAAAACCCGCTAGGGTTGCCGCATAACGATTGGGAACTGCCGTAACCGGTGAGGCTGAAGCGTCACCAACTCCCTCATTTGGCAAGTCGCTCCGGGTCGACTTTCAACGTCACGACCAGGCCCTGTTCTGCCCAATCATAATTGATTGAGCCGCACAAATGGCCGGTGACGCTGCGCTCAACAAGCTTGCTGCCATAACCGGCCGAGCCGCCGGGCGGTTTTACCTGCGGGCCGCCGCTCTCGGTCCAGACAATCGTTACGGGCTCAACTTGCGGACTGCACGAAACATCGAGTGAACCGGTCGCGACCGACAACGCGCCATACTTCAACGAATTGGTCGCGAGTTCATGCATGATGAGCGCAAGTACGGTTGTGGATGAATCGCCGACGCTCATGCGCGGCACCGACACCCGAATTCTGCCGCTAAACGCTCCCAAATCATCGTAGGGCGCAAGTAGCACCGACAGTAGATCACCGAGTAGAGCTGACGCGGCCCGGGTTTGGCCCGGCACCGGTCGGACCAGATCGTGCGCGCGCCCCAATGCCGTCAATCGTTGCGTCAGCTCGCGCGCCATATCCGTGGTCGTCGACGTCGATCGCGACGTGATGTTGGTCAGGCCAGAGGCGATCGCCAATAGGTTTTTGACCCGGTGGCTCATCTCACCTGCTAAAAGTTCACGGCCCTCCTCCGCCTGCTTTCGCCCTGTCACATCAATAAAGATGCCAAACATCAGCCGCTGCACCATCCCAGCATCGTCGCCTTGGCCACGCGCAGAGATCCAACGGAGTTCATCGCCGATCATGATGCGAAAGTCGATTTCATAGGGGCCAACAATCGCGCGCGTGGCCGTAAAGGCAGCTCGGACTCTGTCACGATCGGCTGGATGAATATGCGCCGAAAGATCCTCAAAGCTAATGTCGTCGCCGCGCGCAATGCCCCACAGATCATAAGCGCGATCGTCCATCGCTAAAGCATCGGTATCGACATTCCAGGACCACAGCGTGACCCCTGCGGCTTCAACCGCTCGAACCAAATTCTTTGGTTCCCACAGCAGCGGTTTAATGGTGTTGGCCGTCGCGCTCATTGAAACTCCAATACTACCTTCGCATGCCAAGTCATGCGCGTGCTCCGCGGCCGCTTAATACCACGATTGAACTCCGAAATAGTTCCAAGTTGCCCCGCTCATTCAAGCGCGATCAGGCAGCACGTCATTAGCAACACGATATCCACGCGGAGAATGTCTAATTTCAAGTCGTAATCATATATTTCGCAGCAAAGGTCGCGGCAATCGATGGGCGCTGCAATCGATCAAGTGTGGGCGGCATACGCGACACGCTCAGGCGATTGAAAGCGGCCAAGTCGGGTTGTTAACCCAGACTTCCAACACGTTTGATTTGTCGCTTGGACATCGCGATCACCGCATTGCCATCGTTTTGCAATTAGCTGGAGCGGCACGATGCCGACCACCGCAGGACACGGGCAATCGAAGCTGGACAGCCGGTGTGGCCGATGCTATGCCGCCATTCATAGGGCTCCGACGACGGGGCCCTTTGCCGTCCTCGGTTCACCAAAACCTCCTCGCGCGTCTGTTGAAAAACGGCGTGAGCCGGACAGCAGGCGGGTGATTAGCTCAGTTGGTAGAGCAGGTGACTCTTAATCACCGGGTCCACGGTTCGAGCCCGTGATCACCCACCATCTTTTTCGGTGAGCATCGCCCCGCGACGCCGAAACATGGACCAACTTTGGATGACCGCTCTCATCCCCGCTGGTCAAGCGCCCCGTTTTTGACGGCGCAACGTCGCCGCACATCGGTGAACTTTTATGCTGACATCGCGACAGCATTCGCCTCACACCGCCTGTTGGGCCTGCGCCAACTTCTGGCGCTTGAGCACCAACTTGCACAACGCGGCAACGTAGGCCCGCGCCGACGCGACCATTGTATCGGGATCGGCTGATCGACCGGTTACGATCCGCCCCTCCTCTTCGAGGCGAACCGAAACCTCAGCCTGCGCATCGGTGCCCTCGGTGACGGCATGGACCTGATAGAGGTCGAGACGGGCGTCGTGCGGCACCAGCATTTTGATGGCATTGAACGTCGCGTCGACAGGTCCATTACCGGTGCTCTGCACCGTTTTTGATTGGCCTTCGATCTCAAGCGTCAAGGTCGCGGTCTGCGGCCCCATGGTGCCAGCGATCACCGTCAGCGCTGTAACTTTGATGCGATCATGCATATGCGCCACGCCCTCATCGACGAGGGCTTCGATATCTTCGTCGTAGACGTGCTTTTTGCGGTCGGCCAACGCTTTGAAGCGATTGAACGCATCTTCGAGCGCGTTATCGCC
>JANMII010000094.1:0-3874 GCA_031375665.1 Hyphomicrobium sp.
CGCGAGCTTTGCGGCGTAGCGGCGCATGTCGTCGATCGTAACAGCACTGACGCGCTCGACCAGCTCTTGCGATGAAATCAACCGGTCGTGCGCCATCAGATGACGGGCCATCTGTTCGGCGTGGACTGACGAGCTTTCCAATGCCATCAAAAGTCCAGCCTTCAACTGTGCCTTCGAGCGCTGCAACTCGGCTGCTGTCGGGCCCCGGTCAGCAAGGCTTGTCAATTCATCGCCAATAACGCCGACTAATGGGTCGACCATGTCGGGCCCGGTGGCTGCATGAACCGCAAGCATGCCTGTGTCCTTCAATCCCCAGACCGTCGAATAGATTGCGTAACAGAGGCCACGCTTTTCGCGAATTTCTTGAAACAGGCGCGACGACATTCCGCCACCAAATAGCCCCGAGAACACCTGCGCGTCGAAGTAGTCGTGGTCGACATAAGCGGCCGACGGATAGCCGATCAGCACGTGACTTTGTTCAAACGGCTTTTTGGATGCAGCGATCCCGCCGACATAGCGAGCCGCCGGTTCTCTCTCGACCGCCGCAGGCCCTCCCGCGTTGGCAGAGAGCCGCCCGAATAGGGCTTCAACGTGGCGGACCAATTTTTCATGGTTGATGGCTCCCGCAGCCGAAACAATCATCGCGTCGGGATGATAGCGGTCAGCCAAATAGCGCCGCAGATCATGAGCTTGGAGAGCGGCTACGCTAGCCTTGGTGCCAAGGATCGGCCGCCCCAACGCTTGGTCGGGAAATGCCGTCGATTGCAGCAGGTCAAATCCCAGATCTTCCGGGCTGTCTTGAGCGCCGGCGATTTCTTGCAGGATGACCTCGCGCTCTTTGTCGAGTTCGTCGACGCTGAACGCGGAATTTAGGAGAATGTCGGCCAGAATGTCGAGAGCGATGGCCTCGTCGCCCTTGAGGATACGGGCATAATACGACGTCGCATCGAGCCCCGTCGCCGCGTTGAGTTCGCCGCCGACATCTTCGATTTCCTCAGCGATCCGTTGTGCTGACCGGGTCGCCGTGCCCTTGAAGGCCATGTGCTCGAGCAGATGCGACAAGCCATGCTGCGAGGCGCTCTCGTGGCGAGCACCGGCCGCCACCCACACGCCCAGCGATATTGTCTCAAGGTGCGCCATGTGTTGCGACACAACGCGCAATCCGTTGGCAAGCGTGGTGACTTGCGCCAGTGCGTGGTCGGTCATGGCGAAGCGATCCTAAGTGATGGAGCGAGGTCGGCTGCGCGCGCTGCAATCGATGTCTGGTCGATGTAGGTTTCGACGGCGGCTTCAACGGCTGCAAGGTCGTTAGGCAGGCTCGTGTAGCGTTCAGGGTCGGTCATTAACGCCGCAAGCCGTGATGGCAGCGCCGGGTGTTGGCCCGTGATCGCGACCATAGCTTCGGGAAATTTGGCCGGATGCGCCGTTGCCAGCACCACCGTGTCGCCGTCGGTCGGAGTGCGTTCTGCCGCTATAACGGCGCACGCGGTGTGGGGATCGAGTAAGTAATTGTGCTGCGCATTCACGCTTTGGATACACGTCGCGATGTCGTCTTGCGAGGCTGCAACGCCAACGAAATCCGATTTCAAAACTGGCCATAAATCGCCGAGATCAAAACCTTTGTCAGTTGTAAGCAGGTCCATCATCGCTTTAATGCGCGCGCCGTCTCGATGTGACGCCTCAAACAGATACCGCTCGAAGTTCGACGAAATTTGAATGTCCATCGACGGCGAGTTGGTCGCAACAACGCCGCGCATTTCATATCGGCCGGTCGCGACCGTGCGCGGCAAGATATCGTTCTCATTGGATGCAATGATCAATTGCTCGATTGGCAAGCCCATGCATTTTGCAACGTAGGCTGCGAAGATATCGCCGAAGTTTCCGGTTGGCACGGCAAATGAGACAGCTTTATCGGGTGCGCCGAGTGCGACTGCTGCCGTAAAATAATAAGTCACCTGAGCGACGATGCGGGCCCAATTGATCGAGTTCACGCCCGACAAATTGACTCGGTCGCGAAACGCGTGGTCGTTGAACATGGCTTTGACCAGCCCTTGGCAATCATCGAACGTACCGTCGATTGCGACAGCGTGCACGTTTGCGTTGGTCGGTGTCGTCATCATGCGGCGTTGGACATCGGACACGCGACCGTGCGGGAACAGAATAACAATGTCGACACGCTTTGAGTTGCGGAACGCCTCAATGGCAGCGCCACCGGTATCGCCGGACGTGGCTCCGACGATGGTCGCGCGGGTGCCGCGCTTCTCTAGAATGTAGTCCATCACCCGTGCCAGCAATTGCATGGCGACGTCTTTGAAAGCGAGCGTTGGACCATGAAACAGTTCAAGCACATGCAGGCGGTCAGACAGTTGCACCAGCGGGGCAACATTGACGGGATCGGCGAAGACAGCGTAGGCGTCGTCTGCCATGCGCTTGAGGTCGGGTCGCGGGATGCTATCGCCCGTGAACGGCGCGATGACCTCAACTGCAACGTTGGCGAATGACTTGCCAGTGAACGAATTGATCGTGGCTCGATCAAGTTGCGGCCAGGTCTGGGGCAGGTACAGTCCGCCATCGCGAGCCAAGCCGGCCAACACGACATCTTCGAAACCCAGCACCGGGGCCGAGCCTCTCGTTGAAACAAAATTCAAAGCGCTCTTCTCTTCTTCGGAAATGACGCCAGACCCTAGATTGCCAAGGCGGCACGAACAAGTCTTGCACCGACTGCGGCCGTGCAGCGAAAAAACCCATATTAGGGTTGTAGGGACGGCTCGATGAGAGCGGCGAGGCGCTGGCGCGCAAAGACCACGAACACCCCCAGCAACGTTAAAGCGAGGCCGAACCACGTCACGGCATATTGTAAGTGCGAGTTGGCCAGTCGAACGATCGTCGTTCCGCCCCTCGGCCAACCGCCGGGAGTTTCAGGTTTGGCCTCGGCGTCGATCGAAAACGGCGCGTAAAGCGCCAGCCGCATAGTAGCGAGCTGTTCCGGTGATGGTGGGCCGGCGGCGCCCCAGCGCATGGCGTCCGTGTCGCGCGAGTACCAGCGATTGCCCTTGAGATCATTGTCGGGCGTGAATGCACTTTTGACCTCCGGCAACCGCGCTAGGCCAATGATGGTGACAGGCGGCGGCACTTGACCTCCAACACGCGTGGCTGGGTCTTTCAGCCGCTCTGGCACCCAGCCGCGGTTGATGAACAGCGGCGGCAAGTCATCGACCGGGCGAAACAGCGTGTAAATGTTCCAGCCCGAGCCTTGCGTGCGCGGCGCGTAGACGTGGCGTTCTTCGCCGTGGTCAAAGGCGCCCGTAACCGTTGTGCGCAAATAGGTGATCGCGTCTGGCGACGACGACCGGGCGATGGCGTCGCGATAAGGCACCGGCTCAGCCGTGGTACGCGCTTCGATGGTTGCGATAAGGTCTTCTTTCCAGGCCTTACGTTGCCATTGCCATGTGCCAAGTCCGATCAAGACCGGCAGCATCGCCAGTGTCATCACCGTTGGGATGATCAGTCCCGCAGCCCGCCAGCGCGCCAGCATCTGTCTACTCCCTGGACAACCGGCCTTCTTCAGCCTTGTTCTTATACTGAAGCGCGATCAGCGTCGCTTTGAGGAAGCGAAGCAGCACGATCGCAAGCAGCGGCGTGATGACGCCGAGCATCACCACATGCGCCCACCACGGCACGCCGAATTTGAACTCAGCGATCAGCGTTCCGCCAAGACACAAAAAGCCGAGGATGAAAATCGCGAAGACCGCGGGTCCATCGCCGGTATCAACAAAAGCGTAGTTCAGCCCGCAGGCGCTGCACTTATCCCGCATACCGAGCAATTGCTGAAACAGCGGGCCCTTGCCGCAACGCGGACAGCGGCATGTCAGCC
>JANMII010000112.1:0-10056 GCA_031375665.1 Hyphomicrobium sp.
AGGCGCAGAACGATTACGCGGCCTGGGCAGTCTCGGCTTTGGTCGCCTGCGCCTTGACGATGTCGCGCTTCAGTTTTTGGCACTCAAGCGAAAGGTCATCTTTCTTGGCTTTAAGCAGGAAAGCATCCAGACCGCCGCGATGTTCAACCGTCTTCAAGGCCCGGGCTGAAACCCGCAGCCGGACCTTTTTGCCGAGCACATCGCTCAGCAGTGTGACGTTGCACAAGTTCGGACGAAACTTCCGTTTCGTTTTGTTCTCCGCGTGGCTGCGGAGATTGCCGGAAAGCGGCAGTGTGCCGGTCAAATCACAACGTCTCGTCATAACTGTCTCCATCGTCGCGGCCCTTGGCTGGGCGCGGAAAACCGGGTCACACGGTCTGGCTAAAAATCAATGGCCCGCTGACGTTGGCCAGCAGGCTTGTTGGTCGAGTGTATAGGGGAGGTGCGACGGCGGCGTCAAGTCATGTCCAAATGACGGGCCAGCGCGCTAAAGCCGCCGAAACGGAAGCCGCACTATGGTCGCAAAGACAAACTACGTCAGCCACTTATCGCGATGTCGAAGCGGTTGAACACGCTCGTGGTGCGGCGCGAGCATGGCAGCACGGGATCTGAAGGGGGACTGACGCAATGGGCACCGTGAAACGTCCAATATCGTTTTGGCTCCGTGCAGTTCTCATCCGCCGTGGCGTCATCGGGCTGGCCGTTGCATCCGGTGTGGCTGCTGGCAGCCAGCCGCTTGCCGCCGCCGATGCCACAGCGACCAACGTCGCCGCGAAATACAAGCTGTCGTTCAACGGGTTCGACGTCGGCCGCTACAACTTTACATCGCGGTTTGATGGCAAGGGCTACCAAGCCAACAGTCAGGCCGAAGTTTCAGCCATGTTTGGCGCCTTCAAATGGCGCGGATCCATCGATACCAGCGGCGCGCTGCAAGGCCATAAACCGCGCCCGGCTGGCTACGTGATGAAATTTAAGACTAAATCCAAGACCGGTTCGATCACACTCGATTTTGCCGCCGGTGGTGTCACGTCGGTCAGTGTGGTGCCACCCAAGCCGCCGCACCCCGACGCCGTGCCGTTGACGGCTGACCACTACAAGAATGTCTTTGATCCACTGTCAGCGATCTTTGCCATGACCTACATCGGTGGCAAGAACCCGTGCAGCCAGAAAGTGCCGATTTTCGATGGCAAGGCGCGGTTCGATCTGGCGCTGTCGTACAAGAGCGAAGAAAAAATCACCGACAAAGAGCCGACCGGGCAGCCCCGCACGCTCATCGTTTGCCGCGTCAAGTACATGCCCATCGCCGGCCACAAGCCGAAAGATTTCGTCAATTCGTGGGTCGATTATTCCAACATCGAGATCGCGTTTCGGCCAGTGCCGGTAGCCGACGTTTTCGTCCCCTACCGCATCGCCATTCCAACAACCCTCGGCACCGCCTTGATGCAGGCTGAAGTGGTAACCATCACCGCCGCCGACCGGCCGCAGATCGCGCTGACACAATAACGACCGCTGTAAAATCAGCGCGCCTTCGGATGGTTGGCAGCAAAAATCCGTCAAAGTGCGTTTCAGCTCTGCGGTGCGGCGCCCACTGTCACCACGATTGCGTCGCCAACACTATTGCCTTGATATGGCGCTCGCTCTCTGCGATGCCAACCGTCATCCGCTTAGCCTTTTGGGCCAGCGGCGCTGCGACGTAGAAACAAGAGCATTGGCTCGGTTGTGCCCATTGGCTTGAAGTTGCGTTGGGCATTGAGCGTGCGTTGCGACAGCCTGTACTCGTTGAATGAACTCGGGGACGACGTTCGAGGACAATCCAACGGCCAGCGTTCGTCATCAGGCCACGCGATCCGCCGATACGGAGGGCGACGTTAGAATGGCCAGCGATTTCGAAAACCGCATCCGTAATGTGACTGCGGTTCTGGGACCAACCAACACCGGCAAAACGCACCTCGCGATCGAGCGTATGCTGGGCCACAACAGCGGGATGATCGGGCTGCCGCTGCGTCTTTTGGCGCGCGAGGTCTATGACAAGATCAAAGCCCGCGTTGGGGCTGATAATGTCGCGCTGATTACGGGCGAAGAAAAAATCAAGCCGGAGCGCGCGCGCTATTGGGTGTCGACCGTTGAAGCGATGCCGCGCGATATCGACGTCGATTTTCTCGCCATCGATGAAATTCAGCTAGCCGGCGATTTGGAGCGTGGCCACGTTTTTACAGACCGGTTGCTCAATGCGCGCGGCCGATCCGAAACGCTTTTGCTCGGCGCCCACACCATGCGCGATGCTATCAGCGAACTTATTCCAGGTGCCAACTTCATCTCGCGGCCGCGCTTATCCAAGTTGACGTACACGGGTGAAAAGAAAATCACGCGATTACCCGCGCGTTCGGCGATCGTCGCGTTCTCGGCGCAAGAGGTTTACGCCATCGCCGAGCTGATCCGGCGTCAACGCGGTGGTGCAGCGGTTGTTCTTGGCGCGCTCTCACCACGCACGCGCAACGCTCAGGTCGCGCTTTATCAATCCGGCGATGTTGAATTTCTGGTAGCGACAGATGCCATCGGCATGGGTCTCAATCTCGATGTTGATCACATCGCGTTTTCAGCCGTGCGCAAGTTCGATGGCCAAAACCATCGCAATTTGACGGCAGGCGAAATTGGCCAGATCGCGGGTCGTGCGGGCCGATACATGAATGACGGCACCTTCGGCGTTACCGGCGGCGCTGATGCGCTGGATGCTGAAATGGTTGAAAAACTCGAGCAGCACTCCTTCGAGAGCGTGCGGCTGCTGCAATGGCGCAATCGCAAAATTGATCTCGCAACGCTCGATCGCCTGCATGCGTCCTTGCGCGAGTTCCCGCGCGAAACCCGATTGACGCGCGCCCGCACCGCCGACGATCTCGCAGCCCTTGAACAACTCAGTGCTGATCGTGAAATTGTCAGTAAGGCAACAACGCCGTCGGCTGTCGCCAAGCTTTGGGATGTCTGCCAAATTCCTGATTACCGGAAAATCTCAGGCCAGAACCATGCCGAACTGGTCTCGACGATTTATAAATTCATCGTTGAAGGGTCGGGTCATATTCCGGAAGATTGGTTTGCCAAGCAAGTCTCATTGGCAGACCGGACCGATGGCGATATTGATACGCTCGCCACACGCATTGCGCACATCCGCACCTGGACGTTTGTTGCAAACCGTCCGGACTGGCTGAAAGACCCAGCCCATTGGCAGGCGCGGACGCGGGCAATTGAAGATAGTCTCTCTGACGCGTTGCACGAGCGCTTAACACAACGCTTCGTGGATCGTCGGACCAGCGCACTGATGAAGGGTATGCGAGATAAAGACGAACTCAACGCGGACATCGCGGACGACGGCTCAATCACCGTCGAAAATCATTTCGTCGGGCGCTTGAAGGGGTTTCGCTTTACCCACGATAGCGCCGCTGATGGCATTCATGGCAAAGCGACGCGACAAGCGGCAACGCAAGTTTTAACCCGCGAGCTTGGCATGCGCACGCGCCGGGTTGCGGCGGCGCCAAACGATGCGTTTAAGCTGACGCGTGAGGCGCGAATCTTGTGGCGAGACGACGAGATTGCACGATTGGAGCCGAGCGAAGATCCGCTGCTGCCATCGATCGTGTTGCTCGTGGACGAAAACCTGAGTGAAAGCGATCGCGAGAAACTTTCCGAGCGCTTGAAAACCTGGCTCAAGGATTTAATCGCCGACAAGCTAAAACCGCTCGTCGAAATGTCGAACGCAACGAACTTGCAGGGCTTGGCGCGCGGCATTGCGTTTCGCTTAAAAGAAAACTTCGGCGCCTTGAAACGTCAGTCGATCGCTGACGAAATTGGCTCACTCGATCAGACGGCGCGGGCTGATCTGCGCAAATACGGCCTGCGCTTTGGTGCTTTCAATATCTTCTTTCCAGCCCTGCTCAAACCAGCCCCGGCTGAACTTGCAGCAACGCTCTGGCTATTACAGAAAGCGGCCGACAGCGCTGCGACCGTGCAATTGCCACGGCCAGGTCTAACATCGGTTGCATCGATTGCCGAAACGCCCGAGGCGCTGTATCGCGCCAACGGTTTCCATGTTTGTGGTCCGCGCGCCGTGCGCCTCGACATCATTGAGCGCTTGGCGGATCTGATCCGGCCGCTGATCGCGTTTCGCAGCGCAGCCGACAAGCCCGATATGCCACCGAAGGGATCGACAGGCGACGGCGGCTTCAAAGTCACCGATGATATGATGTCGATCCTTGGGTGTTCGGCGGCCGAACTCGCGGAAGTTTTGAAGGCGCTGGGGTTCCGTTTGGAACGACGCGCGATTGTTACGCCACTCGCCGTCACGCCGCCCGCTGTTACGGTATCGGTCAACGATCGAGCCCTTCCGCCAGTCGGTGAAGAGGCGCCTGCGATTGGGGCTGACAGCTCCGTTGTGACGGCCGCTGAAGCCGTGATGGAGACGGAAGGACCAGCACCAAGTGAGGCTGTTTCAGCTGAACCCGACCTAGCGACGGATCAGGCGCAACCGTTGGCTGATGTGCAAACCGTTTCCGAACAGGCGGCCCAAACAGATACCGAGGCATCTGCCGAGGCATCCACCGAGCCATCGACATCGTTAGGGATCGCGGATGTGGCGAGCGAACCACCCGTGTCGCCCGCAAGCGACGCTTTCGAGGACATTTGGCGTCCGCGCCGCCATCATCGTGCCGAACGACCTGCTGGCGAGCGATATCGTGGCAGCAAAGCGGGTGAGACCGCCAAGACCGCAGGCGAGGGCCGCGAAGCCGGTCAACGCCGCTTCAACAACCGCGGCGGCAAGCGCCACGGCGGGCGAGATTCGGTGGCACCGGGTCTTGCAGCGCCGGCGGACGCGTCCGTCACGGCATCCTTAGCTGACAATGGCGCGTCGGCAGTCGGCGGCGATGGGGCCACGGCTATGGTAACCCCCGCCACATCCACAACCGACCGGCCGCAGCGGACCGACGGGGACCGCAATCGTGGGCGCGGCGGACATCGTCCTAACGACAATAAAGATCGGCCACAGCCTTCGAACGCTCGCCCGGGCGGCGACCACCGTTCCAGCGATGCATCCCGCGGAGACAAATCTCGCAGCGATAAATCTCGCGGCGACAAATTCCGCGGTGATGGTCCGCGTCCCGGCGGTGGCTTCAATCGTGATCGGCCGCGCCGTGAGGACATGCGCCGCCAGCCCGAAGTGATTACGGCCGCGCCGCCCAAACGCAAAGGCAGTGATGCAGACAGCCCGTTCGCGGCTTTGGCCGCATTGAAGGCGAGCTTGGACAAGCGCGGCGGGACACCGTGATCGTTCGACCAGGGTGTAACCGTTAAGGCGCGGGGAATATGGCCAACAAGCGCACAGAACGGCTTGTACTGCGTGACGTCTCGCGTGCCGCTTTAAGTGCCGCATCACGTCCCGCCGATGCAGCGAGCGTTGCCCCGCAGCGCCTCGATCAGTGGTTGTGGTTTGCCCGTTTCGCGAAGTCTCGCACGCTGGCACAAACCTTGATCGCGCGCGGCAAAGTGCGCTTAAATCGTTTGCGGATTGAGAAGGTTGCTCAAACCATCAAGCCGGGCGACGTTGTGACAATCACGCTCGGGGCCCGTGTCCGCATCATCCAAATCGATCAGATGGGTGTGCGCCGTGGTCCAGCAGTTGAGGCATCGAAGCTCTTTACCGAATTGACACCCGTGGCAGATCGGACCAGTGATCGCGCATCGTTAAACAGCCACCAGGCTCAAGACGCAGGATCAGCCTTCAGCCAGGGTGTTCGCGAGGCGGGTGCTGGTCGGCCAACGAAGCGCGAGCGTCGCCAGACTGAACGGCTAAAGTATCAGCTCGATTGAGCTCCCACTTTGTCGCGCCAATGGGTTGTCGTTTGACAGACCCAATCGTAATCATCGACTACACGGCGGCGGACATGTGCCGCCCTGACCGTGCATCCCAAAACTGCCAAAGCAGACCCGAACCGCCAGACACTGATCAGACGCTGAAAAAACGGACCCGGAACGCAGCATGACCTACATCGTCAACGAAAAATGCATCAAGTGCAAATACACCGATTGCGTTGAGGTCTGCCCGGTCGACTGCTTTTATGAAGGCGAGAACATGCTCGTCATCCACCCTGACGAGTGCATCGATTGCGGCGTCTGCGAGGCTGAATGCCCTGTTGAGGCCATCCAGCCTGACACGGAACCTAATCTAGACAAGTGGTTGGAGCTCAACCGCAAGTACGCCGAATCGTGGCCAAATATCACGGTCAAGAAGCCAGCATTGGCGGAGGCCGATGCCCATAAAGACGAAGACGGTAAATTCGAAAAGTACTTTAGCGACGCGCCGGGCATCGGCGACTAGCGTTAAAATCAACTCATTTCAATATGATAGCGGCGGCTTGCTCGTGTCACGCACGGCATTTAGGGCAGCATGTGCTGGCGGACACTCAACGCCACCATCTTGTCTCAGCGGCTTTTCCTTCAATTCGGACCCAGAGTGTGTTATTCTGCACACGTGATGGCGAATTGTGAGTACAAATCAAAAACGATCGTGAACGTAAGAGGATCATCCAGCTCTGGCGGGTGCATCTTAAAAAAGACGACATGGGGCGTCGCAAGGTCAGCTCAGAGCCGATTTCGATTTGCAAAGCTAGCCTGAACCCAACGCATCAAAAATGCCTCTCGCAAGAGACAGGCAGCATTTCGGTGCGTGCTGACCGTGTCCAAGCCTAACTCGGTTTGGATTTCCCCTAGTCCAGCACGATCAAGGCTGGATGGTGGTTTGTAGCTCTCGAGCGCCGCTCCTGAGCTGCAGGCTGAAGTATTCGAGAGTGAGAAAACGCAATGGCTCAGAAGAAAAAAGCGTCGACCAGCTCCAAGCCCGCCGCGAAAGCCGCGCCGCGCAAAGTCGCTGCAACCAAGGTTGCCTCTGCCGCAGTAAAGAGCCCAACGCAAGCTGTCAAAGCTAAAGTGGACGTCGCTGCCAAGCCCGTTGCGTCAAAAGCCAAACCGACCGTGACATCCCAGGCAATTAAAAAACCAGTTCAAGCGGCCAAATCAACCATCGCTGCCAAGCCGCCATTGGCGATGAAAGCTGCCCCGCCGAAGGTTGCTGCACCGGTGATCCCTGTTAAAAAGCCGATGAACGCGGCTTTGGCTGCGAAGGGCGCGTCGATCGCTGCTCCTGCGGCGCAGCGCGTCGCACCACCTGCAGCTCAGCGGGCGGTGCCTGCCGCGTCGCACAAGCCAGCGGGCCAAAAGGTCAGCGCGCCGGTTGCTGGAAAATCCACCGCACCGTCGGCGTTGTCGCCGAAGGCGATTGCTGAAAAAGCTGCAGCAGCCCGCCAGTTGCTCGCCGTCCAGAAAAAGCCGGTCAATCAGCGTCACGGCTTCAAAGCCAATGAATTTGTTGTCTATCCGGCCCATGGCGTCGGTCGCATCGTCGGCATTGAGGAACAGGAAATTGCGGGCATGTCGCTCGAACTGTTCGTCATCACGTTTGAAAAAGAAAAGCTGACGCTGCGGGTGCCGACCGGCAAACTCGAAAGCGTGGGCATGCGAAAGCTCGCCGATGAGGCATTGGTCAAACGCGCGATGGACACGCTGAAGGGTCGTGCGCGCGTTAAGCGGACAATGTGGAGCCGCCGCGCCCAAGAGTACGTCGCAAAAATCAATTCGGGCGATCTGATCTCGATCGCGGAAGTTGTCCGCGACCTCTATCGTTCGGAAGCCCAGCCGGAGCAATCGTACTCAGAGCGCCAGCTCTATGAAGACGCGCTTGACCGGATGGCGCGCGAACTCGCCGCCGTTGAAAAGCTCGACGAGCGCGGGGCGGTGCAACGCATCACCGAAGTTCTGTCGAAGAGCGCCAAGAGCCGCCGTGCCGCCGCCGATGGCGAGACGGTCGTTGAAGCCGCTTAACGCATTTCAACACGATCACAATTGCAGGCCGCTCGGGTCCGTCTCAATAGGCGGGTCCGGGCGGTTTTTTTTCGTTTCGGTGTCAGAGTCGGCAGGCGCTGGGTCGTTGGCCGCTGGTCCATTCAACATCGGCGCGTTCGATGCAGGCTTTGCCGCCTCGACGTTATGCGCCAGCGAAACTTCGAGCTGACTTGAATGGTACAGTTCAATCATCGGCCCATTGCGCCGTTCGATCCAGCCGCGAACGGTGACCGATTGATTGACCAGCGTGTTCAGCCGACTGGCGAAATCCGGCTCGCGCTTCAAAGTATCCTTACTGACCACGATGGTGAAATCGGTTTTCCAATCGCCGCCGAAATTGACGTACACACCCGATGCCGTGCGGGCCACCGTCGCGATGTGGCCACTCACGCGCTCGAAGTGATTGCGCCGCTTCATGATCTGGCCCGGGCGTGACGCGGCCAGCGCCCGGTAACTTGGCAAGCCCCAAAGTCCCCTCTCGCTAAGCCTTGCAGCGCGTTCATTGGCGAGCAGTTCATGGGCACAGGCCGTCATACCACTCAGAGTGTAAGCGCGCGCCCATCCAGCCGCCAACATCTCACCTTGGATCCACTGTCGCGTGGCTCCAACGCCGATGAAGACGTGGGCAAGCAACCGGCCATAGCGGTCACTTCGCGGACCGTCGCCAAATGCGAGTTGCACACGTTCGCCGATCACCTGTTTCGATAAAAACGCGACCGCTGATTGTTCCGCAGGCCACGTGCCGGATGCGGCGGCGGCATCGGTGGCGCGTGGCGCCAGTGCACCGATGAGGCGAACCTCGCGGCCATCGTCCAGTGCAATGGTCTCGCCATCGATGACCCGCGCAACGGTATGTGACGTGCCGGGGTTGAGCTGGCAGGTCGGCATGCTCGCTGCTGCATCGCCGGGCTGAGCGACTGCGGAGCTGGGCGTTACGACCGCCACACACATTGCCGCAATGAGCGCCGCGATGCGCATCGTCCAAAGTTCGAGACACCGGCGTCGCGTGGCTCGACGCTCGGCCTGAACCTTAGCCGCTGGCAAATTCACATCGTTGGGACTGAGACGCCTCATCGCTGGTGATACCAGCACATGTGGTCTTGGCCGCCAACGGGTGTGTCGACGTTTTGCGCCAGCGGCGCTGGCGGTGGATGCTAGCCGAACACGTCAAAGTCATACCGCCCGCCGAAGTGCCATTTGTCTCCCTGCCAAGGATTGCCATTCCATTCGATGCCGTGCCAGGAGCCGCCGCTGTTCCCCGGCACGCCGTCGCCATGTCCGCCACCGCGCGTCACTTGGAAGCTGACGGTTGCTGTGTCCTTGCCGCCTTCAGCGTCGCTGATGCGATAGCTGAACTGCGCTTCGCCGAAAAAACCGCGGCTTGCATAAAAAAGGACATCTCCGCCATCGGTCAATCGCGCAAGGCCACCGGTGACATTTGAGATCGAAATGATGTCAAGACGATCGCCATCACTATCGACGTCATTGGCAAGAAGTTGTGCTTCGCTAAAACTTTGCAGCGTTCCACTCTTGATCGCAGCTAAGCGGTCGTCCTGCGCCAGTGGTCCGTCATTGACCGCGCGGACCGTAAACGCAAACGGGACATCCGTGACCCCGCCGCGGCCATCGGAAACTTTGATGATGAAGTGCTCATCGCCATTTTTGTTGGCGTCGGGTGTGTAGGTGAAACGTCCTTCACTTTCGAAGCGGACAGCTCCAAGGAGTGGACCCGCACCGTCCTTGATCGCGTATGTTAAGACGTCGCCATCGGGATCGCTTGCGATGATCCGGCCTTTCGCCGCTTGATCTTCGCGCACCTGCGGCAGTGACGATGATCGAATGAGGGGTGCACCGTTGTTTGTGATCGGTACCGTCACGTCGATCACTGCGGTTGCACTCGCGGTGCCGCCCTGGCCATCGGTGATGTCGTAGATAAACGACGCCTGACCCGTAAATCTCGGATCAACGACGAAGGTCACGTCACCGTTGGCCGTCAAAGTTGCGACGCCGCCCAATGCAGCGCGGACCCCGGTGGTTGCCAAAACGTCGCCGTCAACGTCGCTATCATTTGCGAGCAACCGAGAGGCTGACAGCACCAATGTCTGACCACCA
>JANMII010000116.1:0-9248 GCA_031375665.1 Hyphomicrobium sp.
CGTGGTCCGTTGCTCACTTGTCAGGCGAGCCGCCCTGCGGCACAAGCGACCACGACGACCAAAGTCGCACGCTTGCTGGAGCCCAAAGCCGATGTCGAAGAAAAAAATTCTGATCACGCGCCGCCTTCCAGATGCCGTTGAAGCGCGGGCTCGCGTTGCTTACGACGTCATTCAGCATGCCGACGACCGGCAAATGGGCATCGATGAGGTTCTCGAAACCGCTAAGTCAGTTGATGCGCTTCTGATCACGCTCAACGAAAAGTGCCGCAAAGACGTGATCGACCGGATGCCCGAGAACATAAAGGTTCTCTCGACTTTCTCGATTGGCTTCGACCACATCGATTTGGATGCTTGCAAGGCACGCGGCATTAAAGTTGGCAATGCTCCGCACGGTGTGACGGTTGCGACCGCAGAGATCGCAATGTTGTTGTTGCTTGGCTCGGCGCGTCGCGCGAGCGAAGGCGAACATATGATCCGCACCCGGTCGTGGCCGGGATGGGCACCACTGCAACTCGTCGGGCAGCGGTTGGACGGCAAAAAGCTCGGTATATATGGTTTCGGAAAAATCGGCCAAGCGCTGGCGCAGCGTGCTCGCGGCTTCGATATGGAAATTCACTACTTCGACATCTATCGCCAACCGCCGGACAAAGAAAAAGGCGCGATCTATCACGAGACGCTCGATAGCCTCCTGTCGGTGTCGCAGTTCTTTTCAATCAACGCACCGTCGACACCCGAAACGCGGTATTTTTTCAACACCGACGTGATCGCGAAGCTTCCGCATGGCGCCATCGTGGTCAACACGGCGCGCGGTGACCTCGTCAACGACGAGGACATGATCGCCGCGCTAAAATCGGGTCGGCTCGGGTATGCGGGGCTCGACGTTTTCGCCGGTGAACCAAAGATCCACGAGGGCTATTACGATTTGCCCAACACGTTTTTGTTCCCGCACCTTGGCTCGGCTGCCATCGAGGCGCGCAATCAAATGGGTTTTGAGGCGCTCGACAACATTGATGCAGCGTTTGCTGGCAACGACATGCCATTTAAGCTCGCCTAATGTCGCTTTTCGGCTGATTGCCCAAATAAGCAAATTGAGAGATCGCCAAGCACAACTGGCGGTCTCTTTTTCATGAGTTGATCCGCCGCGCTAGTTGAAGTGGAACGACAGGCCTGCACGAACGACCGTGCTGGTGGAATCGAATTCTTCAGCGGCGTTGACCGCGCCGGAGATCGAAACATCTTTTTGCTCATAGTCGTAGCGGAGCGCTTCAACGCGCAAGGTTAGGTTTGGGAGCACGAAGGCTTCGGCTCCAATGCCGTACACGATGCCGTTGAAAGTCTCCGTGCCCGACAGTGACGCTCCGCTGGAGCTTCGAACGTCATAATTGACGTCAGTCCAAGCATAGCCTGCGGTCGCATACAAAAGCGCTGGTCCGATCGGCAAACCGACGCGACCGCGGAGTGTGCCACTGGCGCGGATGTCGGCGCTGGCGTCACCGGCTGGTAGCGGACCAGTGGCAAAGCTGGCGTTCTCGTAGTTCAGATCAGCCTCGATGCCAGCTACGACCGCGCCAAGCCCGAGATTAAATCCAAGATGCCCGCCGAAGGTAACATCCTCGGTGTCAGCTTTGATGCCGCTCTCGGTTTCAACATCGATCCAGTTTGCGCCGCCGTGGATGCCGGCATAAGCGCCAGTCCAGATTGGGGCCAGAAATGAATCTGATGCGGCGGGGGTTCGCGAACTGTCGACCGCGAGCATCAGCCCTAGTGTTGCGACATGAGCGACGCTGAGCGCTCGCGCATTAAACGGTATCAATTGTGCTTCCTCTCGTGACGCAGAACACGCCACCGCTTTTCGAGGTCGCCAAGCGATGGCTTGCAAATCATCGCCGTTAAAAAATAATTTACCGTTAATCGCTGGTTAGCGTTTTTGGCTGGCGTGCGAAAACTGCGATTCGCACACCCCTCAGCGGTCGCACGTCAACCACTGAGCGGTTCGCAGAACGTTAGCGTCGTCGTTGCGGGCCCCAACCACTTGAAGGCCCAACGGCAGTCCATTCAATTGCAACAACGGCAACGACACGCACGGCATGCCAAGATATGTCCACAGTGCGTTGAACATGGGGCTGCCTGTTGCCGTGAGCCCCGACAGCGCAACGCCCGGAGCCGCTGGGGTGATAATCGCATCGTAATTGATGAGGATTGGTCTCAGTGCATCGTACAAAGGTTCGCGGGCGGCCATGGCCGCTGCATAGTCGGCCGCAGAAAAAGAACGCCCTTCGGCAATGATGTCTTTGAGTTTCTGACTGACTGCATGGGGATGTGTGTCAGCCAGTGGACCATAGTTTCGCGCAATATCCGAAAACTGGATGATTTGCTGCAGCTTCAATGATCCATCGAACTCTGCCGCAAGCGGTGTCTCAACCACTTCTGCGAGCGCACCAAAGCTGCTCGCGTATGCTTGAAGAGCGAGCTGAGCGTCCGGCTCGGCATGCGGCCACGCCGGTGATTTGACAAACGCCAAGCGAGGCGCTCGCCGCGTGCTGTCAGTTAAGGCCGCGGCCAAAGATGATTTGACACCGCATGTCATGTCGCGGTCAGCGACGTCATACGCACTCATCGCATCGATCAGCAGTGCCACATCAACGATGGTGCGGGCATATCCTCCGATGGTGTCGAGAGGCGCTGATTGGGCGAGCACACCGGTTCGCGACGCATAGCCGAATGTTGGCTTGTATCCGATCACCCCGCAATACGATGCCGGGCGGATGATCGAACCGGCCGTCTGCGTGCCGAGCGCTAGGGGAACTTGAAAATCAGCCACGGCCGCTGCTGATCCCGACGACGATCCACCAGGTGTGCGCGAAGCGTCATGCGGATTTTTAGTTTTGCCCGGGCCAAAAAATGCGAGCTCGGTCGTGACGGTCTTGCCCATCACGATCGCGCCGGCTGCGCGCAACTGAGCCACAACGGCAGCGTCGATCTGCGGGCGACGACCAGCGAAAATAGCGGTGCCGTTTTCCGTGGGGTAGTCCGCCGTATCAATGATGTCTTTGATGCCGATTGGAATGCCGTGCAACGGCGGCACTGTTGCGCCGGAAGCGAGCAGCCGATGCCGCTCGACGTCGGCGGCTCGGGCGGCTGCCATGGCCGCGTTGGGATTGCGGTGGGCCCAAGCGCCAACGGCCGCATCACGGAATTGGACACGTTCAAGACACGCCGCAACCAGCTCAGCTGAACTTAACTGATTGGCATCGAGCAGCACCCGCGCGGCTGCAGCTGTGAGGCGATCAGGTCTCGTTTCTGGCGATGAGTCTGACACAGTTGCTTTCGAGTTTGTTTCAAGTCGCCGATGGTATGCTGTTTGACTTTGGGGTGATGCGTCAGATCGTCGATTGGCACAAGCTTAAGCCAAAGTCTCAGGATCAAATCCGCAGCTTCAGTGGGACGGCACGAGACAGGCACCGTGCCAACGCAGGGGCGCCTGAGCAACGGTAGTTTTGCTGCGAAAAAAGCATGTCTGGCCGTGAGGGAATGCGGAAGACGGATTGTGCGGTGGCGGCGAGCGTACTACGACAAGCGCTACGCTTTGCGACTGGACAAGACTTAGAGGACGATGATGTCGAACCCTGCCAGCCACCCCGCCAGCCACTCTGCCAACCCCCCTGGCAGCCACTCTGTCAGCAAGCCGGGCCGCCATCCTGGCCGCCACTTCCTGCAGATCCCGGGACCAACCCCCGTTCCTGAGCGCATTCTCGCTGCGATGTCGCGACAAGTGCTGGACCATCGCGGTTTGGAATTTCAAAAGCTCGGACATCGGGTTTTGAGCGGAATCAAGGGTTTGTTCAAAACCCAGGGACACGTGGTCATTTACCCGGCCTCCGGCACCGGCGCTTGGGAAGCGTCGCTGACCAACACGCTGTCGCCCGGCGATAAAATCTTAATGTGCGAGACGGGCCAGTTCGCGGTGTTGTGGTTTCAAATGGCAACCCGGCTTGGCCTCCGGCCTGAGGTGATCCAGACAGACTGGCGGATCGCTGCCGATGCGAACTTGATTGAGCAAAAGCTGCGCGCCGACAAAGCGCACGAAATCAAAGCCGTCTGTGTGGTCCACAACGAAACCTCAACCGGCTGCCGGACCCGGATCGACGAGGTTCGCAAAGCGATGGATGCAGCCAAGCATCCAGCTCTGTTGATGGTCGATACGATCTCGTCGCTGGCGTGCTCTGATTTGCGCCACGACGAATGGGCCATCGACGTCACCGTGTCTGGCTCGCAAAAAGGCATGATGCTGCCGCCTGGCCTATCGTTCACGGCCATCAGCGCCAAGGCGATCGAAGCTTCGAAGACTGCGAAACTGCCACGATCGTATTTTTCGTGGGATGACATGTTGGTCAGCAACGCAACGGGGTTCTTTCCATATACCCCGGCGACAGGTCTGCTGTACGGCCTTGCCGAGGCGATCGACATGATCAACGAAGAAGGCCTCGAGAACGTTTTTGTCCGCCATGAGCGGCTGGCAGAAGCGACCCGGCGGGCCGTGCGCGCTTGGGGCTTTGACATCCAGTGTCGTGACCCGAAGTATTATTCGCCAGCCGTCACGACGGTCATCATGCCGGAAGGCCATAACGCTGACGCCTACCGCAAACTGGTGCTGGATACCTTCAACATGTCGCTTGGCACCGGGCTTAACAGAATTGCCGGAAAAGTATTCCGCATTGGACACTTGGGCGACACCAACGAGCTTACGATCATGGGCGCCCTGACGGGCGTTGAAATGGGCTTCGAGTTGGCGGGCATCCCGCACAAGAAGGGCGGAGTGGCCGCTGCAATGAGCTACCTCACTGAAACAGTGACACCGGCCAAAGCTGTGGCAGCGTAAAGGCTGTTGATTTGCGATTGTATTCAAGCGCCGCTCTGTCATGGGCGGCGCTTTTTACTGGTTGACGTTAGCTCGGTCGCGAAAAGATCTGCTGCAGCGTCTCGGTCAAACGCACACTATCGACGTCGTCCTTGTGGATGACCTCAGTTGCGCCGGCCGCAATCAGGATCGGCTTGCGAGAGCGCGTCACCAAACCGCTGATGACGATGATGGGGCCGGTAAAGCCTGTTGCGCGAAGAAGCGGCAACGTCGCTTCGCCGTCGTCACTTGGCTTCAGAATGTCGTCGAGCAAAATAATGTCGGGCTGCTGGTTTGCGACGTGGGCAAGTGCGCCGGTGATGTCGGCTGCTCGCCGCACCGACATTTTGTATCCAAACATGACGCGCAGCGTTGCCAGCATGCGATCGGAATCACGCGCCTCATCGTCGACCACAAGAACGTCGACAACCTCCGACAAACTTTCGCGCCCGCGCATCAACACACTTTTCTTCGAAAGAAAATCACCACCAGAACTCGACATCGCGTGTTGTGTGATCCTCGCATCAAGAGCGAGCCGCGCTCGCTTGGTCTCGCATTGTTATTCGAACTTGCACGTAGTGATCGTCTTTGGCCAGACGATTGTAAAGCAAGCACCGCGCTGGTGATCAGGGTCTGATGCTACGGCTATTGAACCACCGACGCTTTCAACGGCTTTCTTAACCATGGCTAAGCCCATTCCAGTTGAGCTGCCATGCACCATATCCGTCAGACTGCGGAATGGCAGGAAAATGGTTTCGTGATGGTTTGGCGAAATTCCAGGACCGTTGTCAGCAATTGAAATTCTTAAAGCCGTCGCAGTCTCTGTACATGAAACAGCAATCATCACGGGTGTGCTGTCGTTGTGTTGCACGGCATTGGCTAGCAAGTTGCGCAATACAAGATCGAGCGGAGCTTTAATCGTTGCAAGTTCTGGCCATTCGCCGTCGATCGAAACAATGACTGTCGGGTGGCGCCAAGTGTTGGCGATGGTATCGATCAGCTGGGCGGTGTCGACCACGGTCGTTGCTTCGTATTTTCGGCCAAGGCTGGAGTAATCAAAGAGCTCAGATAACATGCGGGACATTTGGCGGGCTTCAACACTGATTGTGGCTAGCGCTTGTCGGTGCGATCCGTTTTCAGCGCCAACGCTGGACATCGCTAGAGCATCGTCAGCCGCGTGGCGCAGGTGGCGAAGTGGCGCTTTGAGATCATGTGAAACGATGGCAGCGAACCTTTCGAGATCGCTATTGGCACGCGCGAGGTCATGCGAGCGGGCGGCTGTCTCGGCCTCAGCGATGAGGCGCGCTCGGATTTGTTTGCTGAGTTCCTGTTCGAGCGCTGATTGAGCCGCTGTTTGCGAGACGAACACGAGGTATCCATCGTGGCGCGCATCCGAGAAAAATGAATAGTTGAGCTTTCCGTTTCCAACATTTGGTTCGGCGGTTGCGACCGCTGGCAGGTCGAGGCGTTGCGCTGGGCTGTGTTGAAGATGTGAGATTTCGCTTTCGAGCCCGAAGACCGCAATCACGCTGTCCGATAATGGCTGACCGATCGCGATGAAACGCACAGCGTGCCCAAACGTGCGTCGGACGTTGAGGTGTTTGTCGAGCCAGATCAGCCCAAAATCGCCAAATCCGGCGACGATTTCCATGGCAGCTAAGAGATCGCGCGATGCGTCAGTTGTTTCGGCGGGCGATGTCATTTGCAGCACTTAGAAAGGCGGTTTGAACGTGATCGCCGGTTTTGGCACTCGTGCGCGTGACCGTTGCTCCTGGCGCGGTTAGGTGAGGCGGTAAACTGGTGGCCGCATCGTGCTCAACCAAGTCGATCTTATTGACGACAAAACCGACGTGCCGTCCGGGAAATGCCGATCTGAAACCATCCGCCAACGCCGATTGTACGTCCAACGTCTGCGGTCGTGTAACGTCGGCTATGATCAGCGCGCCGGATGCCTCTTTCATGTAGATATGTTTGAAAATAGTCTCGCCGAAATTCCCATCGGTATCCCAAACGATCAGCGACATGGCCGGCCGCGTCGCGCTATCGGGGACGTCGTAACGGTAGACATCGACGCCAATCGTTGGCTTGTAGTCAAACTCGAATTTGTCGAACACCAAGCGACGCGCGAGCGATGACTTGCCGACCCCGATTTCACCGAGCAACATCAGCTTACGCGTCATCATGGTTGCGCTTCGCCGTCAAAGCCGACTTCAAATTCAACCCGTCGGTTGGGGCTGCCGGGGCCAGCTTTCGAACTGATGTCGCGGCTAAATTGGCGTCCAACTGCGGATACCAGCCGGTCTGGAGCCCCAAGAGCGATTAGGTCCGCGCGCACTTTTTCAGCGCGCTGCAGCGCCAGCGTTGAATTGATCGTAAGCCCACCAGCTTCATCAGTGTAGCCAACGACCCGCAACACGACGCGAGCCTTGGTGACTCCGCTGGCGAGGCTTTGCAACGATTGAGCCGCTGCCGCGGGATCGCGGTAGTCGGTTCCATCGGCAAAGAAAACCGCCGTTGACCGGGTCGCGCGTTCGAGCAGTTCACGGTCGTTGGGCGGCGGTGGTTGGACGACCGGCACGGCCACGGGCGGCGGCTGTGGCTGCGGGGCCAGAGTAGCCGCCAGCAGAGCCGACGAAGCCAAGCTTGCAACACGATCAGAGACAGCCGCTAGGTCGTCGGCAAGATGCGGCAACGTGCGCGGCGCATCGCTAGGCGCGGCTTTAGTCGCAGCCGTTTGTGAGCTGCCGCTGGCCGCAATAATCGCCGCCGCGTCTTGCTGGATGGCGGTGGTGATCGCAATCACGCGATCCAAACCAGACGCGGTCTTGGCACTCTCTGAGGACACGGAAAAATCAGCCTGTAGCTCTGCGATGGCCTGCAAGCGGGAGCGGATTGATAGCTCTGCGGCGGCAAGTTGAGCGCGGAGTTTGTCGGAGCGCGCTGCAGCAGCTGCGGCTGCCAGATCGTCAGCCGCCTGCTTGATGTTTAGGGTGGCACGCGCCGTCGCACGCAAAAGCGCGTCACGCGCCAAATTGATCTCAAAAGCGGATAGCTCGGTCTGCAATTTTGCGAGATCTGGACGAAGGTCTGGGGGTGGTGGCGCGGGCGCCGCAATCACGGCCAACTCATCGGTCACGGCGGTGGCGGGTAACGTTTGGCGGACGGACTGAACAATGGCCGCTTTGCTTTGTGCCGACGGCGTTAAGCCCGAGATATTCAACGTGGTGCCACGCGCGCCAACTTTCAAAGTGATCGGATAGCCTGCCATTTCAGGCAGCTGATCAATGATCTGCCCGGCCTGACTGCGAATACGATTTTCGCGAAATTCGCCGTACCAGCCGTAAGCGAGATAACCCAACAGAGGTAACGTCACGAGTGCCGCAACCAACTTAAGTGCGCCAAGGCCAACCGGTCTTCTCTGGATCGCTGCTTCATCAGTGATGCGCGCCGTCAGCGTTCGTCCAGTTTTATCGAGGGTCGCGAACGCGTGCCCGTTGTCGTCGTCGCGATCGGTGACTGACGCAACGTGCTGGCCTTCAATTGTAGTCAGGAAAGCCTCATCAATGATGTGCTCAATGCTGTCAGGCGCGACCCCTGAGCAGCGCGCGGCGAGTAGGAACTTCGGCGATCCGCGCAGGTAGACGATATCATTGCCAAAATCGATTTGCCGGAGCGTGCCCTGATCGGCTGACAGAGCTTCGTTCGCAAACTCGTTGAGGGCTGCAAGAATGCCGCTCATCGCCTGCTCACGATTGGTCGTCGATGCTGCTGGCCATCGCGCCACAAGCGCTCCTGTCCCGCGGCGGATTAAGTAAAGGTCGTGGAGCGCGAAGGCTTGGGTTCCAGCCATTGCCAATTCAGCGACTGATTTTCCCGTCGCCAGACTTTGCAGTCGCAGCATCAAGGCATTCTGCTCGAAATGCCGATTGATCTGATCAGAGAGGTCTTTGATGGCACTGGCGACGTAGGCTTTCACCATACGGCCGGTAATTGGGTAGAGCGCTTCGACCATTTCATCGCGACTGTTGAGGAGCTCGGCTTTGATCGTCGAGACCACGACTGGGGCGATGCTGTCGGCAAGCTGATGATGCTCGCGAACTTCGGCTTGACGCAGCGCCGTGCTGAGGACCTCGGATACACTTGCCGCCAGACGCTCACTCGATCCGGCCCGTTCGAAGATGGGTTCTATGAGCGTTTTGAGTTCATCTCGGCCAGCAGCGTCCGCTGCGGCAATCGCTTCCAAGCGCTGAGTGAGCGCGCGAAGCGTTTGCGTCTCGCTGTCAAACAGCAGCTCCTTGAGACGCGTAACGCCTTCTGACATGACCGGTACTGCCTTTGATATGCAGACGAA
>JANMII010000126.1:0-6802 GCA_031375665.1 Hyphomicrobium sp.
CATCAGACTGGCGCCACTGACACTAACCTAATTGGCGACGCTGTAAGTGCTTCGCGCGAAACACTGGCTGCGCAGGATCGCCGCAAGACGGCGATGATGACCGCAGACAGCAGCGCCGTAATTGACACCACCGGAATTCAAACAAAGCGGCGCACACCGCCGCGCCGGCGGCCGCAAGCCTTCAGTGAAACACCGACGATTGGCCCGCTGCCGCCGACCGGCGCTGGTAGCACGGCTCCTGCATCCCCCAGCTCTGTGGATGATTGGGGCATCGCGCTGTCGCGCGGTCCGAAAGCGCCGCCAGTAAAACCAGATCCTTCGCGAACGCCAAGCCCGGTGCCGCTGCCACTGCCTACCGCGAGAACCGTCGTGGACGCAGCCACACATAGCGCGCCACGCAGACGCGGTGGCCGCGCGTTCAATTGGGTTTTGGATCAGGTGCTCGGCGACGACACGAGTGAAGCAAAAAATGCTTTCGCAGCGAACGCGCGTGGGCTGACATCTGCGGCAGCTTTTCACGTCGTTGCACGGATGCTTCTGCTCACTGCGCCGATCTATGCACTGCTCGTGGTTGACGGATCGCTGACAACAAAAAATCAAACAACACTATTGTTTTTTGCCATGGCCACAGCCGGTCTGTTGATCTTAGCAAATATCCTTGCCATTGCCCGCTCGCGGATTTTGGCGCGGGTGGCAGCCGATCTCGACCATCGTCTGAGCCAGCGTTTGTTCGACGCTGATGTTCGCCAGCACGTCGCGCAAAATTCAATCACGTCGTCAGCCCCATTACACACGCATCTCGAGCGCGTGCGAGCCTTCATCGGCGGCAGCGCTCCAATCACGGCTCTCGATCTTGCACTGACCCCGATGCCCCTCATCATGATCGGGCTCGTCCACGGGTGGCTCGGTGGCCTGACTTTGGCCGTCGGTGTGTTCGTGTTCGCGATTGGCTGGGTGAAGCAACGACAAGGCACTCACGCGCTGATCGAAGCTGATCGATTGTCAAGCGTCCGCGCCACGTTGATGAGCGCGACGCAGCGGCAAGCCGCGAGCGTTGCCGCGATGGGGATGATGTCGGCACTGCGCGCGCAGATATCGGCAGCGACGGGTGTTATGTTAAGCCGTGATCTGCACGCGGCCGACCGCGTCGATGATTTGGCTGTCGTGCTGGCAACCCTGCGCGATTGTGCGATCGTCGGCGTCATCGCTGCGTCAGCACACCTTGTCATCCAAGGCACGCTGACGGCTGGGCAAGCGCTATTCGGCGTGCTGTTGGCGGCTCTCGCATTTCAGCCGATCGCTCGGGCACCGCTGCTGTGGCGCACCACCATCGGCGCACTCGAAAGTTATGACGCGATAGACGAAGCCTTGGCGCTGGTGCCAACTGAAAAACCGCACACGACATTACCTCGACCAAGCGGTCGGCTCAGCGTCAACGCATTGCGCATCAATCGACCTGATACGCGATCGTTCTTGCTCAACGGCCTATCGTTTTCAGCCGAGCCCGGTCAAGCGCTTGGCATTATGGGGGCGAGCGGATCAGGAAAATCGACGCTAGCGCGCGCGCTCGTCGGGCTGATCCCACCCTACGGTGGAACCGTTTTGCTTGATCACGCCCGGCTCGATCAGTGGCACCCCGATGTGCTTGGCCAGTTCATCGGCTATCTGCCGCAAGGCGCGGACCTGTTCGCTGGAACGGTGGCGCAGAACATCGCCCGCTTTTCGACCAGCGCCGATGACACAGCCATCGTTCAGGCCGCTCAAAACGCAATGGCGCATGACATGATTGTCGGTTTGCCCGACGGCTACGACACCATGCTAGGCCCGCACCCAGTAACGTTGTCGGGTGGCCAGCGCCAGCGCATCGCAATTGCACGCGCGCTCTTCGCCAACCCAGCCCTGATTGTTCTGGACGAGCCCACAGCCCACTTGGACCGCAGCGGCATTCAAGAATTGGCGCTGATCATCGTTGGGGCGCGCCAACGTCGCCAGACGATTGTGATCGCAACCGATGATTGGCGGATCGCTGGCCTATGTGATCAGATTCTCGTGCTCGAGGGCGGACAGCAGCGCGCATTCGGTGCCCGCGCCGACATACTCGCAAACGTGTCGGAGCCGACGCCATGATGCGACTGGCGCACGATCGAAAGCCGCTTGATTTATCTCTCGATAGTTTTTGGTCAATTGAGCCATTCGTGCGTGTCGGACGCAGCGCACTCGCCGTTTTGGCTGCTGTCTCCGTGCTCAGTGCGACGGCTATCGGGCTGCCAACGACAGCGACCATGCCTGCAACCATCACCATCGACGGTGACACGATCCCCATCGTCGCCCCCCAAGCAGGCGTGGTGTCGCGACTGGCGGTGGTCGATGGTCAGCATGTGGCGGCTGGCGATATTTTGTCGGAAGTTCGCAATACCGCGCGAATGGATGACATGGCCCAGCGCATGATTGCGATCGCAAAACTTGAAATCGAGCAGGCGCGTTTAATCGCCGAACGCGATCTACTTGACGACCTGCCCGCAAGGCCATCTTCCACCGCAATGCAATCTTCCACTGGAGTGACCAGCGACATTGACGCCTACGTTGCCACCCAGCGCGAATTGTTCGACAGCCGTCGACAGGATCTCGAGAATGTCACCTCGAACCTGCGTGAGCGTGTGACCACGCTCGATCGCGACATCGACAGTCTGACAAAAAAGCTTGCCGCCAGTCTCAAAGATCGCGATCGCAACGAGCGCGAATTGTCGAACGTGCGCCCAAGTTTCAATAAGGGCGATTTCAGCCAAGCGCGAATGGGCGACTTGGAACGGCAGTCCATCGGACTGCACAGCGCAGTTGCAAAAACCAAAGCCGATCTCGCGAAGCTGAAAGATGAGCGATCGAAGGTTGCAGCCGAGCTCTCAGAATTAAACACGGCGTTCCAACGTCGTGTCATTTCAGAACTCGGCGTGGTTCGCGAAAAACTCCGCATTGAACGAACTGCCCAGGTGCAAAATGCCGATCGCCCAGCCGTCAGCCAAGTGTCGGCACAGACCCACGGTCGCGTTAAGTTCGTTGGCCGCACGGCTGACGGCGTGGCTGTCGCATCTGGCCAACATTTGTTTGATATCGTGCCAGATAACCGGAGTTTGCTCGTATCAGTCAGCCTTGATCGCGCGGCGGCGCAATCGGCAAAACAAGGCGCATCCGTCCGCGTTCGTTATCGACCTGACGATCTGTCATCGGCCGTCGAGGTCGACGGGGTTGTCTCAGACGTGACCTTTGGTGCGGCACATCCCGATGAGCCGACCGCGGAGAAGCACGTCAAGCTCGTTAAAGTCACCATTCAAGTGACAAGCGAGACCATGCAGCGTGTGGCGCCTGCGCTGCATCCTGAAACCATAATCAAAGGCGAGGTTGTTTTGGGGACCGTTGGGGCTGGTCCAATGCACCGGGCACTCGCACCACTCGCGGCAGCGTTCGGGCACCAGCGGATGGATGGGATCGCGATGACGATTGGCGCCGTCGATCGCGCTCAATAGGCATTCGAGCGCGCCTTAGCCGATACGACCGTCAAAAATAAAATGTAGAGATCGAACGTAACCGACCAGTTATCGATGTAATACAAGTCGTGCTCGACTCGTTGTAACATCGATTGGTCGGTATCTGTTGCGCCCCTAAAACCGTTGACTTGCGCCCACCCGGTGATGCCCGGTTTGACGTTCAGACGACGTGAATAGAGCGCGATGCGCTTTTCAAAAAAGCGATCGTGCGCCACGGCATGGGGCCTTGGGCCGACCAGTGACATATGACCCAAAAACACGTTGATGAGTTGCGGTAACTCGTCGAGCGAGTACCTGCGCAAAACTGCGCCGCACATTGTTACGCGGACGTCGCCCACCTTGGCCTGCTCAACCCGGTCGCCGTCGTCGAGCGTGGTCATCGTGCGAAATTTCCAGATCGCGAATTCTTCGAGATTGTAGCCGCGCCGCCGTTGCCGAAAAAATATTGGGCCCCGGCTATCCAGCTTGATCCACAGCGCAATTCCTCCGATGATCGGCGCAAGCAGGACCAACGCGAAGCCTGAAATGGCAATGTCGAGCCCACGCTTTGTTGCAGCTTCAAACGGTCCGAGCGGCTCGCGCGTCAACGACAGCGCGGTTGTCCGACCAAAGCGGGCGACACGGGCATCCTTGAAGCGCGCGATCAAACCGCCAGCGCCGAGGTGGATTGAAACCGGCAGCAAACTAAACGCTGCGATGCAACGCTCAATCACATCCGTTCCGGGCAAAGAATATGACAGCATAATGTCTTCGACGCCGAGAGCCCGCGCGTTGCCAGCCGCGTTTTCAAGCAAGGTCTCGATGTCGTTTTTCCGACTGCCGTCCGATGGCAACACCACCCGCGCCGCCACATAGACACGGGCAGAGCCATCAGTGATATCGCGTTCCATCATTGCAATGTCTTCGGACGTTCCAACGATCATCAGTTTGCGGCGACGGACCAGTCCGCGATCGATCATTAGAGCAAGGCCACGATGAACCGCACCGGCCAAGGCAAGTGCAGCGACGAACCCAATCAGAAAATACAGCACCAACCAGCCACGCGAAAACAGCGCGGTGCTTTTGGTCAAGAAGCCGACGACGGCGAGCCCGACAAATGCCAAGCTCCACGTTAGAAATATTCGCGAGTTGCTGCGCCGACCTTCGAGGATTGAATCGATGGCGTATTCATCGCGAATAAGAAAAGCCAGGCAATATGTGATCGCGGTAAGGCCGGCGACTTTGGAATAGTCTTCAAAAACACCCACATGGCCGTAAATCGCCAGATGATAGCAAATGCCGCTGGCCACGCCGACAGTGACGAGGCCAACCATTTCGAAGATGAAAGCCGCGGCTGCGAACGATGCCCCCGAAAGCGACATCCGCCCGGCCGCGCCACTCAAGCGTTTTCCGCTTTGTCGAACGCTATGAACCACGCTGTACTCGCATCTTGCAAAAAAGCGGAGTGCCTGACCAAAGTTCGAACTGCCACGCCGCCGCACAACGGCGTCGATGGGATTCTATTCCAGTTTCATACCAAGTTTTATGTCAGAGCCGCCAGTCCTATGATTTGCAAGTGTCTTGTGCACATAGCGCACAACGTCCACCCCTCGCCTCTGGACCGCCACCGTCGCAATATTGAACGCAAGGATCTCGGACCGGCTGGCCTCCGTTGGGGCAGCCTCGAACCACAGTAGAGGTTTACTAAGTAAGTCTACTCTGGACACCGTTCATTGTTTCTTGGCGAAGCGCGGGCTGCAGTCATCCGCCGGGCTCCTAGTCTGGAACTCATAGTCCGCAGCTCAACACAGTCCAAGGCTGGCATACCCTGACGCATTGACTTTGTAGCCAGCCTTTGGCCGTTACGGCTCGATTGAGCCAACCAGGGACCATGGCGCCCGTCGCAGCGCGGGCATATTCTTTGCAGCCAGATTCTTACGCGGCTCACGTCGGCCTCACCAGTGTCCGAAGCTGACACTGCACTTGACCCGCCTACCGGGTTGGCCGTTAGAGTTTGTAACACTATGACTACAAAATGGTACAGTCGGTTTCGCGTTTCAGCCCTCACGCATGCCTGGCCATTTTGGAGGGCATCGCGGTGAGACCCTCGATTTTGCCGGTTCGAATGCCGCCGCGTGCTGCCGTCGCCGCTCCCCCTCAAAAGCCAGGCGAAACGGATCGCGGCGGACTGTTTGCGCTGCTGGGCCAAAATCTTTGGACAATTATCGCCGCCACCGTGTTGTCGACGTTGCTCGCTGGCGCTTACGTGGTGCTCGCTAAACCCGTCTACACCGCAACCGCGTCAATCTTCATCGATCCGCGCAGCAGCAAGATCGTGCCGGAAGCACCAAATCCAATCGGCTATGGAACAGATCTCGCGCTTGTTGAAAGCCAAGCTGCGATTTTAACGTCAGACGCGGTGCTTCGGCGCGTTGTCGACAAGCTCGGCCTTGACCGCAACCCTGAATATGCGCCAGCCGACAGCCAGGGTACTCTCTCGCGCATCAAAGCCCTGATCATTCAGCGCCCCCCTGCGCCGAACCCGACCAGCCTTGCCATCGGAACGCTGGCTGAAACTATTCGCATTAAGCGCGCTGCAAAATCCTACATTGTCGATATTGAAGTCTCGGCCAGCACGGCGGTCATGTCCGCGACCCTCGCCGCAACCGTCGTGGACGCCTATCTCGCCGACCAAACGGCTGCGAAGTCGGCTGAAGCCAAGCGCGCCAACGCGCTGCTCGATGCCCGCCTTGGCGAGCTCCGTGAACAGGTGCGCTTGGCTGAAAATCGCGTTGACGAATTCAAGAAGGCCAGCCGCATTTTGACGTCAGAAGGCGGCATCGCAACCGAGCAGCAGCTGACGAAGCTCAACAGCGAACTCAGCACCGCGCGCGGCGTTGCGGCCGAGAGCAAGGCGCGTCAGGACCAATTGATTGCGGCGCTCAAATCGGGTGTGGGGCCAGGTTCGCTGCCAGATGCCGTGCACTCTGGCTTATTGCAGCGCTTGCGTGAACAATACGCGCAGGTGGCCCGGCGGGAAGCCGCACTGTCATCGCAGTTGCAGCCGCGCCATCCCGTTCTGATCGAGGTGCGATCACAGTTGGCTGAGGTCAAGCAACAGATCAGCGATGAAATGAAACGGGTCGCGAAGGCGGCCCGCAATGAATATGGCATCGCGATCAGTCGTGAACGCAACCTTGCCGGCCAGCTAGAAACTGCGAAGCGGGACGTGATGCGCTCCAATACGGCGCAGATTAAACTCAGTGAACTCGAACAGGATG
>JANMII010000139.1:0-3282 GCA_031375665.1 Hyphomicrobium sp.
GGAAACGTAACGAAGATCGTTGCGAGCACGATGCCTGGAACTGCGAAGATGATTTTTAAGTCATGGTCCGCAAGCCACGTGCCGAACCAGCCTTGCGCGCCAAACACAAGAACATAAATCAGGCCGGCAACAACCGGCGACACCGAGAATGGAAGGTCGATGAATGTCGTCAGAAGCTGCTTTCCTCGAAATTCGAACCGCGCAATCGCCCACGCCGCGGAAACGCCAAAAATCAGATTGAGCGGCACAGCTATCGCTGCAGCAAGTAACGTCAATCGCACCGCGGCGAGAGCATCGGGCTCTAGAAGAGAGGCGATGTAGACGTCCCACCCTTTCCTAAAAGCTTCAACGAACACGACAATCAACGGCAGCAAGATGAAAAGCAGGAAGAACGCAAGACTGACAAAAAGCAGCGTCCACTTGATGACTGGATTGTCTCGCGTTGCGATGCCAGCTTCGAAACGTGTCGTGCAACTTCGGTTCAAGGTCCGGATAGGGCGTGCATCGAGCGCAGTAGGCGCCAAGGTGATCATGGCATCCTCCCACTGCGACGCGACGTCCATGCCTGCAGGCTGTTGATAATCAGCAGCAAAATAAAAGACGCAACCAACATGACCGACGCGATCGCCGTTGCGCCTTCGTAATCAAATTCCTCAAGCTTGGTAATGATCATCAGCGGCGTGATTTCTGAGACAAATGGAATGTTGCCAGCGATGAAAATCACCGACCCATACTCACCGACGGCGCGCGCAAAAGCGAGAGCAAAGCCGGTCAGCAACGCTGGCACGAGTGCTGGTAGAACGACACGGACAAACGCCTGCAATCGTGATGCACCAAGGCTTGCAGCCGCCTCCTCGAATTCGGCATCGAGATCTTCAAGGATTGGCTGAACGGTACGAACAACAAAAGGTAAGCCGATAAAAACGAGAGCTACAAAAATGCCCGGCGGGGCAAAGGCTACCTTAAAGCCGAGTGGCGTGATGATCTGACCAAGCCAACCGTTTGGCGCGTAAAGCGCTGTCAGAGCAATACCAGCGACGGCTGTAGGTAGCGCAAATGGCAGGTCGACGAGAGCATCGACGATCTTTTTCCCGGGAAACGAATATCGGACAATCGTCCAAGCCAGCATGAGACCAAAAACAACGTTGACGGCTGCGGCGACTAGCGCTGTCCCAAAACTCAGCTTGTACGACGCCACCACCCGCGGGCTTGTCACGACCTGCCAGAACCGGTCCCACTCCATGCCGGACGTCTTGATGAACACTGCCGATATAGGCACCAGCACAATCAACCCCAGATAGGCCAGTGTGAAGCCCATGGAAATTCCAAAGCCGGGCAAAACTCTGTGTGTGCGGGCGGCCTTCATTGAGCCTTACTCTAAACCGCAAAGATGATCGACAGCGCAAAACCAAAGCTCGATAAGAGCAGCAGCCAGGCCTGCAATGTCGCGATTGCTGGTGATAATCTAATCATGGCGCGCCTCTGCTTGATTGTGATGACCCGACGCTATTGCAGAGGCCCAGCTGACGGAACCAAGAAGATCTGCAATCGATAGTCCTGTGAGTGATATGCGGCGACGCTACCGGGTGCGCTTGGGAAACAGAGCCAGGAAGGCTTTGGCCGGGAGCGCGCTGCAATTGATGAGCCGCCCGGAGCGTTGGGCATCGAACACGGCTGTATCACCGCACTCCAGATCAATCGTCGCGTCAGGTGGACACTCAAGCGACAATCGGCCGACCGCCACAACGAGAATGGCACGCAGCGGCAGCGACTGTGGCACGAGACCAACTGCCTGTTGTGGTGCTAGCGAAATCTCAAAAAAGCGCAGCTCCGCTTCGGCTTCATCAAGGCTTAACGACTGGCCAAGCGGATGCATTGTTCCGCTCACACCACGATGGGACGCACCACGGATGATTTGGGCTGGTTGTTGTTCTGGGTTCGACAACAATGCGCCAATGGGAAGCCCAAGCGCATCGGCAATGCGCCAGATGACAGTCACAGTTGGCACGCTCTTTGATGTCTCGATCTGCCCAAGCATGGCGCGACTGACACCTGACTTTTGCGCCAGAGCCTCAAGCGAGTATCCACATCGCCGCCGCGCCTCACGCAAATTTTTGCTGATGATACGCGACACTTCAGCCGCAACGTCGCGATGCGCGCGGGTCCCCAGCCGACTGCGGCGCAATGCGCGAAGCTTTGGCATTTGTGTCGAAGGATTTTGAGTATCAGTCATCTCGCCAACGCTAGATGTGGCGGTGGCTGTGTAGAACCAATTAGAACTGCTGAGCTTATGACCAAACTCAGCGATCACCGCACGCCTCTAGGATGGCGAACGGGCCGCTTCCTTTCGGGGCGGCCCGTCGTTGCCCATGCGGGACGGGAGGTCGACGCAAGTTAGAATTTGATGATGGCGCCGGTCATCACAAGATCAAGGTCTTCGATCGGCGCATCGAAAACATCGCGCGTTGCGCCGGTCTCTCTGAGCGTCAAGTCGCCTTCGACATGGCGATAAGAAATGTAGAGAGTAAGTGAAGCCTTATCGAAGCCCTGCGCCGCGCCGATGCCCCACACCTGAACGCTCGAATCCCAGATCGTCGAAGCGCCTTGTCCACTATCGGCGTTCAAGGCGTCGGCGGCGCCGCCAGCCGGACTTCGGCGACCCGCGCCGCCATCGTAATCGTAGTATTCACCGTAGAGCGTCGTCTTGCCGTGCTCTGTCCACTTCTTCTCTATGCCCGCCTGCACCGACCAGAACCTTTGGTCGGGATCGGCTCCGCCCGATGCGTAAGGCTGGTTGGTTTGAATTTCGACCACGTCATCGCGCTTTACGCCAGCTCCGGCGTTGAGGAACAGCCCGGTTTCCTGGTGGATTATGCTGAAAGATCCACCAAACTGATCGCACGACGCGTCGCGATTTTCCGAATTCGGCAACCGACCTATGCATACCGTTTGCGTGTCGAGATAGAAGCCGTCAGACTGGCGACCATAACCGGCACCTGCGGCCACCTTGAGGCCGCCGAATTCACCGGCATAACGCAAAGCCACGTCCCAAAAATCATCTTCGCCCCACGCTGCCGATGCGGAGAAACCGGCGAATTCAGGCGTCACGTACTTGACGAGGTTGTATCGACGTTCGCCTTCGCCCGGCTGGTCGCCGCCATCACCAATCAGACGCCTCCACGTGATGCCAGCTTCGCCAGGCGATCGCGTCGGATCGCCAACGGGTACGATGGTGCTGCCCGTCAAATTTCCGCTGATGGCCGAACGCAGCAAAAGTCCAAA
>JANMII010000140.1:0-6083 GCA_031375665.1 Hyphomicrobium sp.
ACCAATCAAGCTTGACGCCAGGTCCGCCGCTCGGGCTGACTTTGGTCGGGTCTTGATAGCGTGGAATGGCGCGGGCAACGTCGAGCAGGGCATTCTGAATGATGTCGGCATCGGCTTCAACTGGCAACGCTGCCAAAGATGCGTCGAGCGTCTGCAGCGCCTGAATTTCTACGGCATCGGGTGATCGGTATTTTTTCGACGGTCTGACAAAGTCTTGATAATAGCGGACGGCATAGCCTGACAGTCGATCCAGGATCGGATTGGCGGCCGGGCTGGCGCCAGGCGAATAGCGCCGCAGAAATCCCCACAACACGTCTTTGCTTTCGGCATTTGAAACCGAAACGAGATTGAGAAGCAGGCCGAAGGTGATGGGCAGCTCCGGCTTTGGTGGTAGCCCGCTATGAATGTGCCAGACGGGGTTATCAAGCTGCTGCTTGCCGTCTTGCTTGGCGTAGCCTGCAACGAACTGAAGATATTCATCAACGGCACGCGGGATCACGTCGAAATACAGCTTCTTGGCGCTCTTTGGCTTTTGAAACATGTAGAGCGACAAACTTTCGGGAGAGGCGTAAGTCAGCCACTGCTCGATCGTCAGGCCATTGCCGCGAGACTTCGAAATTTTCTCGCCGTTTTCGTCGAGAAACAGCTCGTAATTGAAGCCCTCAGGCGGTGTGCCGCCGAGCGCTTTGCAAATCTTTGACGCCAGCGCCACGCTTTCGATGAGATCTTTGCCAGCCATCTCGTAGTCGATGCCAAGCGCTGTCCAGCGCATGGCCCAGTCGGCTTTCCATTGACACTTGACGCGACCGCCAGTCACCGGCGTTTCGACTGTATCGCCAGTTTCAGGATCACGATAAGTGATGGTGCCAGCTGCTACGTTGCGCGCAACAATTGGAACTTGCAGCACTTTGCCGGTGCGCTGACAGATTGGCAGAAACGGCGAGTAGGTGGCTTGCCGTTCAGCCCCAAGCGTTGGCAGCATAATGTCCATGACCTTGTCGAAGGCCGCGAGCATGGCCAACAACGTCGCATCAAACATGCCGGACTGATAGCACTTGGTTGCTGAATAGAATTCGTACTGGAATTCAAAACGATCGAGAAAGTCGCGCAGCATCGCGTTGTTGTGGTGGGCAAAGCTTTCGAATTTCTCGAACGGATCAGGCACGTTGGTCAGCGGCTTGTCGAGGTACTGACCAAGACGGTCCTGGTTTGGCACGTTGGTCGGCACTTTGCGCAGGCCGTCCATGTCGTCGGAAAAACAGATCAAACGCGTAGGTCGCGCGCCGTCAGTTAAAATCTCGAACGCATGCCGAACCATTGTGGTGCGCGCGACTTCACCGAACGTGCCGATGTGGGGCAGGCCTGATGGTCCATAGCCGGTCTCGAACAGCACCGTTTTGTCGCGGCCGCCGGGCAGCTGATCAAGACGCTTGATTAGGCGTCGGGCCTCCTCAAACGGCCACGCGCGCGTGTCGTTGAGAGCTGCAGTTTGAGCGGGCGTAACGTTCAAGCGTGCTGCGGTCGTCGTCGACATGATGGGCTAAGACTTCTTGGCTAGGGCACCATGGCTGGCCACATTACTAATGTGGGTCGCAACGAGCAGGTGCAAGGTTGGGCGCGGCGCACCGTAGGTGCTGGTGCCATAAGCGTCAACGCGCCGGTGCGGGCAATGCTGCTGCAAAGGCGCTGACCGCATCCGCCGCCGACGCTAGGTTTTGGCTGCGAGTCACGCAGGATTTGCCGCGCGGGCCGAAGTCGTGGTCGCCGTCCGGCAGCCACTGAAACCCAATCGCAGATGGCAGCGGAATGTTTTTGACCTCGCCGCGATTGCCGAACGGATCGCGGTCACCTTGAATGATCACGGTCGGGCATGACAAATTTGCGAGATGGTCGATCCGCAGGATTTCCGGCTTGCCGACAGCGTGAAACGGATAGCCAAGACAAACGAGGCCGACAATCTGGCGCTCGCGATACAAACCGTCGGCGATGTGACTGGCCACCCGACCGCCAAGCGACTTACCCCCGATGATCAATCGTTGATTTGGCATAAGGCGCGCGCCGACTTGGCCGACAATGGCTTGGTATTCTGAAATCAGCGCTTCAAGTCGCGGTGGCGGTCGGCGAGCCCCACCTGAGCGTCGCGCGGCCATGTAAGCGAATTCAAAGGTGGTGACCGCGATGCCGCGATCAACCAACAACGCGGTCATTGCGGACATAAATGGCGAACCCATTCCAACTCCAGCACCGTGAGCCAAGATCAGGCGGGTCTTGGCCTCGGCGGGCCCGTGATCAAAGCACTGGGGTACAGGAGCGGGGGTCGTCATAAAGGGTGAAAAGGTCCCTGGTTTCGATCGGACATGGTGTGTGGCGGCGTTGGTCGGACGGTAAGATCACAAGCAGAAATTGTTTTAATTCCTGTGGTATGAACCCCACCGGTTCATCCGCTGTCACAGCTTTCGTCGGCAACATGCGACCAACTTTTTGCCAGTCGCCTGCGCGATGTCTGATTTTTGCCCGAGAATAGGATAATATAGTCGCGGGAGAGTTCATGCAGGGAAACCGAATGCGGGCCGGTCGCCTGTTTTTAACGCTGACGTGTTTGACTGCCGTGGGCATTGCTGCCGCGCGGCCGGATGTCGTGCTGCCGCTCGCTCAACGATACCTGACCGATGCGTTGGTCGCTGCAAAATCTGTCGCCGCATTGGCTGTGGCGGTCGCGGAACCAGCACTGCCGGCAACCACCGCTGACGGGAATTCGGACACGCAGGCTGCTGTCGCTCTCGGATCAAGCTCGACGACCGAGCAAAAGCTGCCGAGTTTTGTCTCGCGCGCGGTTGATTTGAAATTCAATCAGCAGACGACCGGCAGCGATGTGGTTGCCGCACCCGAAGCTGGCACAGATCGCTTGCCCGATAGCGCAGCCGACACCGCATCCCATGCCGCCGTTGCTGCCGCGGTTGATGTGTCAGTCGACACGCGTGAAGTTCAATCCAGCGCTCCGTCCCAGCCAAACAATTTGTCCCAGCCAAACAAAAGTACGATTGCCGACCGACCGTCCGCGACGGCAGCGCTTGTTCCGACAGTCGGGGAAGCGTCGTCAAATGTTGATAATCCCGATGCAGCCGCCACAGCGATGCCGCAAAGTGCGGTGACAGGCGATCGGCCATCGACACCCATTGTGCTGAGCGTCGAGCCAATTCCGCCGCGTGGTCCAGTGTCGGGTTCTGCAGTGGAGCCTGGCGACGCGGCGACCCCTGAAACGGGTCCGCCAATGGTGCCGGCCAAATCACTGTTTGGTGCCGCGACAACTGCCGCGCCGCTGGCGTCGCGTGCGATTGGGTCGTATTCGCGCGGCTGTTTGGCAGGTGCAGTTGCTTTGCCGGTTGATGGGCCGGCATGGCAGGCAATGCGCTTGTCGCGCAATCGCAATTGGGGCCATCCCAAGCTGATCTCGCTGGTTGAGCGCCTCGCGCTGGACGCCCAGAAGAACGACGATTGGCAGGGACTGTTGGTCGGCGACATTTCACAACCGCGCGGCGGACCGATGCTAACCGGCCACGCAAGCCATCAAGTCGGCTTAGATGCCGACGTCTGGTTGACGCCGATGCCAGCCAAACGTTTCACACGCAAAGAGCGTGAGGACATTTCGGCGACGTCGATGCTGGATCAAACGGATTTGGCGGTCGATCCGAAAGTTTTCACCGAAAAACATGTCAAGCTGATTAAACGGGCGGCTTCTTACCCGGAAGTCGAGCGCGTTCTGGTTCACCCAGCCATCAAGAAAGCGCTGTGCGAAGCGGCAGGTGCCGATCGAAAGTGGCTGGGCAAGGTGCGCCCGATCGGCGGCCATTATTATCATTTCCACATTCGGATCGGCTGCCCGCCGGGCTCGACGGTCTGCAAGCCGCAAACCGCAACCACCGGTGACGATGGTTGCGCCAAAGAAGTCGATGAGTGGCTCGCGCGATTGGCCCCGCCAAAAGGACCACCGCCACCCAAGCCGCCCGGTTACAAGCCACCGCCACCTCCGCCGCCCCTGACGATGGCGCAGCTTCCGGCCGAATGTACGGCCGTGCTTGAAAGCGGGCCGGACGGCGTGCGCCAGCCATTGACCGCCATCAAAGACGAAGTGCCCATGGGCGGGATGGGTGAAGCCAGGTCCGGGGCGTTCGTCGCGGGTTCGGCGCTGCGATCCCACATTATGCGGCAGAAGTCTGCCGACAAAGCGAAGTAACCCGTCCGGGGGTATTGGCGCGCTAGTGGACGAGCGGCTACCCGGCACCAACAACGGACGCGCCGGTCTCGCTCGGTATCGTTTAGCACCAGTTCCTCTTCAGCTTTCAGGTAACAGACTGACGCTGGGTGGCGGGCATGTGACGCCTGTGCCAGCAAGTCCGCAATAACCGTGCGGCACCTTCGCCAAGTATTGCTGATGGTGCGCCTCGGCAAAATAGAACGGCGGCGCATCGCGAATTTCCGTCGTGATGGCGCCAAAACCGCGACCGCGCAACGCCGCATCGTAGGCGTCGCGTGAAGCGGTCGCCGTCACCAATTGTTCTGGTGAAGACGTGTAGATCGTCGAGCGGTATTGCGTGCCGATGTCGTTGCCTTGACGGTGGCCTTGGGTCGGATCGTGGGCTTCCCAGAACGTCGTCAACAGAGTTTGAAAACTGACGACGCCAGGATCGAACGCGACACGGACGGTTTCGGCATGACCTGTGGTGCCGGTGCAAACTTCTTCGTACGTCGGGTTGACAGTGAAGCCGCCTTGATAACCGACGGCGGTGATCCAGATGCCGCCCCCCAGTTGCCAGAATAAGCGTTCAGCGCCCCAAAAGCAGCCAAGCCCGAAGTCTACGTGCGCTATGCCCACGGGGTAGGGCGGGTGCAACGGGCGCGACAACAGAAAATGCTCCGCCGTCAGCGCGAGCACGGGCTGCGAGCGGCCTTTGGGGGCGGTTTCAGCGGTTGCCATCGGTTTACTGCGGCGCTGTAAAAACATTCCTGTAGCTCCACTCTAAAGACGCTTGAAAAATCCGCGGCCACGGCCGCGCTAAAAACAAGTGCTCGGTTCTTTGTTTCGCCCAAAGGCTGCGTGGCCGCATCCGATAAAAATCGGCAGCTGTATCGAGACTACGGTTGCGGCCGTTGATCCGTTTCGTGCCGGTCACGAAGACTGGCCACCTGAACGATATGGCGTCAGTTTACAAAAATGCGAATGTCGCGTCGCGGTCGGCCAGCATACCCGGTCGCGGCAGCGAGAAGCGCGAAGCTGAGCCAAGCTGGCAGGTGAAGGGCAGATGTGATCACCGGGTCCCACAGTAGCGGGCTGACGGTGCGGCTAACCGAGGCTTCAGTTGCCGCCATCATCGACGGCGTGAAGTTCGATAAATAATCAAACAACGTCGTCGCGCCGAGCGGTGAACCGGGCAGATCTGGACGCGACCAGTCGGCAATGACGGCGATCACGGCAATCAAGGCAAACAGCGCGGACAAAAATCGCAGCATCATGCGGGGTCGCGTCTCCTCACCAATCACCGCGGTCAGCAACACCGCGATCCAACTGCCGATCGCAAGCGGTTTGAGGAAATACGACGACGTGTCGCCGGATTGTTGCCACGCCAAAACAGCGACAATGGTTGTCACGACCGCGATCGTTGCGATGATGCTCAAGAGCCGCTGGGCTGTCAGGCTGGGCAGAAGACCGCTCCTGCTATTGTAGTTGCTGTTGGTTGTGGCCCCAGCGTTGTGCGACCGTCTGTCGTGCGCGTCAAGCTAACCGGATGATCGCACGGCGTCGCGTTATCGAGCCAACCGACGAACGCGGGCGTTTCGTCATTCCGCCTCGCAAGCGTTCGTCCAGCGCCGACGTTTTTGGTTCTACAGCGGCACTGGGGCAGCGTTGTCCGGCGTCGAGTTGCATCAAGGGCGTGTATCGCTATAGTGCGCGCCGTTCCGGGCAATTTGCGGAGGGATGGCCGAGTGGTTGAAGGCGCTCGCCTGGAACGCGTGTAGGCTCGTAAGGGTCTCGTGGGTTCGAATCCCACTCCCTCCGCCACGACTTATCAAATTGAAATACAATA
>JANMII010000230.1:0-6039 GCA_031375665.1 Hyphomicrobium sp.
TCATTGCGCCAGCCGACACCTCCGATTCCGACGACGGCTTGATTCAGTTTCGCGGTGTCGATGATCTCCGTTTGCGTGCTATCCAGTTCAATGGATTTGAGGCCGGTCCCCAAGATTCTACCGATCCAACGTGCTGTCGTCACGAGTGTCACGCATGGTGGCGTAGACCCCGAGCGAAACTGCGATGCATGCCGTCACATACCAATAGAACCATTGCGCGTGGCCCATCGATTTCAGCCACAACGCAATGTATTCGGCGGTGCCGCCGAACAGAGCGACAGTCAACGCGTACGGTAGGCCAACGCCGAGCGCGCGGATGTGCGTTGGGAACAACTCTGCCTTCACGACGGCGTTGATCGCCGTGTAGCCCGACACGATCACCAGTCCACCCATGACCATCGCGAAGGCTGAAACCGCGCTGCGTGTGGTTTCCAATCCCGTCAACAAAGGCACCGTGCACAGCGTGCCGAGAATGCCAAAGCCCAACAGCAGCGGTCTGCGTCCAACCCGGTCTGAGAACGCGCCAACGAGTGGTTGCAACAGCATGTAGATAAACAGCGCCGTCGCCATGATCAGCGTCGCGGTGTCTTTGCTGAAGCCTGATGTATTGACCAAAAACTTCTGCATGTACGTGGTGTACGTGTAGAACGCGACGGTACCGCCAAGCGTCAGCCCGACAACAATGGCAACTTCGCGTGGGTGCGCCAGCAACGTTGCGAGTGTGCCATCGCGCCTCGACGACGCCGTGAAGGCTTCGGTTTCGCACATGTCGCGACGCATAAAGTAGACCACAACGGCAAGCAAAGCTCCGATGATAAACGGGATGCGCCAACCCCAATCTTCAAGTTCAGCGGTGGTCAGAAAAAACGTCTGCAACACGATCAAAACGAGCATCGCCGTCAACTGCCCGCCGATCAGCGTGACGTACTGGAAGCTCGAATAAAATCCGCGCCGAGCCGGCGTTGCCATTTCAGACAAGTACGTGGCACTGGTGCCATACTCGCCGCCGAGGCTCAGGCCCTGTATGAGCCGCGCAAGCAGTAGCAGCGCTGGAGCTGCAACGCCGATGCTGGCGTAAGTTGGGGTGATGGCGATCAGTGCTGACCCAAAGCACATCAGCAACACGGATGCCGTCAACGCGACGCGCCGCCCGCGCCGATCAGCAAGCCTGCCAAAAGCATAAGCACCGATCGGGCGCATCAAGAACCCGACGGCGAAAATACCGGCGGTCGCGAGCAACTGCGCGGTTTGATCGCCTTCAGGAAAAAAAGCCTTGGCGAAATAGAGCGAGAACGCCGCGTAAACATAAAAATCGTACCACTCAACGAGATTGCCGGACGACCCAACGAGGATCGCGCGCACCCGCTGCGCGGTTGTCATCGATCGAACCGTGGCGGCATTGTCCGTTGCTTGCAAAAGCTGATCCTGCACTGGTGCTCGTCTCCGGTAGGCCCCATCAAAGAGCCAGAAGATGCTGCCACCACGGTGCCGCAGGAAGTGATGATGGCGCAAGACCGCACCTTGCCGTCACATTGACGTTTGCTTGGCCAACACCCTAATACGCTGTCTGAATGTCATGCCAGATGCCGGTCAATGGGCGGCCAAGGGACCACAACGGATGCCAACCACGCCACGCCACGCCAAGGTGATTATTTTGGGCTCCGGCCCAGCCGGATACACGGCTGCGATATACGCTGCTCGCGCGATGTTGAAGCCGCTGTTGATCCAAGGATCGCAACCTGGCGGTCAGTTGACGATCACGACCGACGTTGAAAATTACCCAGGCTTCGCCGACGCCATTCAAGGGCCGTGGCTGATGGAGCAGATGCAGGGTCAAGCCGAGCATGTCGGCACTGACATCGTCATGGACCACATCAGCAAGGTTGAATTGCGCGCCCGCCCCATCCGGCTCGAAGGCGACAGCGGCGATAGCTACACCTGCGATACGTTGATCATTTGCACCGGCGCCCAGGCCCGTTGGCTCGGCCTGCCGTCCGAAACTGAATATCAAGGTCATGGCGTGTCGGCATGCGCGACGTGCGATGGATTTTTCTACAAGGGCAAAGAAGTCATGGTTGTTGGCGGCGGCAACACCGCTGTCGAAGAGGCCCTGTTTCTTACCAACTTCGCGGCGCGCGTCACGGTCGTGCATCGTCGCGATAGTTTCAGGGCCGAGAAAATTCTCCAAGAGCGACTGTTCAACAATCCCAAAGTCGAGGTGGTTTGGGATTCCGCCGTCGATGAAATCATCGGCACTTCGGCGCCCAAATCTGTCACGGCCGTCAAATTGAAGAACGTCAAAACCGGCGCCGTCATAGAGCGCGCGGTCGACGGCGTTTTCATTGCCATTGGCCATGCGCCAGCGACCTCGCTGTTCAAAGGCCAGCTGGAGATGACACCGTCGGGGTATCTGATCACGGCACCAGATTCGACCGCGACAGCCATTCCCGGCGTCTATGCGGCAGGCGACGTCAAAGACGAAGTGTTTCGTCAGGCAGTGACCGCCGCTGGCATGGGCTGCATGGCAGCGCTTGAAGCAGAACGGTTCTTAGCCAAGATCGAAAGCACCGCTCAAGCCGCCGAGTAAATCCTGTCAATCGTGACGTAAAGCTCGCTGCAACTGACATGTTGCGCCGCGCGCATTAGGGCCATTGCGCCTGTGATCCCTTGATTGCCTTGCACCCAGCGCATAGCTAAGCTGCTGCGGCGCAGCATCTTGGGTGAGACCGACGATGGATTGGGACAAGCTCAGAATTTTTCATGCTGCCGCCGAAGCTGGAAGCTTTACCCACGCTGGCGAACAACTGCACATGAGCCAATCGGCGGTCAGTCGACAAATTTCGTCGCTCGAAGCCGATCTAAAGGTCATGCTGTTTCATCGCCACGCTCGCGGGCTCGTTCTGACTGAACAGGGCGAGTTGCTGAACCGAACGGTGGTCGAAGTTTTCGCCAAGCTGCAAACGGCTGAAACGCTGCTGTCGGACACAACAACAAAGCCATCGGGCGACCTTCGGCTGACGGCACCGATCGGCTTTGGCACCGTTTGGCTCACGCCCCGCCTGCGTGAATTCACCGACCTTTATCCCGACATCCATATCGAGCTGATGCTCAATGACGAACAGGTCGATATCGGCATGCGCGAAGCCGATGTTGCGATCTGGACGCGAGAACCAGAACAGGCTGATCTCATTCGTCGGCCACTGTTTGAAAGCCGGGTCAGAGCGTTCGCATCGGCTCAATATTTGAGGCGGTTTGGCACTCCGGCCTCCGTTGCCGACCTCGATAACCACCGCTTGATTGCCTACAGCGGGCAACCGGCCCAGCAGTTGGACGCGATGGTGTGGATTGAAAAGGTCGGGCGCGAGGCCAATGACCCGCGCGAGGCTGTCCTAAAGGTCAACAGCGTTGTCGCCATAACGTATGCCGTCAAGGCGGGCATCGGCATTGGCATGATCCCCGATTACATGACGGAGGAAGAGGCCGACCTTGTGCCAGTGCTGCCGCAGATCGAGCAGCCAACATTACAGTTGATTTTCGCTTTTCCCGAGGAACTCAGACAATCAAAAAAAGTCCAGCTTTTAAGGGACTTCCTGCTGTCGAAGGCCAAGCGACCGAAGTAGTGCACACTTATCCAGCAATTTTTGTCGCACCTGTCTGATCCACATCACATCCGACGCGTAACTACCACCATGAGGCAGAGGGCTTCTGGGTTTGTTATTGCCACCACCCAGGGGTTTTCTTCGTCAGGAACGTTGTTCGTTCCCCCTGACTTGGCCGGGCCGATGTGACCGCGTGCGGTTATCGTTAGCCCGGCCCTTTATTTTTTGCGGCGTTCGCAACACGTCAAGCGCTGGCCGCCGGGTGCGGCCCGTGAGCGTTGACGCAAGCGCCCCCCGCCAACCGCCCCGTTTGTCGCTGACGCCGCTGGTTCGTGTTTTTTGCTGGCGCGGGGGGGTCTGCTGGCGGCCCCGCGTCTGCTAGCGTCCGTTGTCCGCCGGTACCGATCCAGCGGAGATGCCGCGACCTCCTAGAATTTGCGAAAACCGCAACCAAGCGCTATTACCGCAACCAATCCAAATCAGCTTCCGCTCAAGGTTCCCTCGCGACATGGCAAAGACGCTTTACGACAAAATTTTCGACGATCATGTGGTTGAGCGCGCTGACGACGGAACGTGCCTGCTCTACATCGACCGGCACCTCGTCCATGAAGTCACAAGCCCGCAGGCGTTCGAAGGCCTACGGTTGGCCGGGCGCTCGGTCAGAGCGCCCGAAAAAACATTGGCCGTCGTCGATCACAATGTGCCGACCACCGACCGGACCAAAGGCATTGACGACGATCAAAGCCGCATCCAAGTCGAAACTCTGGCCAAAAACGCCAAGGACTTTGGCGTTGAATATTTCCACGAGCGTGACAGGCGGCAGGGCATCGTCCACGTCGTCGGACCGGAACAGGGCTTCACATTGCCCGGCACGACGATCGTTTGCGGCGACAGTCACACCTCCACGCACGGCGCATTTGGCGCGCTGGCCCATGGCATTGGCACATCCGAAGTCGAGCACGTGTTGGCGACGCAGACGTTGATCCAGCAAAAAGCCAAAAATATGCGCGTCACAGTCGATGGCGTGTGCCCAAAAGGCGTTGGCGCTAAAGATATCATTCTAGCGATCATCGGTGAAATTGGCACGGCTGGCGGCAATGGCTCTGTCATTGAATATGCGGGCGAAGCTATCCGCGCGCTGTCGATGGAAGGCCGCATGACAGTCTGCAACATGTCGATTGAAGGCGGTGCGCGGGCCGGCATGATCGCGCCGGACGACAAAACCTACGCGTTCATCAACGGTCGCCCGAAAGCGCCAAAGGGTGCCGCTTGGGATTTGGCCATGGCGTATTGGCAAACGCTTCACACTGATGACGGCGCTCATTTTGATCGCGAAGTGCGCTTGAACGCTGGCAATCTGCCCCCGATCGTATCGTGGGGAACCTCGCCTGAGGATGTCGTGTCGATCGCTGGCATCGTACCCGATCCAGCGCAGCTTGCGGACGAAAATAAGCGAGCCTCGATGGTTCGCGCGCTCGACTACATGGGGCTAACACCCGGGATTAAAATAACGGACATCGGGTTGGATGTTGTCTGGATCGGCAGTTGCACCAACGGCCGCATTGAAGATTTACGCGCAGTCGCAAAAGTCGTCGATGGCCGGACAATTTCATCGCGGCTCGACTACGCGATGATCGTTCCGGGATCGGGTCTCGTCAAAGAACAAGCCGAAGCCGAGGGCTTGGATGTGATCTTCAAAGCCGCTGGCTTCGACTGGCGGGAACCCGGCTGTTCGATGTGTCTTGGCATGAACCCAGATCAGTTGAAGCCGGGCCAGCGTTGCGCGTCGACGTCCAATCGCAACTTCGAAGGTCGCCAGGGCTATCGTGGTCGCACTCATCTGGTATCGCCGATCATGGCGGCGGCCGCGGCACTCGAAGGACATTTCGTCGATGTCCGCGATTATAACCTCGGGTAACGCGCGGCAATGGGTTGGGTAAGCCTAGCGAACCCATTTGGCGTTTTCGCGCTTCAATCGTTCAGCGCGGCGCACATCTGGAATGCCGGACCAATCAAAGGTCAAGGGGCGCGGATCATCGTCGGAATCCTTCGTGATCCCGTATCCGATGGACAACGAGCCTGTGCCGTTCCGGCGATCACGGCGGCGGATAAAATTGAGAGCGGACAAAGGAACAGCCTCGATGCCGCGACCATAACCCGTAAAAACGCTGATGATCCGTGCATCGGTGATGGCGTGGACGCTATTTTGAGATTTAAGGATCGCAAACATCGGTATGCCAATAAGCAGCACGCCGATGGCTGCGAACGCTCCCGTAAACGCCGTCGCCAGAACCGGCACATACCACGAGGCGATTTCGCCTTCCCATTTGAAGGGTACAAAACCAAGCGTTCCCAGCACGCAAAACACAAACAACGTGCCGGTGATCGCCAACCAGAACAGTCCGAATAAAAAAATAGTCGACAACGGTCCAATTTCAGC
>JANMII010000238.1:0-2168 GCA_031375665.1 Hyphomicrobium sp.
GTGTTCCGGCCATGAAGCCGCGGATGGAATGTGGCTGCCATCCTGTCGCTTGCATCATCTCAGAAATCGAAACGCCCTGCTTGCATTTCAAGAGCGCGATGAGAGTATCGGTTTTTGAGTTCTGCCGAGTTTTAGATTTGGGTTGAATTCTTGTTTGCGATTGCTCTGCGGTTTCAGGAGAGAGCTTCATCAATTGCACGCGGGCCATATAGTTCTCCGGTCGGGTGGGCGGCAGCCTTTCGCTGGCGCCTGGACCAACCCGGAGCCCCGGCTTAAGGCCGCGGGCAATTGTCTTGCGGAGAAACACTTCGTTGCCCGTAACTACCGCTCTCTTTACTGCGCAAGTCTAGACTTTGTCGGACGTCTTGGTCTTCTGTTTACTTCTTTGTGATCGCCGAGCGTCCGGAGGCAATAATTTTCCAGTGGTAGAGTTGGGCAATATCTGCAGAAAACTACTTTGCTCGCGGATCCGGTCAGCCCAACACCTAGCGAAAAAACGACCGTTTGCGCTTGCAGCGCACAGCACGATACGCGCAAACGATCGAGCTCTTGATGTTGCTAAGGAACTTGTTCACCCACTTGAAAACAACGTGGTGTGCGGCACTCTTGAGCCTGTATCGATGGCCGTGTGATCGCTGCCGGCATCCATGACACCCTTGAAGCAGGGAAGGCCCTCGGTCAGAACGTTCGAACCTTCCGCGATGATGCGCTTGGTCGAAGTCTTCACACACTTCACTTGAAACGTGCGATGCTCCGGATCTTGGGCTAACGGTCGTCCGTTGTCTCAACGGCCGTAATAATGGGCGTTTTTGCCACGAGAGTAAGCCGTACTGGCCAAGTGCTGCGTCTTGGTGCGCTAACGTAATACTTGATGCCGAGTTTAACTGTGTCAGCGATAACGAGATATTTTCATCCCTGTGATAAGCAATAGACTGCACGGCTCCGTCGACGTTGTTGCATTTTACTGCCGGAGAAAAGAATGCTCAGACGCTCAACGGGCCAAGTCGCGCTTGCGCTTTTCGCCTGCATTTTAGCCCTCGTCGGTCTACGGACGTGGGGATCGCCACCGTCCCCTAGCATGCAAATTCCTCGGCTAATCGTTTTGGGGGATGCCGCCGCGTCCCCCCACGCCGTGCTTGTGCCCGCATCGGAGTTGACTGATTTAATCCCCGTGTCTTCGCGAATTTCGGGCCGCGTTGTGGAGGGCTCAGAGCCCGGCAGCTTCAAACATCATTGGCCGGGGTTCTCTGCAGAGGCGCGCTTTCACGGTCGGGCGGTGATCGCCCGCTTCGATGACGACATGAACCGCTTCCGCATTACACTTGATGGCGGCGTCGGTGGCATCATTGAGATATCGCGTCCGGGCGCGGCCGAATTGCAGATTTCTGGGCTCTCCGAGGGCGCCCACGACATCCGACTGGAAAAGATTAGTCAGTCTTCAGCCCCGAGGCAATTCTTTGGCTTCTTTGTTGGCGACGGTGGCGAAGCAATGCCACCACCAAAGGCCGCATCGAAGCTAATCGAATTCATCGGTGATTCTGATACGGTCGGTTATGGTAGCACTGCCGTGCAGCGCGATTGCACCGATGAGCAGGTCTTCGCAACTACCGACACTTCGAGGACCTTCGGCGCCCGCGTTGCTGCATACTTCGAGATGGACTATCGTATGATCGCTCGGTCCGGCATCGGGTTGGTGCGCAACCACAGCGGGTCCGAGCGTGGGCTGACAATGCCAAACCTCTATCCTCGAGCCTTGCTCAATGACGACAAGAGTAAACCTTTAAGCGAACGCGCTCCTGATATTGTCGTTATCGGTCTCGGCTCGAACGATTTCGGTTCTAATTTTGCGCCGGATGAACCGTGGCGTGATCATCGCGCGCTGCGTCGAGATTTTGAGCCAGCGCTGATAGAATTCTTGCGCGCTCTTCACATGGCAAATCCACGGGTGCTGTTCGTGCTGATGGCCTTCGGTGAATATGGAGATGAACTCGTCGGGGCCTATCGCGCCGCCGAAGTCACAATTAAGAAAAACAATGCGCGGACGTCATTGGTCATTCTGCCGAAGCTTGACCGCCTTGGGTGCCACTGGCATCCTTCACCTCGCGACCATGACATGATTTTTCAAGCGCTCATCAACTCAATTGCCGCGGCAATACCCAACTAAATGG
>JANMII010000283.1:0-2941 GCA_031375665.1 Hyphomicrobium sp.
CCGATTGCTGTCGGCCTCGACGCCTTGAAAGCCTGTGATGATCGCGATCTCACCGCCGTTGATATGGGCTTTGAGATCATCGCCGGGAATATCGAGAATGCGGGCCGCACCATGCGCTGCACTGGTTTTAATCGGGATCTGCCACCCCGTCCAAGACCGCGCCTTGAGGCCCATCGACTGCAGCACGATGGCCAGTAATCCCGCCGTCACTTGCTCACCCGTTGCAACGACGGCGTCATATTCGCGCGCGTCATGCAGTTCGGCGGCCTCTTTGCACCACGCGACGAGCTGATTGGTTGCGCCCGCCATGGCCGACACCACGACGGCAACGCTGTTGCCCGCATCAACCTCGCGTTTGACGTGCTTGGCGACGTTGCGGATGCGCTCGACATTGGCGACAGATGTGCCGCCGAATTTCATCACAACAACCGCCATACCCGCGCCGCTTTCCGTAGCCGTGAATTTCTCGATCAACAGTCGCCGCGTACGTGCTGGAGGTTGCAGCCAACCGCGGCTGTGACGCGCTGCCGCCAGATCCAAACGCACATTTTAACTGGAGATGATCGCTTATTAGCCGCATCGGCCCCGCCTCGCAACGGGCTTCCACGTTTCGCTCAAAGGGGCGCTCAAACGGGACGCTTACCGGGCTTGCGTTTGCGGCGCTGTAACCAAGCGTCGCCGCCTCAGTGATCATGGTGAACCACTGGCCACGGCCAAGCTGAGCCATCGAAACAAGCCATAGCGGCGCATGGTGCTGTCCAGCGTGAAGCTTGCGCGGCCCCTGCGCTTGACAATCCAAAGCAGTGTAGCGCGAGTAAACGCCACAACAGGAGCCGACAATGGTCGTACACCCAAACCTCACAGAGCCGCGCGCATCGATGGATAACACCGCCAGCGATGCGACCCTCGACGCAGACGAAGTCAAACGGTTTTCGCGCATCGCCGCTGAATGGTGGGACCCGCTCGGCAAGTTTCGCCCCCTGCACCAAATCGGTCCGCCACGGTTGGCGTTCGTGCGCGATGAAGCTGTGGCCCACTTTGATCGCGACGGCCGAGTGTTGCGACCGCTCAAGGGTTTGACCGTCCTCGACATCGGCTGCGGCGGCGGGCTTGTGTCGGAGCCTTTGGCACGCATGGGCGCGACCGTCACCGGCATTGATCCATCGGAACGCAACATCGCCATTGCTCGCGATCACGCCGAAAAATCGGGATTAGACATTTCTTATCGTGCCGTTCGCGTCGAAGACCTCGTCGCGGCCGGTGAAACCTTCGACATCGTGGCTTGCCTCGAAGTGGTTGAGCATGTCCCCGATGTGAAAACTTTTCTCAACGCGTGCGCCGGTGTTGTGCGGCCAGGCGGCGTGGCGGTGTTCTCGACATTGAACCGGACATTCAAGGCCTGGGCGCTGGCGATCGTTGGTGCCGAATACGTGCTCGGTTGGTTGCCGCGCGGTACCCACCAATGGGACCGCTTCGTCACCCCCGACGAAATCACCGGTTTTTGCAAAGCCGCTGGTTTGCAACCGGGCCGGTTCGCTGGCATTTCCTACAGCCCCGTCTCGGACGTGTGGTCCTTGTCGACCGACACTGACATCAACTACCTGATGGTCGCCAAAAAGCCGCTGGGCTAAGGCGGCAACACGTGGAGCCGATTGTATACTTCGCACGTTGACAATCTGTTCTGTACCCAATACGTCGAGATTACGGCAGCACGCCGGAGCTTGATGGTGGGGCCTTGAACCCCACTGATTGGGGGAACAATGTCAAACGGGTCGAACTGCGCCGTAGCCTCAGATCAAATTGTGAGCGCACGAGGCGTCACCAAACACCCGGCTGCAATGCACGCCGCACTCGCCGTTTCGATCAGCCTCGTCGCGCTCGCACTAGCGGCGATGTCACTGGCAGCGATGAGTGGGTCGGCCATGGCACAAAGTGCTGAGCCCACACCCGCGCAGAACACAGCTCCCGCCGAAACTGTGCCACAGTTGCCGCCGGTCACCGTGGAAAGCGACGAGCAGCCCAACACTGAGGCCGGACCACAACCAAAACCCGCCGCTGAAAATGCAACGCTACCCCCCAAGGTCGCCGCAAAGCCCAAGCGTGTTGCAACGTCGCCGCCGAAACCGGCGCCCGCCGCGCCAGTTGAAACGTTCGAGCCCGTCGAAGCGACCAGCGCCGTCCAAGCTGAGCCAATGACCACCAGCACAACGGGACAAGGCCGTGGCGGACCGTCGGGCGTCGATGGCTATCAGGCGACACGCTCATCCAGCGCCACCAAAACCGACACACCGTTGCGCGACGTGCCGCAATCGGCGACGGTCGTGACGAAAGAACTCGTCAAAGATCAAGGCAGCAAAGATCTCAACAGCGCGCTGCGCTATGTGCCGGGCATCCACGTCCAGCAGGGCGAAGGCCATCGCGACGCCATCACCATTCGCGGCCAGACCACCACGGCCGATTTTTACACCGACGGCGTTCGCGACGACGTTCAATACTTTCGCGATATCTACAACATCGACGTCATTGAAGTTTTGAAGGGCCCCAACGCGATGATCTTTGGTCGCGGCGGTGGCGGCGGCATCGTCAATCGCGTCACCAAAAAAGCCGAGTTTGAATCGATCCGCGAAGGCGCAGTGACATTTGGATCGTTCGACACCAAGCGCGCGACCGTCGATGTTGGCGCGGCGCTCACTCAAGACTTCGCTGTTCGCGTCAACGGCGTTTATGAAAACTCTGGCGGGTTCAGAGATTTCTACGATCTCGAACGTTATGGCTTCAATCCAACGGTCACCGCAAAATTATCGGACGCGACACGATTGCGCGTTTCGTATGAGTATTTCAGCGACCACCGCACGGTTGACCGCGGCGTACCGGCATTTCGCGGCTCAGGCCCGACTGGCACGGAAGCCAGTCCGTTGCGCCCCTCGCGCCCCGCACGCTC
>JANMII010000338.1:0-3192 GCA_031375665.1 Hyphomicrobium sp.
GTTGACCAAGCGGCGGGCGTCGTCCGGCAGGTCTTCGTTCGTGGCCAATTCGTCGAGCAATCCGGCGCGCGTTTCCCACTGGCCGGTTTTGGTTTTCTTGCCGCCCGGCAACTTCAAGTGATCGAACAAAAACTCGCCGAGTTGCTTGGGCGAAGCCAGATTGAATTTCTGACCAGCAAGGCCGTAGACCTCTTCTTCGAGTTGCGCGGCACGTTGCGCAAACGTGCCAGACAGCCGAGACAGGATTGTCCGATCGACCTTGATACCAGCGCGTTCCATTGCGGAAATGACGCCGACGAGCGGACGTTCGAGCGTCTCATAAACCGTGGTCATGCGTTCAACGGCCAGCCGTGGCTTCAGCCGCATCCACAGCCGCAACGTGACGTCGGCATCCTCGGCCGCATATTCACTGGCTTTCGCGACCGGGACATCTGCAAATGTTTTGTCAGATTTCTTGGCGCCCGGCGCGTGCTCGATGACACTGCTGAACGAAATGCACGCGTGGCCAAGATGACGTTCGGCGAGGTCGTCCATGCCATGGCTGCCGCGGCCGCCATCCAACGCGTACGACAGCAACATGGTGTCGTCGAACGGACCAATCGCGATGCCGTACCGCGCCATCACCGACATATCGTATTTGATGTTTTGGCCGATCTTCAGAATGCCTGGCGCTTCGAGCATGGGCTTTACAAGGGCCAACGCATCGCGCAGCGCCATTTGTTCTGGAGCCAGCCCGCCACCGCCGAACAGATCATTGGCACCAACACGATGACCGAGCGGCACATAGCAGGCGCGGCCCGGCTCAACGCACAGCGAAAATCCAACCAAGTCGGCGCGTTGACTATCTAAGCTGTTGGTTTCGGTATCGAACGCAACACGGCCGCGCTGCATCGCTTCAGTGACGAAAGCCGCGAGATCAGTAGCCGTTGTGATGGTTTGATATCGGCTCCGATCAACTGGCGTCTGGCTCAGTGCGTGTGCTGCGAAGGCGATGGCAGCCGACGGCGTTGCAACGCCGCCATCTGCGCGTGTTGAGCTTGTGCCTGAGGCCACGTCGGAATCGCCCACAGCAGCTTTGGCTAGCGATGCACCAACGGACACATCGAGCGGTGGCGGCGCGTCAACGTCAAGGCCCTCAGCGATGCGCTTTGTTAGGCTGTTGAATTCCATACGCCGCAGAAAAGTCAGCAGCTCCGGCGGCTTTGGATCGTGAACGCCGAGCTGGTCAAGCGGGACTGCAACAGGCACGTCATCTTTCAATCGCACCAGTGCCATCGAGATGCGCGCTTGGTCGGCAAACTCGATCAGTTTTTCACGGCGCTTGGGTTGTTTGATTTCATGCGCTCGCGCCAGCAGCGTTTCCAGATCTCCGTACTCGGTAATCAATTCAGCCGCCGTCTTGATGCCAATGCCGGGCACGCCGGGCACATTGTCGACGCTATCACCCGCCAACGCCTGCACGTCGATGACCTTGTTGGGCGCAACGCCGAATTTCTCAAACACCTCTTCGCGACCGATGCGTTTGGCCTTCATGCCATCGAGCATAACGACGCCTGGCTCGACCAGTTGCATCAGGTCTTTGTCGGAGGAAACAATCGTAACGTCGCCGCCGAGCTTGACGATCTGTCGGGCGTACGTTGCGATCAGATCGTCGGCCTCGTAGCCGTCTTGCTCGATGCACGCGACGTTGAAGGCTTGAACCGCTTCACGGATGAGCCCGAATTGCGGCACAAGTTCTTCAGGCGGCGGCGGCCGGTTTGCTTTGTATTGCGGATAGATGTCGTTGCGGAATGTTTCGCGGCCAGCATCGAAGATGACCGCAAGGTGCGTTGGAGCCTCACTCGTTTTGCTCTCAGCCAACAATTTCCACAGCATCTGACAAAAGCCGTGCACCGCTCCAACCGGCAAGCCGTCTGATGGCCGCGTTAGGGGCGGTAGCGCGTGAAAGGCGCGAAAGATGTAGCCCGATCCATCGATGAGATAGACGTGACTGCCCTTGATGATGGGCACCGCCTCACCGTCCGGCACGGTCGAAGTGGTGGCGTTTTTTTGTGTGTTAGATTTTGCGGGGGTGCTCATGCGGCAGCACTATAGGCAGAACGGTCAACAAGAAAAGGTCGCCCTCCAACCACAGCGGACGGCAAAAGCGCGCCGATTGTGGCAACCGGACCAGCCGGTTCGTTGACAGGGTTGCAGCCACATGGCTTGCTCCGCGGGCGCTAGGGCTTCATGGGTCGGGACGTGTTGAAGCGCTGGATCTAAGTTTCTATCTCGGGAGGGATCACGCACATGAATTCGGTGAACATGCCGACTGTAAAGACCAGGACCGTGAGCACTCGTGCTGGCGCGGCGCTCGCGTTGGGCCTCGCCGTCACGTCTCTCGCGTGCAGCGCGGCGTCGACCGATGCGAACGCGAAACGCTATCCGATCTGCAAATCGATCATCGAGGCGTCAGCAACGTCGACTGGCTTGCTGGGTGCTGGCTCGCGGGAAGCCCGGCGCATTGCGCGCTATAACTTTGAAGCGGCCGCGACCGATCGCTACGGTTTTCAATACGGCAATCTCGACAAAGCCCGCAACGTCCGCTGGGACTGCAAAAAGGGTGCGATCTTGCAAGCCAAGTGCGTCGTGACGGCACGCCCCTGCCATCAGTGATCGCTGATCTGACGCCATCGACAACATCGAGCTGAGGTGCTGGCGGCGCAACGCTGGCACCTCGCACCCAAGACAGCTTCCCAATGGTGATCGCTTTCGCCCAGCGAGCGTGACGTACCGCAATTTGCGATGCTGCGTCGAATGCGGTATGAGACGCCCGAAGCCAAGCACCCGTAGCTCAGCTGGATAGAGTGCTGCCCTCCGAAGGCAGAGGTCGCAGGTTCGAATCCTGCCGGGTGCGCCACCGTCTGAGCCGTGGAAGGCTGCGCACATGTCTTTGGTGGCGAGAGGGGAATTCCTCCGCGAATTCCGGGCATTTGCGACCCTTGAATTCAACCGTCCGGTCAGCAGAGACTGTTTCGTCTAACTTTTGACCGCAAGGACTGCCTCCGGTCTCCAAGGCCGGCTGTTCGTGCGTTGCTTGTAGAGCTTTCTTTCGGGAGTTTCTCGGCGTTAGGCGGCCGCAAACCCGAGAAACGCACGCTGCGCGTGCCAGTCATTCGGTAGATTTTTGCATAGCGTAACGAGCCGCCGAGG
>JANMII010000301.1:0-2296 GCA_031375665.1 Hyphomicrobium sp.
TGCTCAATCCCAATCGCAACGGCTGGACCAAGGATCAGGCGGAAGATGCGCTGCGGCAGGCGTTCGGCGCCAAAGCCATCATCTGGATCGATGAAGGTCTGAAAAACGACCACACCGATGGGCATATCGACAACATCGCCCGCTTCGTTGCGCCCGGTCGCGTCGTCTGTCAGGCCCCGACCGGCGATGACGATCCCAATGCCGAGACGTTGAACGCGATCGCAGAAACTCTTGCCGCCGCAACGGATGCGGGAGGCCGCAAGCTCGACGTTGTCCGCATTCCAGGGGCTGGTCGCTACATCAATGCGCTGGGCGACATCGCACCGGCGTCACACATGAACTTCATCATCGCGAACGGCGTGGTCGTAGTGCCGGTTTATGGGACAGCAACGCAAGCCGCCGCACTGATGGCATTGCAAGCGGTTTTCACGGACCGCAAAGTCGTCGGTGTTTCGTCGCGCGGATTGCTCGGCTGTGGCGAAGCTGGCGGTGGTTCGTTTCACTGCATCACTCAGCAGGAGCCATCGTAATGGCCAACCGGATCGTGACTGTCGCTGGATTACAGACATCGTATGGCGGCGATCTGCAGGCCAATATCGCCAAAACTGAAGCTTTGGTGCGGTCGGCGGCAACATCCGGCGCGCAAATCATTCTGCCGTCGGAGTTGTTCCAGGGCATCTACTTTTGCACCCGGCAAGATCCTAAGTGGTTTGCAACCGCCTACCCGGCGGCGTCACATCCCTGTGTTGTCGCCATGCAGGCACTCGCCAAAGAACTCGGCGTTGTTATTCCGGTGTCGATTTTCGAACAGGATGGCCCGCGTTATTACAATTCGATTGCCATTATCGACGCTGATGGTCGCAATCTCGGTGTTTATCGCAAGAGCCATATTCCCGATGGTCCAGGCTATCAGGAGAAGTATTATTTTCGGCCCGGCGATACCGGTTTCAAAGCCTGGGATACAGCGTTCGGCCGAATTGGCGTCGGCATTTGTTGGGACCAGTGGTATCCCGAATGCGCGCGCGCCATGATGTTGGCTGGCGCTGAGATCCTGTTCTATCCAACAGCTATCGGCTCCGAACCCTATGACACGGCGCTCGACACGCATTTGCAGTGGCAGCGCGCGATGCAGGGGCACGCGGTCTCGAATGCCGTTCCGATCGTCGCTGCCAACCGCATCGGTCTTGAGACCAACGATGGGGTTGAGCAGCGCTTTTACGGCCACTCGTTCATCTCAAATCATCGTGGCGATCTCATCAGTGAGTTCGGCGCCACCGACGCTGGCGCCCTGGTGGCGACGTTCGATCTTGATAACATCGCAGCCTATCGCGCCGACTGGGGGTTCTTCCGCGATCGGCGCACGGACCTATACGTCAAGAGCATTATTTAACGCGGCGTTCGGCGAGGCACATGATTGCAAAGCACACGACGGCAAAGGGCAGGACTGGGCAGTGATTGTGTCGCGAGAAAGCCCATTTCCGACCGTTTAACCCTCGTGTGATGGAGCGCTGGGCGGTATTGTCCGGTGTCAATACCCGGCGGCACAGACAGCGCTTTGAGTACGCGCGATGAGACTGACGCCAACCTCCACAATGAGGGCTGGCGATGAGATTAAAAACGTCTTGGAGACACACCCAATGTCCACGATTTCAAAAGCCGCGATCTGCGCCACCGCGGTGGCAATCGGCGCGCTGCCGACGATTGCGTTCGCGCAAACCACGAGCCGAGGGCTTGAACTCATCGCCGCTGATAAGGGAAAAATCACCGGCGAGATCGTCGCTGATTTCGGGTCACGCAAGCTGACCAGTTCGACCGGCGTCGATGTTTACACCTTGTCGAAAATCACCGCCGGCGATCTGATGCAGTTGAATGGCACCATCAGCCGTGTGCCCGACAAGAGCTACAGCTACTCGGTCAAATTCGATCTCTTCAATCCAAAGAATCCAGCCCAAACCGCAAAGGAAGCGGCCATCTTGCGTGGCGATGTGGTGATCGATCAAACTGGCCGATACGATCCGGCAACCGGCAAGCTGCGGATCGACGTTGTCAAAGGCACACAATCATCGTCGGCATTTCGCGGAAGTTTGCAGGGTCGCGAAGTCACGCGATGGTGGGAAATCAGCGAGCAGCTCAAGAAGGCTCAAGCCACCGCCGCCAAGGAATACAGTCGCGTCGTTGAAGGCAAAACGATCACCATCAAAGTCAAGAATGCCGATCCATTGAAGTTTGATGGTCTCGTGTTGGCCAGTGGGCCGTTTTCTTATTTGCCGGAGACGACGGTCCGCGGCAGCCTCGA
>JANMII010000306.1:0-5154 GCA_031375665.1 Hyphomicrobium sp.
CAGCGTGCCGACGAGCAGCGGCAAGAAACCGTAAGCCGATTTGATGTCTCCCTGGTCAGCGCGCATCGCCTGCTGCGGATTCCACTCGGTGCCGAAGAGAAAGTCGAGAACGCCGGGGCGCCCCTTAATGTTGGGGTCGAAAAAGAAACGGATGGTCTCGGTCAACACTGAGGCGACGATACCAATCGTCGTCAGCACTGCGACAGCCGCGCAACCAATTAGGATAATACGGAAGAACTTCTCGAAGTGATTGCGGGCTCGGAACGCGCCGGAAATCCAACTCAAAGATGCAAGAATTCCAACCAGCGCTGCGGCGATGCCACTTGCTACGACAGCATAAGTTCCCGATGTGCTCCAGGTGGAATAGCTCTCGGTCGCTTGTAACAAGGTCTGGCTGACGTCACCTGCGCGCTGACCTGACGCCAAATTTTGCACCTCACGCAACGCGGCGCCCGCTTTGAGGCTGTCGGCTTGCACGTCGGCCGAGAAAAAGCTGAGGGCCTTGCTTGCCGCAAGCTGACTTACCAACGGCGAGCCAACGGCCCAAATCACCAACATGGGCGCGATGACGAGCGAGACGGCGAGGAGGCCATGGTATGCTGGCAGCGAATGAAGACGGACACCGGTTGCGCTTAACGCCGCTGATCGCCGTGACACGATCGTGTATGCAGCAAGCGTAAGTAAAGCCAGCGCGCCGAAATAGATGACCGTCATGGGTAATTCCAACTGCCGGAGTAGGAGCGGCCGTGCCAGAGGCACGACCGCCGCGTCTGCGAGCGTTACTTCAAGACGGAACCGTCCAGCAGCGTCATTGCCATGGCGGCACTACGCATTTTTTCAGTCGCTTCTTTTGGCAGCGAAACGAGACCCTTCTTGCCGAGGTAACCATCTTCGCCAAGAGCTTTTTCGCTGACGTATTCCGCGACGAACTTGTCGAGGCCAGGGATCACACCAACGTGCTGTTTCTTGACGTAGACGAACAGTTCGCGAGCACCTTTGTATTTGCCGCCGGAGATGTTGTCGTAGTTCGGCTCGACGCCTTCGATCTTGACGCCTTCGATCTTGGCTGAATTTTCTTCAAGGAACGAATAGCCGAAGATGCCGAAGGCGTCTTTGTTGCCTTCAAGCTTCTGCACGATCACGTTGTCGTTTTCGCCGGCTTCGACGAACGCGCCATCTTTGCGGATCGATTTCCAGACTTTTTCGAAGTCTTTGGTCTTATTAGCTTCGTCGGCTTTCTTCATGGCTTTCAAAGTTTCAAATTCTTCAGCGCCTTTTTCCATGAACAGTTCATGGAAGCTGTCGCGCGTGCCCGACGTTGGCGGCGGGCCGAGAACTTCGATTTTGACGGCTGGCAGTGCGGCATCGATTTCTGACCACATCTTGTAGGGATTGGCGATCAGCTTGCCGTCTTTGTCGGGAACTTGTTCAGCCAGCGCCATAAACAGCTGCTTGCGGGTCATTTCGACGGGCTTTGCGCCCTTGAGATGAGCAATCGTGAGGCCATCAATGCCGACTTTGAGTTCGACGATTTCGGTCACGCCGTTCTTTGCGCACAGTTCAAATTCTGATTTTTTCATGCGGCGCGAAGCGTTGGTCGCATCGGGCTTGTCAACGCCGACACCTTCGCAGAAAATTTTCATGCCACCGCCGGTGCCGGTCGATTCAACGATCGGCGTGTTGGCGCCCGATTTGCCAAATTGCTCGGCAACGGCCGTCGTAAATGGATAGACAGTTGAGGATCCAACGACCCGAATTTGGTCGCGTGCGGCCGCCGCACCCGAAAATGCCGCGACCGATGCCGCCACCAGAGCTGCAGTAGTTGCCTGCTTGTAGATTGACACGAAATGTCTCCCTCGTTCTGTTTCGACTTAAACGCGAGTTCGAGCGCGTTCTAAGTCGGCGCGTCTGCGCTACGAGGGTTTTAGGCCTTTTATGCAATCACTTTGTGACAAGTTAACAATCTGATTAGTATAGATAAATCATAGAGCCCCGAGGGGCAGCGTGACGCGAACGGTGGTGCCGCGACCAACGGTCGAGTCAATATGTAGTTCGCCTTGATGGCGGTTTATGACGTGTTTGACGATGGCGAGACCAAGCCCCGTGCCGCCAATTTTTCGGCTTTGATCGGCATTCACGCGATAAAATCGCTCGGTGAGGCGCGGCAAGTGCTCCGGCGCTATGCCAGCCCCATCGTCGGTGATGACAACGCGTGTTTGCGGCGTCCGGTGGGCGCGGCTGCGCTCAGCCATCGTGCGCGTGATCGTAACGGTGCCACCATCATTGCCGTACTTGACCGCGTTCTCGATCAAATTTTGAAAGACTTGGAATAGTTCGTCGCGCTCCCCCAAAATTGAAACGCTCGGCTCGCGCGTGTCAACGGTGATCGTAACGCGCCGTTCATTCGCGATCGGAAGCAGCGTCCGCACCACGTCGGTGATGACTTCGTCAAGGTCAACGCGGCCGGTCGGTGCCAGATAGGCTTTTTCTTCAACACGGCTGAGCAAAAGCAGATCGTCGATCAAGCGCGTCATGCGCTCCGCTTGGGCGGCCATAATACCCAAAAAGCGTGTGCGCGCCGCCGGATCGTCCCGCGCTGGGCCCTGCAAGGTTTCAATAAAACCGCGCACAGACGCCAGTGGTGTCCGCAACTCATGGCTGGCGTTGGCAATGAAGTCGGTGCGCATTTCAATCAAACGATGCTGGTCCGACAAATCGCGGACGGTGATCAGGAGCGTGGTCGGATCCGTAATGCGCTGCGCTTTAAACTGTCCGTCTGGGGATGCGGCTTCACGCTGAGCTGCGCCGACCGGCGTCAGCGTCGCCATCAGGTGGCGCTCGAGTAAGCCGCGCAACGCTATTCGAACCGACTGCCGCTCGCCAGACCGCCAAGCGTCTGTCGCCGCTGCAATCAATTCGGGATCGCGGGTCACGTGCTCGAGCGCTAAGCCGTCGAGCTTCTTTTCAAAAAGAGCATACGCCGCCGCATTGTGGTCGATGATCGTAAACGACCGATCGAGCAAAAGCGCCGGATCCGCAATCGCCGCGATGATGTCGCTGCGGCTGACCGATGGAAATTGGATGTCTTTGGACAGGGGCGGTCTTTCACTCCACGCAAGGTCGCCAACCGTACGTGTGAAGCATTGCAGTGCAATGGCAAAGAGCGCAGAAATCGACGCCAACGCAAAAGCTGTCTCGGCCGTCACGGCATCGATGCGCTGTAATCCGAGCAAGGTCAAAAGGATCGCGGCCACAACGATCACCGGTCGATAGACTAGCAAGACGTACTGCAGGTCGGATGTCGGAGGTGGTCCCGCGACAGGTTCCGATGACGGTGCCGGTTCAGATAATGGTGCTGGTTCAGATAACAGTGACGGTGGCGACGATGCTGTCAGCTGCGCTATCACGCGGGCATCGTCGCGGTCTGAAAGTCCTGCTCCATCACTTGGGTCGTGTTGAGATTGCGGCATTCCGCTCGCCCTTGCGCTAAGCGCGTTTAGAGGCTGCACTCTTGCCTTTGCGATTGGCATCAGTCGCCGGGCGCTGAGCCTTGCGCACCGGGTTTTTTCCAGCGGCCGGCATTTGCGCCACCGCCAGATCAGCCAGTGTGTGTTGATCGAGCACCGAGATGAAAGCTCCGAACGCATCGTCGAACACGGCGTGCAGACTGCGGCCCTCAGGTAACGTGACGTCACGGTCATCGTTCATTTGGCTGTTGGTGACTTCAATGGCGCGGACCACATCGCCGATTTTAATCGTGTCAGCCGGGCTCGCGAGCCGGACCCCGCCAGCTGGTCCGCGAACGGCGTCAACAAAGCCGTTGCGCGACAGGATGTGGACGATTTTGAAAACGTTGGGCTTCGTAATCGACAACCGCGCCGAGATATCGGCAACTTTCACAAGCGCGCCATGCGCCAGCGCGCAATCGACGAGGATGCGGATCGCGTGGCCGGTTTGTTTGGTAATTCGCATTGCGCCTGTGCATCGTCCCGCATTGCGCCGTGGGCGGCGCGCGAGAGGCCATAATATATCCTAGTCCCGGATGGCAAGCCTAGCCAATAATCCCAACTCCCTTCTAACGCGTAGTACAACAGCTTGACACATCTACATCGATAAAACTATACGATAAAAGTATGCAATAGACGCATCGCCAACGGCGTTCTGTCAACGGCTGCACCCTCTCATGCTGTGGGACCGTGCAGGCGGGCTGGAGACTTTCGAAATGTCGATCACATTGAAACTGCCGCGCGCTCTGTGGCTTGTGCACGCGCTGACAGCATGTTGCGCTTTGACGTGGAGCGGAATGGCGGGCGCTGAACCTGTCACAACGCCAACGACACCAACCGTCAGCGCGATCGCTACCGCTTACGGTGATGTCGCGGCTGCAACTTTTGCTGATGCAGCGAGCAGTGCGCGCCAGCTTGATTTAGCGATTGACGCACTGTTGGCTCAGCCAACAGACGCCACGCTGAACGCCGCTCGGCAATCTTGGCGGGCCGCCCGACCCTTTTACTCCCAAACTGAAGGCTTTCGGTTCGGCAACAAGCTGGTTGACGATTTCGAGGGCAACGTGAACGCGTGGCCGCTCGATGAAGGCCTGATCGATTACGTCGATGTCTCTCTCTACGGCGACACCAAAGAAGAAAATCCGCTCTATCGGGCCAACATTATCGCCAACCCCTCTTTGCGGCTCGGCAAGCAAATGCTCGATGCTCGCGTCATCGATAAGACGCTCATCGCAAAACTCAACAGCGCGATGGATGTCGAAGCTAATGTCGGCACCGGCTACCATGCCATCGAGTTTTTGTTATGGGGTCAGGATCTCAACGGTACGGGCCCGGGCGCTGGCAACCGTCCAGTCACAGATTTCGATTTGAAATCCTGCACCGGTGGCAATTGCGATCGCCGCAGAGCCTATCTAAAAGCCGCCTCGCAACTGCTGATCGATGACCTCGACAGCATGGTTGAGGCGTGGAAGCCGAATGGTGCGGCACGCAAGTCGCTGGTGGCTCAAAGCGATCAAGCGGTAATGGCTGCAATTTTGACCGGCATCGGGTCTTTGTCCTATGGCGAACTCGCCGGCGAACGCATGAAACTCGGGGTGCTGCTCCACGACACCGAGGAAGAGCATGATTGCTTTTCCGACAACACGCA
>JANMII010000316.1:0-2346 GCA_031375665.1 Hyphomicrobium sp.
GGCCTCAACACAGCCAAGCATCAACCCGCCAAAATCGCCGCGATGGAAGGTCATTGGGACGGCTCGAAGCCAGCCGGTCTGGTGCTGTTTGGCTGGCCCGATAGCGTCGCCGAAACCAATCACTACGAAATCGCGATTCCCGGTATCGCGAGCTACATCATCACGCACGATTTCAACGGGCTGTTCAAAGGGCTGAAAGACTTCAAGCCGGAAGACCGGCCGCCGGTGATGGCTGTGTTCCTCGCTTTCCGCGTCATGGTCGGGTGCGGCCTGCTGATGATCGCCATCGGTTTTATCGGCGCGTATTTGTGGGCCAGAGGCCGCGTGTTCGATACCGGATGGTTTTTGCGACCGGTGATTTATGCGTGGCCGCTCGGCTTCATTGCCATCGTCGCTGGCTGGTGGGTGACGGAAATCGGCCGTCAGCCATATCTCGTCTACGGCATTTTGCGCACCAAAGATGCCGTCTCGCCGGTCGCGTTTGGCGCCGTGCTGACGAGCCTCGTGATGTTTGTGGTGGTCTACACGATCGTGTTCTCAATGGGCATTTTGTACATCAAGCGACTGATCGACAAAGGACCAGCCGGCAAAGCTGCCGAAGCACCCGACGCGTTGCCGTCGCGGCCATTGTCAGCGGCGCAAGGAGCCGCACGCGAAGCCCTCGGACCAGCGGAGTAGCACCATGTCGGACATCGCCTACTGGTTGCCGCTGGTCTGGGCCGCGATCCTTGCCATCGCCGTCACCATGTATGTGATCCTCGATGGCTTTGGCTTGGGGCTTGGCATTCTGTTTCCGTTTGCGCCGGAAGAAGACCGCCGCGATGTGATGATGAACACCGTGGCGCCGTTCTGGGACGGCAACCAGACGTGGCTGGTGATGGGCGGCGGCGGGTTGTTCGTCGCGTTTCCGAAAGCGTACGGCATCATCATGTCGGGGCTTTATATTCCGATCATTGTGATGCTGCTGGCGCTGGTGTTTCGCGGCGTGGCGTTCGAGTTTCGATGGGTGTCGAAACCCAACCACCTGTGGTGGGACCGGGCGTTTTCGTGGGGCGCGATCGTCGCGACGTTTTCGCAGGGCGTGATCCTGGGCGGTTTGCTGCAAGGCATCACGGTGGTCGATGGCAAGTTCGCCGGCGGGGCGCTCGATTGGTTGACGCCGTTTGCGCTTTTTTGTGGCCTGGGCTTGCTCGGCGGATACGCGCTGCTGGGCACCACGTGGCTGATCTTCAAGACCGATGGGCCGCTGGAAGAGTGGGCGCGCGACCATGCGAGATACGCTTTGATCGTGGTCGCGGTGTCGACGATCGCCGTCAGCTTGTACACGCCCTACAGTGTGCCGCGGATCGCGGATCGCTGGTTTACGTGGCCGAATATTTTGTGGCTAGCGCCGGTGCCAATCTTGACCGGGCTCGCTGCATTGGCGTGCTGGCGGGGTCTGGAAAGCAACGCGCAATCGCAGCCGTTCATGTCGGCGGTCGCGCTATTTTTGCTTGGGCTGGTGGGATTGGTGGTGTCGAATGTGCCGTATCTGGTGCCAGATACGTTGACGGTCTGGCAGGCCGCCGCGCCGCCAAGTTCGCAGATGTTCATGCTGGTCGGCACGCTGCTGATGTTACCGGTGATCCTGGGCTACACAGCCTTCGTGTATTGGACGTTTCGCGGCAAGGTCAGGTTGGGCGAAGGCTACCATTGACGGTTGCCTGAGCGGCTTTTTAGCCGGGACAACGTCGCTGACGTCCGGGGATTGCCATTATTCCTGCCAACCCATGCCGCATCTTCATGGGCTCGAATCGAATTTATCGTCGGACGCTCGACAAGACGCGGGGAGACCTCATGTTTGGATGGCGCAGACGGAGCGAGGGCTTCGAGTGGCGCGAACACGTTCGCACCACGGTGCTTGTGCGCCGTGCCGATCGGCAACGGCGGATCGATGACGTGCGCGAGGCGGCAATCGCGAAAGTTCAGGACGCACGCCATCGCGGCTTGGAGGTCGGTAAGGCGGGCGTCGATGCGGCAGCGGGTGTGGCGTCGAACGCTGCGTCGAAAGCCGGACAGGGTTTGTGGGCTGGAGCGCTGATGGCAGGCCGCGGGGTTGGCGGCGCTCTGGCGCACGCGGCGAGCGGTGCTGGCGCGCTGGCGCGAGCAGCAGCCGAACGGATGCCACGAGGCAGCACGTCAAGCGACGACCCGTCATCCCCATCGCCGAAACTCTCACCCACTGGGCGGCAGGCGCGATTGGCCGAACAGGTCAACCGCCGCGAGCAAGCTCAGGCTTATCTTGATGATGGCCGCAAAGCCGCACCAAAGAACGGTCGGCCAGCGCAGTCGACGCCTAGTCTCACC
>JANMII010000318.1:0-3309 GCA_031375665.1 Hyphomicrobium sp.
TCCCTCGCTCGCCGGCTGGAATGGCTTGGGGATTGCAGTGCAAGCCTACGGCAAGCGAGCCGTGCCGATGCTGCGCTGGTTGCGTCGACTGACGGAAGTAACGGCAAAGCGCATCCCGGTGCGGCTGGTGAAGGGCGCGTACTGGGACAGCGAAATCAAGTGGGCGCAGGAACGCGGTCTTGAAGATTATCCGGTGTTCTCGCGCAAGGTGCACACAGACTTATCGTATCTCGCCGCCATGCGGCTGCTGATCAACGATCCGGTCGCATTCTATCCGCAGCTTGCGACCCATAACGCGCATGCGGTGGCGACCGCCCGGATAGCCGGTGGCGGGGTCGACTTTGAATATCAGCGCCTGCACGGCATGGGTGAAGCGCTGTACGACGAAGTCATGGGCGATCAGAGTTTCGTGCGGCCGTGCCGAATTTATGCGCCCGTCGGCGGCCATGAAGATCTGCTTGGCTACCTCGTCCGGCGATTGCTTGAGAACGGCGCCAATACCTCGTTCGTCAATCGCATCGCCGACGAGGAGACGCCTGTTTCAGAGATCATCGCCGATCCCGTAGATATCGCTGAACGCGAGCGTGTTGGTGGAACACGGCCCGCACTGCTTGCTCGCCCGCGTGCAATTTTTGGCGCTGGCCGTCGCGCTGGAGCGGGGCTCGCGCTGACCGAAGCTGGCATTCGCGATGATTTGATCTCAGCCATTCAGCGCCACGCCAAAGTGCCAACAGCCGCCGGTCCAATCGTCAACGGCAAGGCGACCATCGGTGGTGATGCGGCCACGCTGTTGCTCAGTCCGCAAGACAAACGCGAGCGCGTTGGTACGTTACGCAACGCCACACCGGCGCAATTGGAAGACGCGTTGATCGCAGCGACGGCGACGTTTCATCGCTGGGAACGAACCGACGCCGATGATCGCGCCCGCATCTTGGAGCGCGCGGCGGATGTGTTTGAGCGCGATCGTGTGATGCTCATGAGCGCGCTGGTGCGTGAAGCGGGCAAGACGCTCGAAGCCGCGCAATCCGAATTGCGCGAAGCCGTCGATTATCTGCGGTATTATGCAAGTGAATCGCGGCGGTTGTTTGCGGCGCCCGTCCACCTGACCGGTGTGACCGGTGAAGCCAATACCGTAACCTTGCGTGGGCGCGGATGCTTTGCCTGCATTAGCCCATGGAATTTCCCACTAGCGATCTTCACAGGTCAGATCGCGGCTGCATTGGCGGCGGGCAACACGGTGATCGCTAAGCCGGCCGAGCAAACGCCAATCACGGCCTTCATGGCTGTGCAGCTCATGCACGAAGCAGGTGTGCCCGTCGGCGTGCTGCACCTGCTGACAGGCGCTGGCAAACTCGGTGATGCCCTGGTCCGCGACCGGCGCATCGGTGGCGTTGCATTCACCGGCTCAAACGACACTGCTTGGGCCATTCAGCGCGCGCTATCGGATCGTCGTGGCGCGATTGTGCCGTTGATTGCCGAGACCGGTGGCCTCAATGCGATGATCGCCGATTCGTCTGCCCTGATTGAACAAGTGGTGCGCGATGCGGTCCGTTCGGCCTACGACAGCGCTGGTCAGCGCTGCTCGGCGGCGCGCGTGTTATTTGTCCAAGAGGACGCAGCACCCCGCCTGCGCGCCATGTTGGTCGGTGCCGTTGAGGCCCTCGATGTCGGCGATCCACTCGACTACGCCACCGACATTGGCCCAGTGATCGATGAGGCCGCGCAAGACGCGCTTGAAAGCCACAAAGTGAAAATGCAGCGCGAGGCGCGTGAACTCGTGGATTTGGCCATGCCGGAAGCGTGCCGGGCCGGGACGTTCGTGACGCCGGCGCTCTATGAATTGGATCGCCTATCGCGGCTCAGCGCAGAAGTGTTTGGCCCCGTGCTGCATTTAATTCGCTACGAGCGCGGTCATCTCGATCGGGTCATCGATGCCTTGAACGCCACTGGTTTTGGCCTGACGCTTGGGCTCCACAGCCGGATTGAGAGCGTCGCCGATTTCGTTGCCGAACATGCCCGTGTTGGCAATCTCTATGTCAATCGCAACCAGATTGGTGCCGTGGTTGGCGTCCAACCGTTTGGCGGCGAAGGATTGTCGGGAACCGGTCCGAAGGCTGGTGGACCGAACTATCTGATGCGGTTTGCAACCGAGCGCACACGCACGACCGACACAACAGCGACGGGCGGCAACTACACGCTGCTTTCGGGTGGCGGGGTTTCGGGTGGCGGGCTTTCGAGTGGTGGGCTGGCGGGTGGTGGGCTGGCAGGTGGTGGGCGATAGCTCCTGACGCCCACAAGCTGCGACAAGGCAACGACGGCTGCTGCTATTCGTAGAACGCGTAGTATTTTTTCGCTGGCGAAACAATTTCCCAGGTGCCAGTGAAGCCTGCTGGCGAAACGAAAGCATCGCCAGCCTTAAAGGTTGCAACCGAACCATCGTCGCCGCGCACCACGATGACGCCTTCGAGCAAATGGCAGAACTCGCTTTCGGTGAACACAACTTTCCAGGTGCCGCATTCGGCGTGCCAGATGCCGCTGTGAAAGCGCCCATCCGAACTTGAAAACAGGTTCTGGGATTGCTGGGCTGGATCGCCGTCGATGATGCGTTCCGCGGGCGGTCGAAAATGCTCGGGCGCGGGCAGCGTGCCTTGAAAGCTGACCAGTTTTGGAAACGCGGTCGTGGCAACGGGCGGGGACATCGGTGGCTCCAATCGAAGTGAGTTCGGACTAGAGATTATCACAGCGCGTGGTGGGCTTCACAAGCAGGTGACGTGGAGCGCCGCTATTGTGCTGCGAGCACGAAGCAGTCGATGGCCTGGCGGCGAAGTTCTGTGCAAGCCGATGCCGCCGACGATGCATCGAAGCCGGAGAAGCGCGCGCGATAGAGTGTGCGGCCAGATTTATCGACCGGGATCGTGATCGCATTGGCGCGTGCCAGTACGGTCGCCGCCCGCGCCTTGACGTTGGCGAGTGCTTTTTTCGCCAATTCAACGGTGTCATAGGCGCCGATCTGAACATCGATGCGGCCTGATGCAGGTTTCGTCGGTCGGGGAGCAGGCAGGGTCGCGGAATTGCGGTTGACCGCAGGTGATGCGACCCGCTGCGGCGGCGTTAGCGTTGCGGCCTGAGCCTGGAGTGATGAGGGCGCCAGTCCTTGGCTTCTTGCGGGTCCGCGCTCAGTGCCAAGCTGGAGAACCGGCTGGAGGACTGGCTGTTGGCGTTCGACATCGGCGGCGCCGAGCATGGCGATCTGGTCGAGTGTTGGGGCACGCGCTGTTGGTGCGCCAAGTGTTGCTGTCTGGATCGGGC